>NZ_CAXAPD010000001.1:0-375029 GCF_963970515.1 Pseudomonas sp. RL_5y_Pfl2_73 | reverse complement strand
AACACGGGAAACAGAGTGCCTTGTACAAAGCGATGCGCAAGATCGAGAAGGCCAAGGCTCAGGTTCGCGCCAAGGTCGAGCACCCGTTTCGGGTGATCAAGCGCCAGTTTGGTTATGAAAAGGTGCGCTTTCGAGGGTTGGCCAAGAACACGGCTCAGATGGTGACGTTGTTCGCCCTGTCAAACCTGTGGATGGCGCGTCGACATTTATTGGCGGGCACAGGAGAGGTGCGCGTGTAATACAGTAAATGGGCGCTGCGAAGCGCCTTGCTGCGCCCGGAAGGGCAGAAGAATGAAGAGAATGGATCAAATTTCGACGCGGGTCGTTTTTTGAAAAGTACTGACGGCTCGATAGCCGGAAAACATCCGGCTATTTCAGACCATCCTTAATAGAAAAGTCCTTAATGGAGTTTGATCGTGCGGATGAGCAGAGCATCCGTCTCGGGCGCTCGGTCCCTTCCAAACACAACGCTTCGGCGCCAGATATGTGGTTTGGTCATTTCAGGAAAGAATGATGCTTGCTCAGCGCAGCGATGAATCCCGCAACGTGCGCGGAATGGCTGAGCCGGGGCCGGCCAGTTGTGCATCGTTAGTGATTTCAAATTTCGCTTGATTATCAGTAGCAGAACTACCGCCAACGAATACCGTAAAGGTGCCTGACTCCACGGATCGCAACAGATCGTGGTTGAGTAATGCCCAGTCGTCTTGACCAAGCAAAAAGCTGACGGTCTTGCTTTCACCAGGTGCGAGCATGACTTTGGCGAATCCACGTAACACACGCACTGGACGTGTGATGCTCGCGACGTTTTGCCGCAAATACAATTGCACTGTTTCTTCCCCCGCTCGTTGACCGCTGTTATGGACATCTACTTGGACGTTTAACGTTTCATCGAAGGTAAGACGCTGTTTGCTCAGCCTTGGCGCGCTGTAGGTAAACGTGGTGTAGCTCAGACCGTGACCGAACGGGTATAGCGGCGTTGTTAGGGAGTCGATGTATTTCAACGTATAGGGATCGGTTTGGCTCGTTGGACGTCCGGTGTTCTTATGGGAGAAATAAATAGGCACTTGCCCGACCGTGCGCGGAAAGGTGATGGGCAGCCTCCCACTGGGGTTTACATCACCGAATAACACGTCCGCCACGGCATTGCCCATTTCTGAGCCCAAAAACCACGCTTCGATAATTGCGGGGATGTGTTCATCCAAGGTGGGTACGGCCAATGGACGGCCATTCATAAGAATGACCACCACAGGCTTGCCTGTCTTGATCAACGACCTGAGCAACGCATCCTGTGCTCCCGGCAGGTCAAGAGAGGTGCGGCTGCGTGCTTCGCCGCTCATGTCCGCTGTTTCCCCCAGCGCGGCCACGATCACATCGGCATCGACAACGGCGCGTTGGACCACGTCGATACCGGGTGTGTCCGGACTATCGGGGGAGGCTGCGGGGATGTAGACAATTTCAGACGAGGGCGATACAGCGCGCTTTATTCCCTCCAGAACCGTAATTGATTCTTCGGCACGACCATTTCCGGACCAGGCGCCTAATGTCGATACAGCGTCATTCGCCAAGGCCCCCATCACAACGAGTTTGCGCAGATTTTTGGGAAGTGGCAGAAGCGCATCCTTGTTTTTCAAAAGCACAATGGATTTTTGCGCAGCCTCTCTGGCCAGTGCGCGGGTCTGCGGCGACGACATCTGTGTAGTTTCGCGGACCGGGTCGCTGTAGCGGTACGGATCACCAAACAGGCCAAGGCGTTGTTTCGTCTGGAGTACTCGACGCACCGCTCCGTCAAGGGCATTTTGTGGAAGCTGACCACTGCGCACCAGTGCCGGTAGCTCGGCTGCGTAGTCACCGCCGACCATGTCGATGTCGATCGTTGCAGTGAGAGCAAGTCGGGCGGTGTCACGAGGTGTAGAGGCGACACCATGAGCCATCAGTTCTTTTATGCCTGTGTAGTCACTAATAACAATACCTTGGAAACCCCAGTCTTCGCGCAGCTTATGCCTGAGCAATTTTTGGTTGGCGTGCATTGGCATGCTGTCCACTTCATTGAAGCCGGGCATGATCGTGTCGACGCCCGCTTCGACGGCTGCGCGAAAAGGAGTGAGGTATGTCTCTTCCAACGTGCGCTCGGAGAGGTCGGAAATGTTGTAGTCACGGCCGCCTTCGGCTGCGCCGTAAGCGACGAAGTGCTTCGCCGTGGACAGGATTGTCGAGGTGGCGGGAGGGCCTTCACCGCTAAAGCCTCGTACGCGGGCAGTGGCGAGCGCGGCCCCTAGGAAGGGGTCTTCGCCAGCGCCCTCAACCACTCGGCCCCAACGCGGGTCTCGTGCGATGTCCACCATCGGGGCGAAGGTCCAATGCAAGCCGCTGGCCGTTGCTTCTATGGCGGCGGCCCTGGCGGTTCGTTGTGACAGGTCCGGGTCCCAGGCCGACGCCTCGGCCAGCGGCACCGGAAAAATTGTCCGAAAACCGTGGATGACATCGAACGAGAACAACAGCGGGATATGCAGGCGAGAGCCTTGAACCGCTTCACGCTGTAGTCTGCGAGTGTTTTCGGCACCATGCACGCCGATCAGCGAACCGGCTTGCGAAATGCCAATGGTCTCGCGGCCCTTGGTATCGATCACCGGGCCGGTGGGGGTGTTTTGCATGCCCAACTGAGTGAGTTGACCGGCCTTTTCCTCAAGCGTCATTTGTCCGATCAGTTGCTCGATGAACGCTGCGTCCTCTTGTTGTTTCTGGGTAAGTTCATTGGCTTGGGCAATGGAGGCCAGCCATGTGGCGACAATCAATTTACCGAGCATGGTTGCCGTGGCCAGGCGTGTCCGGTCCATGGCATCAGGCCTTCGATACGTGTGACGAGGTTTGCGTATCAGTTTGCTGTACTGCTGCTGCGGATTGAGCTGCGGCGGGGTGGTATTGATAAAGCCAGGTTTCGGAAAGCGTTTTTTCACTCAGGCGTAAAAACAGGCGCATTTCGATCGGGTCGTATCCCTCCGTATGCAAATCAAATATAGCTCGCCAATGGCCCGCCACTCCGTCGGGAATTGGCTCCACAACTACATCCGAAAAATTGCCGCTGGAGCTCCAAAGAACGGCGTCCGGCTTTGCGTCAAGGTCCAGCTGTTTCAACGGAGCTCCCAGAAACTCCACAGTGAATTTGCTTAATCCTCTAGGGCGCGGCCGCCCCGGTCGCCCCCCTCTACCCAAGCGTGTCGCCACGCAGCGAGCCAAGTCGGCAGGGTAGGGTTCGTCTGTTCGCCAATGCAGGCGATATCTAAAGCGGTGCTGACTACCGGCTTCTGCAGGAGCTTTAGGGACCCACATTGCGACGATGTTATCGTGAATCTCATCGTCTGTTGGGATTTCAATCAATTGAACGCTGCCTTCCCCCCAGCTTTCCAGAGGTTCCACCCACGCGCTGGGGCGTCGATGGTAGTAGACCGTATCCAGATAATGTTCAATGTTGCGATCGCGCTGTAGCAGTCCAAAACCTCGTGGATTGTTGTCCGAAAAAGCCGACGCCATGGTGCGTCCGGGGTTGTTGAGCGGTCGCCAGATGTGTTCCCCCGTTCCCGTCCAAATTGCAAGCCCATCGGAGTCATGGACTTCGGGACGCCAATCGTTGGCCTGACCCTTAACCGCCTCGCTGAACCAGAACATGGAGGTAAGGGGGGCAATGCCGAATCGATCGATGTCTTGGCGCAAAAACAACGCGGCCTCGATGTCCATTACCACGTCTTTTACATGATTGATCACAAAGCGATACGCACCACACAGGCTTGGGCCGTCGAGCAAGGCATAGACGGTCATCGTTTCTTGGTGCTCTTTGACGGGGGTTTCGATCCAGAAATGAGTGAAATCAGGAAATTCCTCCGCCTTGCCAGGCTGAGGAGCTACATCTAGCGCTATGCCCCGTGCCGAAAGGCCGTAGTTGTGTTCCTTACCAATGGCTCGAAAATATGATGCACCAAGAAAAGCGACCCAATCGTGATTGTTCCAACCGGGTTTCTTCAGGTCCCGTAGCCGATTCTCTTGGACGCGAAAGCCGGCAAAGCCGCTATCGGGAGGCAATGCCTGCGCGGGGCTATCGGCGGGTATGTTGAATAACGATTTGTCATATGGAATTTCTTGGACTGTGCCACGGGTGACGATATGTATCTTCACCGGAACGCGGAAAAATTTGCCCATGTGAAACAGCGCGACAGGATATTTTCCTGGGCCTTTGGCGAAAAGCGCTCGGGAAGTATCGAATCGAATCAGGTTCAGATCATCGTAATCGATCTTCGACAGATAAGGCTCAGCGGCAGTGTGAGGTCTGACGTAAGGCTTCAACGCCTTCTCTTCAGCCATCTGGACCAACGTGTCATACGTAAACGGAGCAGCATTCTCCACCTGCGCCTGCCCACCCACCGCCGTATCGATAACCTTAACCGCCCCCAATGCCGCAAAAAACGAAGCAAAACCAACCAGGTCGCGTCGTGTCAACATAAGCACCTTCAATAGACAAGTGAACCATCGGGGTGGATAGTCAATCGTGAGGAAGGTGACGTCTACTGTCAGAACTTACAGGTGTGTTGTGGATTCGGCGTAAACAGTCGGGTAATGCAGTGCGCTTGAGAGGCGTAAGGACCTTGGCGAGGGAGCAAGCTTCCTCGCCACAAGAGCGGGTGCGTACTGGCAAGCTACGCACCCGCTATTTCCAGCGGCTCAAAACTGTCCGCCTGCGCCATCTGCCACATCCGCGAATAAAACGCACCATTGACCTCACCCGTCAGCAATTCCCCCGGCCTCAAGAACACATGCAACTGTGAAAACAGTTTGATCTCAGTGGCCGACATACGCCGTACCAGATGCTTGGGCTGCAACTGTGACGGGTGCTCAAGCCCGGCGGCGGCGAGCATTTCGGCCAGGGCCTTGAGGGTGTTGCGGTGGAAGTTGTAGACCCGTTGGGCTTTATCCGGGACCACCAGGGCGCGCTGGCGCAGGGTGTCCTGGGTGGCGACGCCGGTGGGGCATTTGTTGGTATGGCAGCTTTGCGACTGGATGCAGCCGATGGCGAACATGAAGCCGCGCGCGGCGTTGGCCCAGTCGGCACCGATGGCCAGGACGCTGGCGATGTCGAAAGCGCTGACGATTTTACCGCTGGCACCGAGCTTGATCTTGTCCCGCAGGTTCAGGCCCACCAAGGTGTTGTGCACGAACAGCAGGCCCTCGCGCAACGGCACGCCGATGTGGTCGGTGAATTCCACTGGCGCCGCGCCCGTACCGCCTTCCTTACCGTCGAGCACGATGAAGTCGGGCAGGATCCCGGTTTCCAGCATGGCCTTGGCGATGCCCATGAATTCCCACGGGTGGCCCAGGCAGAACTTGAAGCCCACCGGTTTGCCGCCGGACAGTTCGCGCAGTTGCTGGACGAATTGCATCAGTTCGATCGGGGTGGAAAACGCACTGTGACGTGACGGTGAAACACAATCCTCGCCCATGGGGATGCCCCGGGTTTCGGCGATTTCCCGGGTGACCTTATGCTTGGGCAAGATCCCGCCATGGCCGGGTTTGGCGCCCTGGCTCATCTTGATTTCAATCATCCGCACCTGCGGGTTCTGCGCCTGGGCGGCGAAGCGTTCTGGGTCGAAGCGCCCTTCAGGCGTGCGACAGCCGAAATAACCGCTGCCCAGCTCCCAAGTCAGGTCGCCACCGTGTTCGCGGTGGTAGGGGCTGATGCTGCCTTCACCGGTGTCGTGGGCGAAGTTGCCCAACTTGGCCCCCTGGTTCAATGCGCGGATGGCGTTGGCGCTCAGGGAGCCGAAACTCATGGCCGAGATGTTGAACACCGACGCGCAATACGGCTGGGTGCACTGCGGGCCGCCGACGGTCACGCGAAAACCGCTGGGATCGCTCAGTGGGGCCGGGCGCATGGAGTGGCCGATGAATTCGAAGCCGGCCTGGTACACGTCGATCAAGGTGCCAAACGGTTTGTCGGCGCTTTCGTTCTTGGCCCGGGAATACACCAGCGAGCGCTGGGCCCGGGAGAAGGGCAGGGCGTCGCTGTCGGATTCGAGCAGATACTGGCGGATCTCCGGGCGGATGCCTTCGACCAGGTAGCGGATATTGCCCAGGATCGGATAGTTGCGACGCACCGCGTGACGGCTTTGTTGCAGGTCGAACACCCCTTGTAGGCTCAACAGCCCGGTCACCAGCGTGATCGGCCAAAGCCAGTCGTGTTGCAGGAACGGCAGGCTGGCGAGGGTGAAGATGACACAGCCGGCAAAGAAGGCGTAACGACTCAGCAGAGACAGGCTCATACGGTTTCCTTGGGGGGAGCGATGGGTGAGGCGGTGCAGGCATTCTGCGCTGTCGGCGAAACGGCGGGCAAGCCTGTGGCGAGGGGATTGTTCCCACAGATTCACAGGTTCACAGAAGTGTTGCTCAGCTCGCCTGCTTCATCTGCCGCACGGGCAATTCCACGCGGAAGGTCGTGCCGACGCCGACTTCACTGCTAACCGTGATCTCGCCGTTGTGTTTTTTCACGATGCCGTAGGACAACGACAGCCCGAGCCCTGTGCCCTGGCCAATGGGTTTGGTGGTGAAGAACGGGTCGAAGATTTTCTGCAGGGTA
Source organism: Pseudomonas sp. RL_5y_Pfl2_73 (assembly GCF_963970515.1). Taxonomy (NCBI): domain Bacteria; kingdom Pseudomonadati; phylum Pseudomonadota; class Gammaproteobacteria; order Pseudomonadales; family Pseudomonadaceae; genus Pseudomonas; species Pseudomonas sp. RL_5y_Pfl2_73. The sequence continues at coordinate 368,410 of NZ_CAXAPD010000001.1, read as the reverse complement.
TCGGGGGGGATGCCCGAGCCGTTGTCGGCGACTTCGATCCATACGGTTTCATCACCGACCCCGTTGCGCAAGGTGATGGTGCCGCGCTCGGGACCGATGGCCTGGGCGGCGTTGACAATCAGGTTCATGATCACCTGGTTGATCTGCGACGGCAGGCATTCCACTTCCGGCAACGGCGTGTACTCCTTGACCACGTCGGCCTTGTACTTGATTTCATTGGCGACGATGTTCAACGTCGAATCCATACCCTGCTGCAAATTGGCCATCTGCCATTCCTGGCTGGAATCGACGCGAGAGAAGTCCTTCAGGTCCTTGACGATCTGCCCGACCCGGCCGATGCCATCCTTGGATTCCTTGATCAGTAGGGGAATATCCTCGACGAGAAAGTCTAATTCCACCTGTTCGCGCAGCTTCCTCAAGTGCACCACCAGCTCCGGCGAGGCGATGGCCCCCTCGGCGCTGCCATAGGCGCTGAGCATCTCCTGGAGTTTGCTGAAGTAGCCGTCCAATGCCCCCAGGTTGGAAGAAATGAAGCCGATCGGGTTGTTGATTTCGTGGGCCACCCCGGCCGCCAACTGGCCCAGCGAGGCGAGCTTTTCCGATTGCACCAGCTGGCTTTCCAGCATCTTGCGTTCGTCGATTTCCATTTGCAGCAGCGCGCTGGCCTGTTTGAACGCCTGGGTGCGTTGTTCCACCAGGTCTTCGAGCTTGTTCATTTTCAGTTGCGCACGGGAGGTCATTTCCCATTTGGTGGTCAGGGTATTGGCCATCTGCTGGACTTCGATGTTGTCGAACGGCTTTTTCAGGATCAGCAAGCGATCGTGGCCGTTCAGGCGGTCCAGCAGTTCATCCCAGGAATAATCCGAGTACGCGGTGCAGACCACCACTTGCAGCAATGGGTCGCGCTTCCAGAGTTCTTCGATGGTCTTGGCGCCATCCCAGCCTTCGGGCATGCGCATGTCGACAAAGGCCAGGGCATAAGGACGCCCTTTTGCCGATGCCTCCAACATTTTGTTCAAGCCTTCCTGCCCGCCATAGGCCGAGTCGAGTTCGAACACGGTGGCAACAGGTTTTGGCGCATCGCCGAACAGCGCGTTTTCCATGTCCAGCAAGTCAGCGTTGCTGTCATCCTCCGGGGTGAGGATCTTGCGAAAATCTTCATGAATGGCGGGTGTGTCGTCGATCAACAGGATGCGGCGGTTACTCATGCGATTCATGGCTCACCTTCTGCAAGTTTTAGGGGCAATTGCAGTTCGAACGTTGCCCCCGTGCCTGGCCCCTCACTGTGGGCGGTGAGGTGGCCGTCCATTTCAATGGCCGCCAATGCGCAGCTGTGCAGGCCAAAGCCGTGGCCTTCCTTACGCGTGGTGAAACCGTGGGCGAAAATGCGCGTCATGTTGTCCTGCGCAATGCCTTCGCCTTCGTCCTTGACGCTGATTTGCAGGGTCTCGCCATCGATGACGGCGGCCTTCAAGGTCATGTTCCGCGCATGATTGGAAACCCCCGCCATGGCGTATTTGGCATTACTGATCAGGTTGATCAGGATCAACAGCAAGCGGTGTTTGTCGCCCATGATCCGCGGCACTTCGCCGTATTCTTTGATCACCGTAACATGGTGGCGGGTCAGTGCGCCGGAGTTCATGCGCAGGGCATCTTCAAGCAGTTCGCTAACGACCAAAGGTTCCAGCAGGCTGTTGGCCCCGGCATAGGATTGCTGGGTGGACACGATGTCCTTGATGTGGTCCACGCTCTTGCTCAACTGGGCCAGTTCGTCGCTCAGGCCCTGCTGCTCGAGTGCGATGGCTTCGACCAGTTGGTTGAGGTAGCCGGGCAGCAGCTTGCCTTTGGCGTCTTCGGTGAGAAAGTGCCCGAGGTCATCGGCGTGTTCGTTGATCAGTTGCATCGCCTTGCCCAGCCCCTGGGCCTTGCTGCTGCGCAGTTTGCGGCTGATCAGGTCGGCGGAAATGTTCACGCTGTTGAGCACGTTGCCAACGTTGTGCAGCACGTTGGTGGCGATTTCCGCCATGCCGGCCTGGCGGGCGGTGTCCATCAGCTCGCTCTGGGTGTCCTTCAACTGGCGGGTCCGTTCTTCGACCCGCTGTTCCAGTTCATCGTTGGCGGTTTGCAGGGCGTTGTTGACCCTTTTGATCTCGGCGAAGCTGCGTACCAGCCGGATCGCCAGCCAGATCAGGATCAATACCAGGATCGTGGCGAATACCAGCAGGTAGATGTGGTTGCGTTGGTATTTGGCCGCGGCTTTGCCCTGGTCTTTCTCCAGCAGGTCGGTGATGGTGTCCAGGCGGCTGGAGAGGGGGACCGCTTCGATGCCCCGCAACAGCTCATTGACCCGTGGCTGTTCGCGCAGGATCAACGCGATGTGCCTGCTCAGAATGTCAACGGGGCCTTGAAGCCCCAGGGGCATGCGCTCCTTGTTGACGTCCAGCCGGTTCAGGCCCAGCAGCACGTCGGCGGCTGCATCGCTGCTGCTGAGCTGGGCGAACTCCATGCTGCTGAGCAACAGGTCGTAGGTGTCGATAGCGACGTTTTGCAGTTGCAGCCGGTCCGCGTCGGGCAGCCGGGCGAACTGGGCCTGGATGTCATCTTCGGCGGAGGGCAGGAAGGCCATGGAGTTGCGCAGCACCGCGTTGTGGGATTTGAACTGTTCCACCAGACGGGTTTTTTCCTTGAGCGCCTTGAGGTACTCGTCGCGCTGGGCTTCCCAGAGTGACGGCTTGTGGCGCCCGGACTCCGATTCAAGGGTGTCGAGACGTTGCCACAGGCGCCTCATTTCATACAGGGGGGTGACCAGGGGGTCGTAGTTGTGGGTCAGGGCGATCCGCGACTTGAGCACTTCGTTGTCCCAGATGGCGTCTTGCTGCTTGAGCAGGCGGATCAGGTCCCGGGACTCAATGTACGAGGCGGCCTGCTGGGCCCCCGAATTGATGTACATGAACAACAGGACTGAAGTCAGCAACAGGCCGATGAACGCAAGCCCCAGGCGACGAAGAAGGGTCATAGGGGCTTGCCCTCCGATTCACCGGTCAGGGTCTTGAGGAACTCGACAATCAGGGCCGTATCGTTCTTGAGGGGCTCACGACCCAGTTGGTACTTGAACATGACCTCCACCGCGTGTTCCAGGGTCGGTGCCGAGGCGTCATGGAAATACGGGGCGGTGACGGCCACGTTGCGCAGGCTCGGCACCTTGAAGACCTGGCGGTCGTCGTCGTCGCCGGTAATGTTGAAGCGTCCTTCGTCGGCTCGGGTAGGGTTGCCCCGGTCCTTGAAGTAGTCGCCCATGACCCCGAACTTCTGGAACATGTTGCCGCCAACATTCACGCCTTGATGGCAAGCGATGCAGCCGTACTCCTTGAAGCGCTGGTAACCGAACTTTTCCCGGGGCGTGAGGATGTCGGTATCGCCCAGCAGGTATTGGTCGAAGCGCGAATTGGGGGTCTGCAAGGTGCGCTCGTAATCCGCCAGTGCACCCTGGACATTGGACTTGGTCACGCCATCGGGGTAAGCGTCCTTGAAGTCCTTGGCATAGCCGGGGTCATCGGCGATGCGCTTGACGACCGATTCCCAGGTGCTGCCCATTTCCACCGGGCTGGTCACGACCACGTGGACCTGTTCTTCCAAGGTGTCGACGCGGCCATCCCAGAATTGGTGGAAGTTCAGGCTGGCATTGAACACGGTGGGCGTGTTGACCTCCACGGGCTTGCCATCGAAGCCCAAGGAAAACGGCTTGTCGTCGGCGCCGCCCTTGTCCAGGCGATGGCAACTGGCGCAGGACAGGGTGTTGTTGACCGACAGCCGCGGGTCATTGAACAGCCGCAGCCCCAGTTGGACGCGCTTGGGGTCCAGGGTCGGAATCGGGGGCAGGGGTTTGAGGGGTTCGTCCAGTGGTTCGGCGTGAGCGGTCACGCTTGATCCCACGAGCAGGCCGAGAGCCAGAATCAATCCATGTGACGCCATGGGGTGCTTTCCTTGAAACTTTGGTTGATGACACTCAGGTGTTCACGAAAACGGGTTCTGGCGTTTTTCCCACTCGGTCATCCAGTCGGCAAAGGCCTGCGGTTCGACGGCCTTGCTGAAGTAATAACCCTGAACCTCCTCGCAGTGGTGCTTCTTGAGAAATTCCAACTGCTCGAGGGTTTCCACACCTTCGGCAATGATGTGCAGGTTCAGGCTCTTGCCCAGGCTGATGATGGTGCTCACCAGCTTGGCGTCGTTGCTGTCGATGCTCAGGTCACCGACGAACGACTGGTCGATCTTCAACACATCCACCGGAAATTTCTGCAGGTAGCTCAGGCTCGAATAGCCGGTGCCGAAGTCGTCGATGGCCAGGCGAATCCCCAGTTGCTTGATGGCCTTGAGGATGGCGACCGTGGTATCGACGTTCTGCATCAGTACGCTTTCGGTGATCTCCAGTTCTAACTGTGTCGGGTCCAGGCCGGTTTCCTTGAGGGTGCGGGCGATGCCTTCGACGAAGCCGCGCTGGCGAAAATCGATGGCCGAGACGTTCACCGACAGGTACAGCGGGCGCATGCCCTGGGCTTGCCAACGACAGGCCTGTTGGCAGGCTTCCTGGAGCACCCATTGGCTCAGCGGAACGATCAGGCCGCTGTCCTCGGCGACCGGAATGAAATCCGACGGGTAGACCAGGCCATGATCCGGCCTGTCCCAGCGCACCAACGCCTCGACACCGACGACCTTGCCGCTCTTGAGGTCGAGCTTGGGTTGGTAATGCAGCACGAATTCCTTGCGTTGCAGGCCCAGGCGCAGGCCGGACTCGATGGTCTGCTGCTGCCGCGCCCGACGGTTCATGTCTTCGGTAAAGAAGCGGTAGTCATTGGGGCCGGTTTCCTTGACGTTGCGCATCGCTGTCTCGGCTTTCTTGATCAGCCCCACGGCGTCGAAACCGTCGGTGGGGTACACGCTGATACCCAGGCTCGCGGTGACGCTCAGGTCATGACCGTCGATCGGTTGCGGGGAACTGATGGCCGCCAGCAGTTTGTCGGCCACGCCTTTGGTTTGCTGCGGGTCGACGATGTCTCCCAGTATGACTACGAACTCATCGGAACCGTAGCGAAACACCGAATCGGATTCACGCACCACGGTGGCCAGCGTCCGCGCCACCCGCTTGAGCAATTCATCGCCCACGGGATGCCCCAGCGCATTATTGATGCGCTTGAAGCGGTCCAGGCCGATGAACATCACCGCCAGTTGCCGGTCGTGCCGGCGGCACTGGGCCATGGCCTGGGTCAGGCGATCACCAAGCAACATGCTGTTGGGCAACTCGGTGAGTACGTCGTATTGCAGCAGGTGGGACACCTTGAGCAATTCCTGGACGCGCTCTTCGATCGTGTGTTCCAGGCTGCGCATTTTTCTCGCCGCATCCTGGGCCAGTTGCCATTTCCAGGTCATGGCGCTGGCCATCTGGCGGATTTCCAGGGTGTCGAAGGGTTTCTTGAGGATCAGCAACTGATCGTCGAACTCGATCCGTTCGGACATGGTTTCCCAGGAGTAGTCCGAGAATGCCGTGCACAGGGCGATTTGCAGGCGCGGGTCGGCCTCCCACAGCCGCTCGATGGTTTGCAGGCCGTCCCAACCCGGTGGCATGCGCATGTCAGCGAACACCAGCGCATAGGGCTGGCCTTCAGCCTGGGCACGCTTGACCAGCTCCAGCGCCTCCTCGCCCTGGTAGGCCGAGTCGATCTGGAATTGCAGCCGGCTGACCTGCGGGGTGCCAAACAGCAGGCTCTCGGTGTCGTCCAGTGAATCATCGCCGCCGGCGCTGGGGCTGAGGATCTTGCGAAAGTCCTGGTGGATCGCTGGCGTGTCGTCCACCACCAGGATTCGCCGGTTGGCAGGTAACGACATGGGGTTCATCGATTGCTCTCCGATAGCCGGCTCGCTGGTCGGGTCCAGTGGTCTGTTGCCGGAACGATGGTGCCGGCCTTGAGTAGTTCGGCGGCCTGGCCGCTGTCGACCGCGGTGCTGAAGTAATGCCCCTGGGCCTGTATCTCCCCGCCGCTGGACATCAGCGTGGTGCGTTGCTCCTGGGTCTCGACACCCTCGGCAATGATCCCGATGCCCACGTCCCGGGCGAAGTTGATGATCGCCCGCAAGGTCGTGGCGTTCTCGGGGTCGGCGTTGGCGCTGTCGAGAAAACGCTGGGCGAGCTTGAGGTGATTGACCCGGTAGGTCTTGAGGTAATCGAACGAGGAGTACTCAGTGCCGAAATCATCGATGGCGATCTGTACGCCCAATTCGCAGAGGCGCGGCAGTACATCGTTGTGGGTCCACTTGGTCTGGGCCAGGGTGGCTTCGGTGACGTCGAAACGCAGGTCCCAGGGCGCCAGTTCCCAGCGCGCGGTGGTGCGCAGCACGTCGTAGATCAGTTCCGGGCCGGTCTTGAGCTGGGTCAGGGACAGGTCGATGGCGATCACCGGGGGGGCCATGCCCTGGTCGCGCCATTGGCGCATTTGTTGGCAAGCCTGGTCCAGTACCCAATGCCCCAGGCCAATGATGATCCCGCTTTTTTCGGCGGCGGGCATAAAGGCCGCCGGTTCCAGCCAGCCACGTTGGGGGTGCTTCCAGCGCACTTGCACGCCCATGCCGAGGATCTTGCCGGTGCCGAGGTCGACTTCCGGCAGGTAGTGCAGGTGCAGTTCGTTGTTTTCAACGGCTTGGCGCAGGTCGTTGGCGAGGGCGACCCGGTCGGTGACTTCCTGGTTAATTTCCTCGTTATGGAAATGGTACTGGTTGCGGCCCTTTTCCTTGGAGCGGTACAGGGCCATGTCGGACTGCGCCATCAGGCTGTCGGCACTCAAACTCTGCGGGGTGTAAAGGGCGATGCCGATGCTCACCGAGATCCGCACGTCGTTGCCGTCCAGGGTATACGGCGCCACGAGGGCATCGAGGATCTTGTCCGCCAGTGCGGCGCAATGGGTCGCTTCATAGACGTCCAGTTGCAGGAGGGCGAACTCGTCGCCGCCCAGGCGCGCCACCACATCGTTTTCCCGGGTACAGGCCTTGATCCGCGTGGCGACTTCCTGCAACAGCAGGTCGCCGATGGGGTGACCCAGGGTATCGTTGATCCGTTTGAAGTGGTCCAGGTCCAGGTAGAACATCGCAAACGGCGCCGCACCCCGACGAGCGGCGGCGAAGGCCTGGTGCAGGCGCTCGATCATGGTGGCGCGGTTGGCCAGCCCGGTCAGGCTGTCGGTGCGGGCCAGCAGGGCGATTTTTTCTTCGGCCAGCTTGCGCTCGGTGATGTCGAGGATGATGCCCTCTATTTCCAGCAACAGACCTTGCTCGTTGCGCACCGGGATGTAACGGTTCTCCACCCAGCGGAACGCGTTGTCGCCGGTGCGCATGCGGAACTCGATGGAGGCCCCTGCGGAATCGCGGTCCAGGACGCGGACCATGGCCTCATGGACCTTGTCCTGGTCGTCGGGGTGGATCAGGGTTTGCGCCCAGTCCGGCGAGCTGATCAGTTGCGCTGCGACATGGCCGAACTTGGTGATGTTATGGGAAATGTACATCAAGGCGAACGGCGGCTCGCCCCGCAGGCGATAGAGGATGGTCGGGCTGTTCTGCACGATGATGTTGGCGTCGGCCAGTTCCCGGGTGCGCTCCTCGACCGCGCGCTCAAGCATGTCCATTTTCAGCGCCGCGTCCTCGGTCATCTGCCATTTGACGGTCAAGGCGCTGGCCATCTGGCGGATTTCGATGGCATCGAAGGGTTTTTTCAGGATGAGCAGGCGGTCGCCCAGTTCAAGGCGATCGGCAATGTCCTCCCAGGAATAATCCGAGTAAGCGGTGCACAGGGCCACTTGCAGCTTGGGGTCGGCGCGCCACAGCCGTTCGATGGTTTCCAGGCCGTCCCAGCCCGGTGGCATGCGCATGTCGATGAACGCCATGGCGTAGGGGTGCCCTTGGGCCTGCGCCGTTTCGACCTTGTTCAAGGCTTCCATGCCCTGGAACGCCGAGTCGAGCTCGAAACTCATGCAGGAAACCGCCACCGGCGAGCCGAACAAGGCTTCTTCGGCGTTGCTCAAACTGTCTTCGGTGTTCGCCTGGGGGCTGAGGATCTTGCGAAAATCCTCGTGGATGGCCGGCGTGTCGTCGACGATCAGGATCCGCCGATTGGTTTTATCCAAGGGCAAGCTCATGGCCGTGCACCGTTTTGATGCTGACTATAGAACCCTGGAAACATCTGATATCCCTTTCGCTGGCATGAGTATTCGGCCGGTACTTGGCCCTTCATGGGGTAGAGCATAGTCGTCCGATCGGGATGCGCTCGGCCGTGATGGCAAATGTGTCTAAATGTTCGCAATCTACTAGCCTGTATTTCGGGGGTAAGGTAGAACGGTTGTCGTGAATAGGAGGGGGGGTTCAAATGGAAGATCAATCGCCGGATGTTTCAGTAAGAAAGCCAGCGGTGCTGTTGGTCGATGACGAAGAGTCGATCCTCAATAGCCTGCGTCGGCTATTGCGCAGCCAGCCGTACGAGATCCTGCTGGCCGACAGTGGCGCCAAGGCCCTGGAAATTCTCAAGGAGCGGTCGGTCGACCTGGTGATGACCGACGCGCGCATGCCGAACATGGATGGCGCCGCGCTGCTGGCCGAGATCCGCAAGCTGTACCCAACGACCTTGCGCATCCTGCTCACCGGTTATGCCGATGTGGACATGATGACCAAGGCCATCAACGAGGGGCAGCTCTATCGCTACCTCAGCAAGCCCTGGAACGATGAGGAGTTGGTCCAGGCCTTGCGCCAGGCCCTGGCCCACCAGCATTCCGAAAGCGAGCGCCAGCGCCTCGAAGCGCTGAACCGCGAGCAGAACCAGCAACTCAAGACCCTGAACGCCACCCTGGAAAAACGGGTGGCGTCGCGCACTTCCGAGCTGCAGCAGACCGCCGACATGCTCGATTTGGCCTATGACGAGCTCAAGCGCAGCTATGTGACCAGCACCGAAGTGTTTTCGCTGATCGCCAACCTGCGCCTGCCCAAGTCCAAGCAAACCAACCGGCAGATCATCGAGTTGATCAGGGTCTACAGCCGGCTGCATTTTCTCGATGAGTCCACCGACCGTGATCTGACCATGGCCGCGGCGCTCTACAACATTGGCAAGCTGAGCTGGACCGACAACATGATGGTCACGCCCGCCGACATGCTGCACCACACTGAACTTGAGCTCTATCGGGCCTATCCGAAGCAGAGCGAATCGCTGCTGATGACCCTGGACCCGATGAAGGACGCGGCGCGGATCATTCGCCATCACCAGGAGCGTTGGGACGGCAGCGGCTTCCCCGAGCACCTCAGGGGCGAGGCCATTCCGTTTGGTTCGCGGCTGTTGAAACTGGCGGTGGACTTCATCGAGCTGCAGCGCGGGTTGATCCTGGAGCGGCAGATGAACAGCGACGAAGCGCTGGTCTACATCCGCAAGTACGCCGGCAAGCTGTACGACCCGGATATGATCGAGGATTTCATCAAGGCGTGTGCCGAATACCTGGAAGACGTGACCCTGTCGGACCCGACGGTACAAGTCTCCACCACGCGCGAATTGACCGCGGGGATGATCCTGGCGCGCAACCTCAATGCCGACAACGGCATGTTGCTGCTCAACGCTGGCAAAATCCTGAGTGGGCCGTTGATCGAAAAACTCATTGCCTTCGAATCGATGGAGGGGGCCCGTTACAGCGTGTTCGTCAAGATTCCCGAGGAGGAGGCCGATCCTACGGCGCCGAAGCCGATTTTGGGGTGACTGGGGGTTGGATTGGATTGGGTACATATCCGTTGCTGCGGTAACGGCGGCTTAGGGTTCCGCCCTGACGGCGGGTCACTTTTGGAAGAGCGCCAAAAGTAACCAAAAGCGCTTTGCCCCACCACTCGGCACCTCGCTCAGGCTCGGTGTGCCCTCACTCCGGCATTGCTCCGTGGGCCGCCGCGAAGGGCCATCCATGGCCCAGCGCGGCTATCCCGGCATCCATGCCGGGATACCCACTCCACAATGCCTGCGTTCGGCCATCGTGGTTAACGGGGCGCCCCAGATCAAGATCAAGATCAAGATCAAAAGCGAGGCGGCCTAACAGCCGACCTGGCTCTTCCGCTCGTACACCTGTCAGATCTGTGGGAGCAAAGCTTGCTCGCGAGGCGGCCTGACAGCCGACCTGATTCTTCCGGTCGTACCCCGATCCCATTGTGGGAGCGAGCTTGCTCGCGAAGGCGGCCTAACAGCCGACCTGTCTCTGGCGGCTGTACTTCGATCCAACTGTGGGAGCGAGCCTGCTCGCGAAGACGGCGGCACATTCAACATGGATGCAAGCAGACCCATCGCTATCGCGAGCAAGCTCGGTTCCCACAGGGATCGGCGGTGGACACGGATCTTATAAACGACCCAAAACCTGTGTGGGAGCGAGCTTGCTCGCGATGGCGGCCTGACAGCCGACCAAGATTGTGGGAATGGTCGGACAATCCTCCGGGTTGCAGCAGATTTTTCCGACGAACTCTGGCGGTTGCAGGGTGGGAAGGGCTGTCGCTAGTCTTTTCCCGTCGCTGCAAATTCAGCGGCCGGGCTTGGAAATCCGATAAGTAGACGGCGCGAAAGCGCCCTTCATGACGTATGCTTGCGGTCGTTTTTTGACCATGCTTTCGTTATGGCGGCTGTGCGCGGGAGACCTTCGGGTCTGTCGGGCTCGTTTACCCCGGTTTTCCAACCTGCGTACGGCTGCCACCCCTCGCTTGGAAACGAACGTGGCAGCTCCAACCTGTAGACGGAGTGTCACCCTATGTTCAAAGCCACACCCAATCCCCCCGAAACCGATCCCCAAGAACTCGATGAAGCCGCCAAGCGCGCCATCGACCATTATCTCGACCCCAAGCCTCAAGCCAAAAAGAAAAAGCCCTCAGGTCAACTCTTCACCGTCGTGGACGGTGTCGACACCGAAAGCCTGCTGGCCAACCTCAGCGAAACTTTGGCCTCAGCCGATGCCATGGTCAGCGACCTTGCCTTCGACCTTAAAGGCTCGCGACGCCATGTTGCCCTTGGCATTCAGCAACTGATCGAGCTGGGTGCTTTATTGGCGAATCGGATGCTGGATAACGTCAATACACAACCCTGACCACACCGCGCGCAGAAGCGAGAAGGCTCGCTTCCACAATTGGACCGGAGTACGACCGGGAGAGCCACGACGGCTGTAAGGCCGCCTCGCGGTGGACGTTGATCTCGGACGCCCCGTTAACCACGATGGCCGAACGCAGGCATTGCGCAGTGGGCACCTCGGCATGGATGCCGAGGTAGCCGCGCTGGGCCATGGATGGCCCTTCGCGGCGGGCCCACGGAGCAATGCCGGAGTGAGGGCACACCGAGCCTAAGCGAGGTGCCGAGTGGTGGGGCATGAGCGCTTTGGTTACTTTCGCGCTTTTCGAAAGTGACCCGCCGTCAGGGCGGAACCCTAAGTCGCCGTTACCGCAGCAACGGATATACACACCTTAAGCGAACAGCATTAGCCTTCCACAGGGGAACTGCGCTGATTTTTAGTCCCGCACCAGACTTTGCTCCCACCCCTACGCGTTGTAATCTCCCCGCCATTTCCCCGGCCAAGGCTTCGATCACCCATGACCACTTCCCTCATCCGCATCGCCGCTGCCCTGTTGCTCGGGCCGGACGGGCGAACCCTGCTGGTGCGCAAGCGCGGCACCCGGGCCTTCATGCAGCCGGGCGGCAAGATCGAGGCCCATGAACAGCCCGTGCAAGCGCTGGCCCGTGAGTTGGAGGAGGAGCTTGGATTGCAGATCGACCCGGCACAGGCCCGTTACCTGGGCGTGTTCAGCGCGCCGGCGGCCAACGAACCGGGGTTTGTCGTGCAGGCCGAGGTGTTTTTGCTGAGCATCGACGTCCCGGTTTCGCCGGCAGCCGAAATTGAAGAGGTGTGTTGGATCGACCCGGCCGGCGACAGCGATCTTTTGCTGGCACCGTTGACAGGCGAGGTAATCCTGCCGTTCTATCGAACGACACTTCTCGCTACCTGCTGATTCACGCCTCAAGGACTGATGCTCATGATTCCATTGCCGGACCTGTTGATTTTCGCCGCCGCCGCGTTGCTGATGGTACTGACGCCCGGCCCGAACATGATCTACCTGATTTCCCGTTCGATCTGCCAGGGCCGCAAGGCCGGCGTCACCTCCCTGCTGGGGGTGGTGGCCGGGTTCTTCGTGCACATGTTCGCCGCGGCCGCCGGGTTGACGGCGGTGTTCCTGGCGGTGCCGGTGGCCTATGAAGTATTGAAATGGGCCGGTGCGCTGTACCTGTTGTGGCTGGCCTGGCAGGCCGTGAAACCAGGTGCGCGTTCGCCCTTCGAGGCCCAGCAGTTGCCAGCGGACTCGACGCGCAAATTGATCACCATGGGCTTTCTCACCAGCGCGCTGAACCCCAAGATCGCGGTGTTCTATCTGTCGGTGTTTCCGCAGTTCATCAGCCCGGAACACGGTTCATTGTTCACCCAGAGCGTTATCTTGGGCCTGACCCAGATCGGCGTCAGTTTCAGCGTCAACCTGTTGATCGCCCTGTTTGCCGCCGGCATTGCCTCGTGGTTCGTCCACAACCCGACCTGGCTGGCGGCGCAGCGCTACTTCATGGGGTTTGTACTCGGTGCGCTGGCACTGCGCTTGATGTTTGAGCAACGGCGTTCGGCGTGAGCATCCGACGGTTGAGGGCCGGCGATGCCCTGGCGTATCGCCAGCTGATGCTCCAGGCGTACGCACTGCATCCGCAGGCCTTCACCTCCAGCGTCAGCGAGCGGTCGAAGCTGCCTATCAACTGGTGGGAGTCACGCCTGGGCAGCCGGCTCGATGTACTGTTGGGGGCGTTTGTCGAGCAGGCGCTGGTCGGCATCGTCGGCCTGGCCTTGGAGCCCCGGGAAAAAGCCCGGCACAAGGCGCTGCTGTTCGGCATGTACGTCGCCGATGAACAGCGCCATCGCGGGCTTGGCTACCAGTTGGTACAAGCCGCCCTCGACGAAGCCCGGCGCTATCCCTTCTTGCGTCTGGTGCAACTGACCGTCACCGCCGGCAACGACCCGGCGGTCAAGCTCTACCAGCGCTGCGGCTTCGTCCTGTACGGCCTTGAGCCGATGGCGATCCGCGTGGACGACGAATACCTCGACAAAATCCATATGTGGCTTGAGCTTTGATCCCACGCAGCTCCCCTGGAGCTGGCGAAGCCTGCGATCTTTTGATCTTGATCTGTGGGGCGTTCGCTCGTGACTCAATTGTCAGGGGAAAGATCGCAGCCTCGCTTCGCTCGACAGCTCCTACAGTCAGCGCACGGCACTGACACCGTCGAGTGTGGAGAACGACGTGTCCTTGGCCGTCAGCAAAAAGTCGCGCATGTACGGCGCGTCGAGCATGTCGGTGCGCACCGCCGCATACAGGGTGGCAAACAAGCCTTTCTCCCCCAGTCGCTTGGCCTTCACGTAACCGCGCGAGCTGTATTCATGCAGGGCCCAGTGCGGCATGCCGCAGACGCCGCGGCCGCTGGCCACCAATTGCATCATCATCACCGTCAGTTCAGAGGTGCGCACCTGGGCCGGTTCGATGTCGGCCGGCTCCAGAAAACGGGTGAAGATGTCCAGGCGGTCGCGCTCCACCGGGTAGGTGATCAGGGTTTCGCTGATCAGGTCCTCGGGCACGATGTACGCCTTGCCGGCCAGTCGATGCTGGTTGGCCACGGCGAGCATCGCCTCGTAGGTGAACAGCGGCACGTAGGTGATGCCGGCCAGTTCCATCGGGTCGGAGGTCACCACCAGGTCGAGGTCGCCCCGGGCCAGGGCCGGCAACGGCGCGAAAGCGAAGCCCGAGGCCAGGTCCAGCTCGACTTCCGGCCAGGCATCGCGGAACTGGTCAATGGTCGGCATCAACCACTGGAAGCAGCTATGGCACTCGATGGCCATGTGCAGCCGTCCGGCGGTGCCGCCCGCCAAGCGGGCGATGTCCCGTTCGGCGCCGCGCAGCAGGGGCAGGGCGGCATCGGCCAGTTGCAACAAGCGCAGGCCGGCGCTGGTGAACCGTACCGGCTTGGTCTTGCGCACGAACAACTGCATGCCCAGGCGTTCTTCCAGTTCCTTGAACTGGTGGGAGAGGGCGGACTGGGTCAGGTGCAGGCGTTCGGCGGCTTCGACCAGGCTGTCGGCTTCGCGCAGGGCGTGCATCGTCTTGAGGTGGCGGAGTTCAAGCACCGGAGTTGCTCCATGAGTAAAACTTGTGATCAACACGAAAAAGTTGAGTTTGTCTCATGTGGGGCCGGCTGTCGACAATGGCACCATCTTTTACAGGAGGACGCACACCATGGCTCTGGCCCACACCCTCGGTTTTCCCCGCATCGGCGCCGACCGCGAACTGAAAAAAGCCCTCGAAGCTCACTGGAAGGGTGACCTGGCCCCGGCTGCGTTGCAGGCAGTGGGGCGCGAACTGCGGGCCCGGCACTGGCAATTGCAGAAAGACGCCGGCATTGACCTGCTGCCGGTCGGCGATTTTGCCTGGTACGACCAAGTGCTCAGCCACTCCTTGACCCTGGGCGCCGTCCCACAGCGTTTCCACAGCACCTTGAATGCCCAGGGCCGGCCGACCCTCGACACCCTGTTCGCCATGGCCCGTGGCGCCACGGCCAGTTGCTGCGGCACCGACCACGGCCAGGCGCAATATGCCCAGGAGCTGACCAAGTGGTTCGACACCAACTACCACTACCTGGTCCCGGAGTTTTCCGCCGACCAGACCTTCGCCCTGAGCTGGGAGCAGTTGTTCGACGAAGTGGACGAGGCCCATGCCTTGGGTCATCAGGTCAAACCGGTGATCATCGGTCCGTTGACCTACTTGTGGCTGGGCAAGGCCAAGGGCGAGGCGTTTGACAAGCTCGGCCTGCTGGAGCGCTTGCTGCCGGTCTACGGCGAAATCCTCAACCGCCTCAAGGCTCAGGGGGTGGAGTGGGTGCAGATCGACGAACCGATCCTCACCCTCGACCTGCCTCAGGCCTGGAAGAGCGCTTTCGAGCGGGCTTATCACATCCTCCAGTACTCGCCATTGAAAAAACTCGTGGCCACCTATTTCAGTGGTCTGCAAGACAACCTCGGCCTGGCGGTGAGCCTGCCGGTGGACGGCTTGCACATTGACGCGGTGCGCGACCCGGAACAACTGGGCCAGGTGCTGGACCGCCTGCCGACCTACAAGATTCTTTCGGTGGGCCTGGTCAATGGCCGCAACGTCTGGCGCTGCGAACTGGAACAGGCGCTGGCGCAGCTGCAACCGGCCCAGGAGCGCTTTGGCGACAACCTCTGGGTCAGCACCTCGTGCTCGCTGCTGCACAGCCCGGTGGACCTGGAGCGCGAAGACCGGCTCGATCCCGAACTCAAGAGCTGGCTCGCCTTTGCGGTGCAGAAGTGCGGCGAGGTCGCGGTGCTGCGCGATGCCTTGAACGATCCCCTGGCGCCCGCTGTGCAACAGGCCTTGGCCGACAGCCGCGAGGTGCAGGCCCGTCGTGCCAGCTCGACGCGCATTCACAAAACCGCGGTCCAGGCACGTTTGGCGGCAATCGGGCCACAGGACAGCCAGCGGCGTTCGCCGTTTGCCAAGCGCATCGAGCTGCAGCGTGCACGTCTGGCGTTACCGACCTTTCCCACCACCACCATCGGATCTTTCCCGCAGACGGCGGCCATTCGCCTGGCACGCCAGGCCTACAAGCAAGGAAAATTGTCAGCCAACGACTATCAGGACGCCATGCACACCGAGATCCGCCATGCCGTGCAGATCCAGGAACGCCTGGGCCTGGACGTGCTGGTGCACGGTGAAGCCGAGCGCAACGACATGGTGGAATACTTCGCCGAGCAACTGGACGGCTACGTCTTCACCCGTTTCGGCTGGGTGCAGAGCTACGGTTCGCGTTGTGTGAAGCCGGCGATCATTTATGGCGACATCAGTCGGCCGAGTGCCATGACCGTCGACTGGATCCGCTATGCGCAGAGCCTGACCGACAAAGTCATGAAAGGCATGCTCACCGGTCCCGTGACCATGCTGATGTGGTCGTTCCCCCGCGAAGACGTGTCGCGCCAGGTCCAGGCCCAACAACTGGCCCTGGCCCTGCGGGACGAAGTGCTGGACCTGGAAAAGGCCGGGATCAAGATTGTGCAGATTGACGAGGCGGCGTTCCGCGAAGGGTTGCCGCTGCGTCGCGGGCAGTGGCAGGAGTACTTGGATTGGGCGGTTGACGCGTTCCGTTTGTGCGCGTCGGGGGTGGCTGATGAAACCCAGATCCATACCCACATGTGCTACAGCGAATTCAATGATGTGATCAAGGCCATCGCTGACATGGACGCCGATGTCATCACCATCGAGACCTCGCGTTCGGACATGGAGTTGCTGGAAGCGTTCGAGGCGTTCGACTACCCGAACGACATCGGCCCCGGTGTCTACGACATTCACTCGCCACGGGTGCCGGATACGGCTGAGATGGTTGCGCTGATGAGCAAGGCGGTAAAACGGATCGCCGCCGAGCGGCTGTGGATCAACCCCGACTGCGGGTTGAAAACCCGGGGCTGGCCGGAAACGGAAGCGGCACTGGTGAACATGGTGGCGGCGGCGCGGCAGTTGCGTAGCCAACTGGCATAGAAGCTGTCGAGCGAAGCGAGGCTGCGATCTTTTCCCTGGCAATTGAGTCAAGAGTGAAAAAACAGCAGATCAAGGTCAAAAGATCGCAGCCTTGGGCAGCTCCTACGCAATCTTCATCAAACTGTCACGCAACTGTGGCAGCGCGCTTGAACAAACTTCATCAGACTCGCGCTCTACTGGGGTTCTGCGTTTCGGTGTTTCTTCATGCGTGTATTCATTTTCCTGGCCGCGTTGTTTTTCGGCCTGCCGTCGATGGCGGCTTTGCGGTGTGACATCAATGTTGCGACCCAACGGGTCGATCTGGATCAGGTGAGTCTGGCCTACCAGAGCGTTGGCCGTGCTTCGGATCCGGCGCTGTTGCTGGTGATGGGCCTGGGTGGGCAATTGATCCATTGGCCGGACGAAGTGGTGGTCGCCCTGTGCGAGCAGGGGTTCCGGGTGATTCGCTACGACAACCGCGACGTTGGTCTGTCCACCTGGCGCCAGGCCCCCGGCAGCGCCAACCTGACCTTTGAAGCGTTGCGCTACAAACTCGGCTTGCCCGTGGCCGCGCCTTATACCTTGACCGACATGGCCGATGATGGGCTGGGGTTGATGGATGCCTTGCAGGTGCAGAGCTTCCACGTGTTGGGCGTGAGCATGGGCGGGATGATCGCCCAGCACATGGCCGCCATGGCGCCGCAGCGAGTCGAAAGTCTGACGCTGATCATGAGCAGTTCCAGTGCCGAAGGCTTGCCCGCACCCAGCGCCGCGCTGGTGCAGTTGCTGTCGCGGCGCGGTGCGCCGAATCGCGAAGCGGCCCTGCAGCAGCAGGCCGATCTGCTGGCCGCGTTGGGCAGCCCGATGGTGGCGGATGATCGCCAGGCATTGCTGCATCAGGCCGCCGTGGCCTATGACCGGGCCTTCAACCCCGAAGGCGTGAAGCGCCAGATCATGGCGATCATGGCCGAACCGAGTCGCGTGGCGCTGCTCAATCAACTGCGGGTGCCGACCCTGGTGGTCCACGGCACCGCCGACCCTTTGCTACCGGTGATGCATGGCGTGCATCTGGCGGCGCACATCCAAGGTAGCCAATTGAAGTTGATCCCGGGCCTGGCCCATCGTTTCCAGGAGGCATTCAAGGCCCCGTTGCTGGCGGCCGTGCTGCCGTATCTGCAGCAGCACCGCGAAGACCCGTCGCACTGGGCGCAGATCGAACCGGTGCAGGCGCCTAACCTGCTCTAGCGTTTCCTGTGGCGAGGGGGAGCAAAGCTTGCTCGCGAAACAGCCACCTCGATCTCTGGAAGACCGCGTCGCCTTCATCGCGGGCGAGCCTTGTTCCCACAGGGGTCGTTCCAATCAACACAAACTCTGGGTCAAACGGTCATCCGCAACCGCGCTAGATCCCGCAGCGGCGGCGCGCCGAACAACCGGCTGTACTCGCGGCTGAATTGCGAAGGGCTTTCATAACCCACGCGATACCCCGCCGCCGAGGCCTCCAGCCCTTCGGCGAGCATCAGCCGTCGGGCCTCTTGCAGGCGCAGTTGCTTCTGGTATTGCAGCGGGCTCATGGCGGTCATGGCCTTGAAGCGGTGATGCAGGGTCGAGACACTGAGGTTCACCTCCCGGGCCAGGTCATCGATGCGCAGCGGCTGTTCGAAATGGCCGTTGAGCCATTTGATCGCCTGGCTGATGCGATGGCTCTGACTGTTGGCGATGGCGATTTCGTACAGCCGATAACCCTGGGGACTGCGCAGCAGGCGGTACAGAATCTCCCGGCGCACCAGGGGCGCAAGCATGGCGATGTCTTTCGGGCTGTCCAGCAAGCGCGCCAGGCGCAGCACGGCGTCGAGCGTCGGCGTGTCCAGGCGTTCGACATACAGCCCCCGTCCGGCGGGTTGGGTCGGAACACTCAGGGGGCCGGCGTCGGCGATCAGTGCGGTGATTTCCGCCGGGTCGATGTCCAGGCGCAGGGCGAGGATCGGCTCTTGCGGCGAAACGTCAGCGATGCAGCCACTCAACGGCATCGACACCGAGACCACCAGGTAATGGAGCGGGTCGTAGTTGAAGTACTCATCCGCCAGGCGCACCTGTTTGCTGCCCTGGGCCATGATGCACAGCGCCGGTTGGGCCAGCACCGGGGCGAACTTTTGAGACTTGCTGTGGCGCGACAGGTTCAGCGAGCCGATGGCCGTGGCGTAGCTGCCGTCTTCGCTGGTGTTGCGGTCGATGATCGACGCCAATTCGGCGCGCTGTTGTTCCAAGTGCGTGTCCAGCGGGACATGGGCGTGGTCAAGTGGCGACATGCCGGGATCCTCAGGCGATAGGGAGCGATGAACCAAAGCTTATGTTTGTGCAAGGCGCAGCGATAGCAACATCCTGTTGAAAGCTTGCCTGATCCTGCACGGCGCAAGGGGCTATGACGGTGCAACGTTGCCGAAACTTGCTTGAAACCTTTTGTTTCAACTTCCCGGGTTTCAATCGGTGCGATGGCGAATTCTATGGCGCCGATGTGCAGGATTGTGCAATGGGTCGGCAGGAATTGACTAACGAAGCTGGCGTCGTGGCGCTTAACCTTTGATCCTGTCGCAGCCTGTCCCCGGCTGCACAACGGATGACCTGGGAGGGTTGAACATGACGACACAGATCCCCGTCAGCCACATGGCTTTCGTCCGTGCCCGCGGCGGTTGCTCCAGGCAACTGGGGGCGCGCCTGAGTACGCTGATCGCGCCCTCGCGCCAGGCCCCCGGTTGCTTGCACTTTGCTTTGCAGCAATCGCAATGCGACGCTGATTTGTGGCTGGTGTCCGGGCTCTGGGTCAATCAGCCATCGATGGACGCCTACTTCAATTCACCGGCCATGGCGATTTTCGCCGAGCTGGTGCAGGACCTGGTGGTCAGCAGCCTGGATTTCCACACCTTCAGGGAAGTTTCTGCTGCCGACGCGACCGAAGGGTGTCGGGCGCAGGTACACAAACTGGCTGGATGAAGGTTTAATGAGCGTCATTTTCCACCGCCAGGATGCACAAGACATGGCACGTAAAGCCTTTGAAACCTTTGAAGCTGTTTCCGCTGTCGTTCCCAAGGAAGGCGGCGGTTACCATGCCGCCATTGCCACCAAGGCCATCGGCGGCTCAGGTGCGCCGCGCTTCAACAAGATCCTTGAAGACCAGGCCTTCGAGACCGCTGTCAAAGCCGATGAAGCGGCAGCCCTGCAACTGACCCACCTCAAGGGTGTCGACGACGAGGGCGGGTTGCTCTGGAGCTCACGAGATTAACGCTGTGGGAGCAAGGCTTGCTCCCACCGTGCAAGCCTCTATCGAGGGCGATGCATCTTGAACAACGCCTCAGGCCCCAACTGGAAATAGTCCGCCGGCCCGCCACCGCGCAAGATCGGCTCGGCGGCGGCGGTGTCGTATACCCCATCCTTGAGCAGCCACTTGGCGATATGCACGGCGACCACTTCGCCGAGAATCAGCCAGCTCGGTACCAGCCCTTTATCCGCGCGCTGCAGTTGAATGATCTGCGTGACCTTGCATTCGAAGGACACCGGGCTTTCGGCGACGCGCGGAACTTGGATTACCCGTGACGACGCCGTCGTCAAACCCGCCAGTTCGAACTCATTGACCTCTGGCGCGGCCATCGCGCAGCTCTGGTTCATCTGCTCGGCCAGGGGGCGCGTGGCCAGGTTCCAGGCGAATTCGCCGGTCTGTTCGATGTTGTTCAGGCTGTCTTTGCGCCCGACGCTGGAGAATCCGATGATCGGCGGAATGTAGTTGAAGGCGTTGAAGAAACTGTAGGGTGCCAGGTTCAGGTGGCCTTCGGCATCCTGGGACGAAATCCAGCCAATGGGGCGCGGGCCAACAATGGCGTTGAACGGGTCGTGGGGCAGGCCGTGGCCGTTGGCGGGTTCGTAGAAATGGATGTCATCGGGCATGGCTGAAGAAGGTCCTGCGGTGGAGTTTCAAGGGAGTGAAGATAGTGCAGGGCCCCACTGTTTTTGTCAGTACCCAGGGACCCTCTGGGAGTGGGCTTGCTCGCGAATGGGCAGGTTCAGACACATAGATGTCGACTGACACACTGTCTTCGCGAGCAAGCCCGCAATGTGGTGAGTGGCGATAACAAAACCAGCGGTGGTCTTCCTTTTTCCATCTCCCATCAATAACTAAGCCCGGCCGAAGCCGGGCTGTGAGGGTGTCGTTCTCGGATTAGCTGATGGCAGCAGTGTTAGTGCGATCGAAGCCATCTTCAGCAACGGTGGCGCCGCCAGTGCGATCGAAACCATCTTCGGCGACGGTGGCGCCGTTAGTGCGGTCGAAACCATCAGCAGCAACAGTGGCAGTGGTTGTGCGGTCGTAACCGTCAGCGGCAATGGCCGAACTGGTGCGGTCGAAGCCATCGGCGGCGAAGGTGTTGGCAGCCAGTACGGACAAGGTCAGGGCAAGGATCAGTTTGGTTTTCATGGTCGTGCTCCAGAGTGGTTGGCGTTAAGTGCCTTGGGTGTGGAATTCATATTACGCTTGTTAATTTGATTAAAAAGTGCAAAAAAACGCTTAAATGAATCGACTAAATAGATGTGTTTGCGATCGTCACAGGGCAGGCGAAAAGTCTCATCACCCAGGCACCGGATTGCGTTTGGTTGAGAGTGGGAGTGGAGGGCAGGCATTAACCAGCGATTAATGTCGGATAATTCTTTAGGGACAAGGAAACGAAAAAGGGGCGAACCTGTTCAGGTCCGCCCCTTTTATTTGTCCGACTGGGATATCAGTCGGTGACAATCCGCGAGTGCTTGCGGGTGTCTTTCATGGTGATGTACACCAGCAGCGACACGGCGATGCAGGCCGTCACGTACCAGTAGTAGCCGGTTTCCATACCGATGCTCTTGAACCACAGGGCGATGTATTCAGCGGTGCCGCCGAAGATCGATACGGTCAGCGCATAGGGCAGGCCGACGCCCAGGGCGCGGATTTCGGTGGGGAACAACTCGGCTTTCACCACGGCGTTGATCGAGGTGTAGCCGCTGACGATGATCAGCGCGGCCATGATCAGGAAGAACGCGCCCCACCAGGTCTGGATGGAGTGCAGGGCAGTGAGGATCGGCACGGTGCACAGCGTGCCCAGGATGCCGAAGGCGATCAGGATCGGCCGGCGCCCGATCTTGTCCGAAAGCCCGCCGATCACCGGTTGCAGGCACATGAACAGGAACAGTGTGGCGGCGGAAATAGTGGTGGAGTCGGAGATGCTCATGCCGACGGTGTTCACCAGGTATTTCTGCATGTAGGTGGTGTAGGTGTAGAACGCCAGGGTGCCGCCCATGGTCAGGCCGACCACGGTCAACAGTTCCTTGGGGTGGCGCATCAAGGTGCGCATCGCGCTTTCCTTGGCTTTTTCCTTCTTGGTGAACGACTCGGTTTCTTCCATGCCGCGACGCAGGTACAGCGCCACGATCGCACACAGCGCGCCGATGGCAAACGGGATGCGCCAGCCCCAGGCGTACAGCTCTTCGGTGGTGAGAAACCGTTGCAGCACGATCAACACGCCCAAAGCGATGAGTTGGCCGGAGATCAGGGTCACGTATTGAAAGCTGGAGAAGAAACCGCGACGTTCCTTTGTAGCCATTTCGCTCAAGTAGGTTGCCGAGGTGCCGTATTCGCCGCCCACCGACAGGCCCTGGAGCAAGCGGGCCACCACCAGCAGGATCGGCGCGCCGACGCCGATGGTTTCGTAGCTGGGGCTCAGGGCGATGATCAGTGAACCGAAGCACATCAGGTACACCGAGGCCATCAGTGCCGCCTTGCGGCCAGCACGGTCAGCGTACAGGCCCATCAGCCAGCCACCGATCGGGCGCATCAAAAAGCCCACGGCGAAGATCGCGGCGGTTTTCATCAGTTGTGCCGTGGATGACCCGGCCGGGAAAAATACTTTGGCGAAGTACAACGAGAACGCGGCGTAGACGTACCAGTCATACCACTCGACCATGTTGCCGACCGAGCCGCTGAAGATCGATTTGATCCGGCTGGCGGTGGTTCTTTCACGGGCGGGCACGGCAGCCGACCCAATGGGCAGGGCGTTGGAGTTGTCCATTGAAGGATCCTTCGTTTAATTGTTTTTGTGGAGCGCGTGGGAACGCAGCCTGACAGGGCTATAGCAGGAGCTGTGCCAGGTGCTAGAAGGCCGGTTTAGAGGGGTTGGTGGTGTCGCGTAGGCAAAAATCCGCTCATTGTGGCTGGTGAAGTGGGCGGGAATCCGCTTATGCAGTGGGAAGTTCGATGTCTGTGCGGGCCTCATCGCGAGCAGGCTCGCTCCCACATTTGGACCTGTATGTACGAACCATTGTGGGAGCTGCTCGCGATGGCGCCGGTTCAGGCGCTACAAAGCCTCAGGGCGAAGACGTCGAGGGCGTGAACTCCAGCTTCAACTCGCCCCGGTACTGCCCGGTGTTTTTGTCGATCTGGTTGAAGGCCGGGGTCTGCAAGGTGATCGGCCAGGGCGTGCACACCACCGGGAAGGGCACGTTGGGCAGGCGCACGGCGCGGATGTCGGCGTTGTTGATGCCGGTAAAACTCACCGGTTGCCCGGACACGTGCTGGGTCTCCCCCAGGTTGGCGGTGCGGGTGCGGACCTTGTACTCGATGCGGTTGCGCTCGCCGATGCCGCCGGAGGCATGGTGGACGAAGAAGCGCCCATCCATGCCCGGTACGGGGTTGGTGCCGGTGACGCGGATTTCGTAGCGCTGGCTGTTGGCGTTGTAGCCATCGTAGAGACAGGCGTCGACGACGGTTTGGCCGGAGACGATGCCACCCGGGCCGTTGCTCAAGGGGCGTGTGCGCAGGTTCAGGTCCACCAGTGGAGTACTGACACCGTAGGCGGGCAGGTAGATCTGCATGTTGTTGTGGTCGGTGACGTCCAGCTTGAAGTCCACGGTGTAGGTGTTGGCTGCCCCGATAGGTTGGCTGGCGTATGTTTTCAGTTTGAGTATCAGCTGTGCGGTCCAGACTCCTCCCGATGGCAGTCTGGCCAGTTCCGATTGCGGTATCCAGATGGTGGAGGCACTGCCCCGAGGGCTGATCTGGTCTCCGCACACCTGATGGTTGTTGCTGGTCAGGTGGTGCTGGCGGGTTCCCCATCCGGTGGTGAAGCATCCCGAGTTTGTGAAGTACCGCTCCATGTATCCTCGAACAACCAGCACCTGAGAAAGGCGACTGCGTCGTTCGGTGAACCGAAGTGATATGGAACTGATGCCTGCATTCCCCGAGTTTGAGGTCGGGCAGGCCCCGTTTTTCGGATCGCTGGACGAGAGGCAGACAAAGAGCATCTGACGGTAGTTGAAGTTGGTGTCGCTATAGCCGTGCATCTTGCGTGTCCATAAGTAATGGTCGCTGGCGGGCGCGGCACGGTCAAAGCTCAACTCTTCACGCTGATAATAATCGCTCGGGTCAACGTTATTCTGGGCTGGGGCAGGCAGCGTCACGAGTGCAACCGCACTGCAGAGCAAGGTGCATACCTGGCGTATCCGGCGATGGAGGTATGAAGACAGGTTCATGGTTGGTTTCTCTTGTCTGGCGATAACGCGGCATTGCGACGGGCAGTCCAGCGTTCCAGGCGACCGGGGTCGTGCAGCTCTTTCGGCAATGCGTCCATAGTGGTGCTCTGGCAGGTGAGCGTGCCAACCCGCCGCAGGCTGCTGTGGGCGGCCCGGGTTTGTATCGCGCAGGCGTGCACGCCGTTGAGGTCCAGGGCGAACAAAGGTTCGGGATGATGATTGAGGTCGACAACGAAGCTGCCGTCCTCGCCGGTCTCGAGCATCGCCGCATTAAGGATCGCCGCCTGTGCCAGCGGTTCACCCTGGGCATTCACCAGGCGCCCGACGTAGGTGTAGCTGACGCTGGACTCGATCCGTTGCACGGCCAGCTTGCCCGGTTGCAGGAACCACTCGCGGCTGCCGTTGCCGACGTTCACTGAACTGAGGTTCTGGCGCGAGGCATCGGCGTCGCTGATGCGGGTTTGGGTGGCTTCGAAGCCGTTGACCGGAATCAGGCGCTTTTCACCAAAGCCGATGCTGGTCTGGGCGCCGTAGCCGCCACTGATCTTGGCGGCCGCCCCGGTGGCGTTTTCCACTGGTGCCGCGACGATGCCCACCGCGGCCCCTGGCCCTGTACCGCCTTGGCCTTGGCCCCAGAAGAAACCTTCGCGCCCCAGCGCCAGAGAGGAGGAGTGATTGCCGCTCAGGCTTGGCCGCGAGTCTTGCTGGTCCCCGCCGCGCTGGGCCACCGTCAGGCTGGTTTCGCCCCAGTTACGTTCGATCCGCCCGCCGACTTCCGCGTCCCAGCGTCCCAGGTCATCGTAGCCGACCCCGGTGTTCACTTCATTCCTGCCCTGTTCGTTGTCCCAGGCGCGGGTGTGGCCCAGGCCGGTGCGCAGGCTGTCACGGGCATTCTGTTCGCGACGCATGTCCACGCCGATGTTGCTTTGGCGATAGCCGCCGGTATTCGAGCGCTCGTTGTGGGACAGGTTCAGGCTCAGGTACACGCCATGGTCGGTGTCGCGGTTGCCGCTTGCATTGCGGAAGGCGCCTACCCGATGAATGAGATGGAACGGCCCCAGGACATGGCTGCGGGAGAAGCCCAATTGCAGGGTCCGGGCCCAGGTGGAAGTCGTCAGGTCGCGGGTCGGGTCGTCTTCGTCGGGAGAGTCGTTCCAGTAGGAGAACGGATTCACCTGAGCATAGCGATTGTAGGTGTAGCCGGCACTGAGGGTGCCGCCAGCCAGCGGCAGGGAAGCGCTGGCCATCAAGGTTTCGTTGCAGCCGCTCTGCTGGTAGGCGCGGGTGTTGTGTTCGCAGGACGGGCTGCGCAGCGAGTAGCGATACAGGTTCCAGGAGATCCCGTGGGTGAAGGTCATTTGCTGGCTATTACCGCTCGCGCCATCGTTGCCGGCCAGGACGGCGCCCGATAACGACCAGTTGCTGGCGCCCAGCGTGCCGGCCCAATCCAGGCGGCTCTCGTTGTAGAACGCCGAGTCCAGCGAAGTGATGGCGCTGGTGAACGCCAGGTCATCACGCAACGGAATGCGCAGGCCGGTCTGGGCTACGGCGGAGGGGGCCTGCTCATACAACGAATGTTCCGCCGTGCGCCCGCCTTGCAAGAACCATTGCACAGTGTCGTCCCCAAGGCCGTTGCCGTCGGTGCGGCTGAAGGGCACGGTTTCGGTGCGGGTCACCTGGCCGTTTTCGATGACCCGCAGGGTCACCGGATAGCTGCCGTTGGGGAAGGTCCGGGTGTCGACGTTCTGCACGCCGGCGTCCAGGTAGGAGGTGGACAGCAGTTCTTCGCCACGGAACGCATCGACGCGCGAGCGCTGGGTCAGGATCAGGGAAATCGGCGTGCCTTGCCCAACGACGTCGCGGTTGAGGTAAGCCAGGGTGGTACCGACACGGGCGCCATCGATCCGGCCCAGGGGCAACAGGCTGAAGCTGAAATTGCCGCCTTCGGCGCTGGACAGGTTGCTCATGTCCATGCGCCCGGCCTGGGCGTAGTGTTCACGATCGAAGTCCTGCCGGTAGTAGATGTTGTTGAACTCCAGGTTGCTTTCGCTGCTGCGCTTGTTCTGGTAGGCCTGGTAGTTCCAGGTGAAGCCCAGGTGGCTGGTTTCGCCCAGGCCCAGTGCACCGAGGCCGCTGGTACCCAAGGCGCGGTAGCTGTCGGCCTGGGCGATGTTGATGTTTTGCCGATGGACCAGGGCGTTCTGGGCCTCGGTGGGTGTATGCAAGCGCAGCGCCGCCGCATCGTTGGCCGGCAGCCAGTCCTTGCGCATGAGGATCTGCAGGCGCGCGCCGGCCGCGTCGAGAATTACCGCCACCGCGTCGGTTTCCAGGTAACCGCAACTCGCTTCGCTGGCCAGGCCATAGGAGCAGGCCAACTGGCTGTTGCTTGGCAACGGTTCAGACAGCAACGATTGCAGGTCCTGGGCGGAGGCCGAGGCACCGGCCTCGATCAGCAGCGCCGCGATTCGCTCGGGTTGTTGGAATTCGATACGGCCGGGGCGCACCATCACAGGATGCAGGCCCAGGATGCGATTGAGCAGGTGGAGTTCAAGTTGTTCCACCTGACCTTCAACCAGGGCTTCGAAACCGGCCGGCACCTGGGGCAGATCGGTGGATGCGACCGATACGGCATCGGCCAGCGCCCAGGACAGGGTGATGGAGAGTACGGTGAAGTGGCGTTTCATACAGAGCCTTGACGGAGGAAAAGGGAAGTACGGCGGCGCCGCACCTCCCTTCTGGGGACGAACCGGCGATACTTAAGGCTGCTGGGTCAATACCAGGCTGACCATGCCTTCGTAGCGACCGGCGTTGGCGATTACGCCAGCAGTGCTCTGGCGGATTTCCAGCATTTGCTCGATCGAGCCGCTGGTAGGGTCGCCACCTGGGAACAGGTCGGCGGCGGGTAACGTGACACCGGTGGTATTGAGCGCCCGACCGCCGTAGTTCACGCTCAGGGGAACGGCCGCGGCGGCGGGGTTGGTCATGTTGGCCAGGACTGGACTGGTGATCAGTCGCAAGGTCATGTCTTTGTTTGTGTCATTGCTGTAGATCCGCGTACTCAGGCTGGTTGGCCGCAGGCCAGCACCCGGCAGATACGCCATTTCCATGGACGGTGGCAGCGGGCTGCCATCGGACTGGAGGATTTCCAGCGTCGGGTCGACATCGGCAAAGACCATGATGCTCTTGTCTACTGCCATGGCGGGCAGCGAGGTCAGGGCGAGCAGGGCCAAGGGTGCGAACTTCATCAGTTTCATGGGTTTTCCTCTTTTGCTATGGGTGAACGGGGGCCTGACCCCGTGCGCGAGCACGTGGCCTGGGTCAACAGTGGGGGATTAGCTTTCCGGCGTTACAGTGAGGGTGCGTGGACGCTTATCGTCGCTGGTCACGAAACGCACGAGCACATTGCCATTGGCGCCGGGTGTCGAGACAGGCAGCGTGCTGCCGGGGTAAAGGCTGCGGTTGACGTCGTTCCAGATGCAGTCTTTCTCGCCCTGGACGTCGGCACATCGACCGACCTGCAGCACACCGACGCGCAGTGTGCCGTCGTTGCGCAGTTCGTTGCCCTTGGGTTGCAGCTTGAGGCTGGTGCGACGCTCGTCGGGCAACAGACGTACCAAGGCACCCCAAATCAGGTTGACGCCGATCCTGGGTTTTACCCCGTCTGGCCCTGAATCGTCTTCCTCCGCCAGACCCGGTGCCGCGACCGGCTCGAAATAGACCCGATAGACGGTCTCTTCGCTGGGTATTGCCTGGGCGATGATCCGTATGGTGCGGCTCGCGCCAGGCGCCAGCACCGTGCGTTGTGGCGATACGACAATGCCCAGGGCATCGGCGGGCGACAGCGGGCTTTCATGTTCGTCCGGCGTGCCGGGGCGCTGGATCTGGGTCACGTTGACCTTGATGTACTGCACCTTGTCGGACTTGGAATGCAGTTGGATCTGGCCAATGCCATCCTGCTCGGCGCCGATGGTGCTGCTCATCGGGTACACGACCATGTTGGCGGTCGCTGGAAGCGCCAGGCTGATGGCGAGTGTCATGAAGGCCAGTTTGCCCAGGACAGCCCAGCGATGGGTAAGCGCTTGATACAAATGCATTTCAAACCTCAAACAAAGGAAGATGGACGATCAACGTTTCAATACCCTGAGTACAGGGGGCCTGTTTCGACCAAAACCTACGGTCATGCCACGAAAACACCGGCGCTTCGATAACGCCACGCGAGACCCACGTAGTACTTCTTTGTTGCTTCAAATCCTTCGCTATTTCCTGTGGGAAATTTCCGGAGTAAATTAATGTTTCAATGCCCCCTGCTTGCTGACTACTGCGAAATGGATGGGATTCCGAGTGCGCGCAGTCTTGGCGCGGCCGTGGTGCCGATTCTGATGAGGCGATGATGGACGTTTTTTATGTCGGGGATTTTGGTGGAGTATATACACCGTGTCAATAGTGTTGGTGGAATATATACACGTTCGTTTGCGCGAAGAAATTGACCGCTGTGGTGTTTCGCTGGCGGCCGCGTCTCGCGCGGCGGGGGAATCGAGCCCGCAACGCTTGAAAGAAGTGGTCTCGGGGCGGCAGAAGTGCCCGGCCGATCTGGTGGCGAAACTGGTGGCGATCGGGGTGGACGTCCAATACATCCTGACGGGCCAGCGTGTGCAAACCGCGCCAGCCTTGGCGCCGGACGAAGAATTGCTATTGGATGGCTACCGTGCGCTGGATGGGGCGGGCAGGAAGCGGCTGATTGCCAGTTTGCTGTCGGGTTAACCTCAGGCCTCGGGACGATCGCGAGTCGTGTCGCGACAGCCTCATCAGTTGCCCCGCAAGAACATTTCCCGACTCAACCCATGGCGTTGCATCTTTTCATTGAAGGTGCGGCGCGGCAGTTGCAGTTCTTCGAGCACGGCTTTCACATCGCCTTTGTGCCGGGTCAGGGCGGCGCGCAGGCATTGGGCTTCGAAGGCTTCCTGCTGGGCCGCGAGGGACTGGCCAGGCTCCGTCTCCAGGACGGGCAGTTGATCGAGCCCCAACACCTGGCGTTCGGCGACGTTGGCCAGTTCTCGCACGTTGCCCGGCCAGTCGTGGCTAAGTAGGTGGCTCAACTGCGGGCTGCTCAGGGGCGCGGCGGGGCGGCCCAGGCGTTCGGCGGCGCTGTGGGTGAAGTGTTCGAACAGCAAGGGAATGTCCTCGCGCCGTTCACGCAGCGGCGGCAGGCGCAGCTCGGCGATGTTCAGGCGATAGGCCAGGTCTTCGCGAAAACGCCCGGCCCGGGCTTCGTCCAGCAGGTCGGGCTTGGTGGCGGCGATGATGCGCAAGTCCACATGGATGCTCTGGTTGGACCCCAGGCGTTCGAGCTTCTGTTCCTGCAACACCCGCAGCAACTTGGCCTGTTGGGCCAGGGGCATGCTCTCGATTTCGTCGAGAAACAGCGTGCCGCCGTCGGCGTATTCGAGCTTGCCGATGCGCTTGCCCTGGGCGCCGGTGAAGGCGCCGCTTTCATGGCCGAACAGTTCCGCCTCGAACAGCGGTTCGGGAATAGCCGCGCAGTTCAACGCGACGAAGGGCTTGCTCGCCCTCGGGCCGAAGTCATGCAGGCAACGGGCGACCAGTTCCTTGCCGCTGCCGGTTTCGCCGCGGATCAACACGTTGACCGGCAGTGCCGCCAAGTCCAGCACCTGGCGCCGCAGGTTTTGCAGCGCGCGGGAAACCCCCAGCAGCGTGCCATCGAGGCGGGCGCGGGCGTCGGCCTGTTCATGCAGACGACGGTTTTCCAGGACCAGGGTGCGCTTGTCCAAAGCCCGGCGCAGGCTGCCGAGCAGGGCCTCGGGGCTGAAGGGTTTCTCCAGGAAATCGTAGGCGCCGTCGCGCATGGCTTCCACGGCCATCGGTACGTCGCCGTGGCCGGTCAATAGAATCACCGGCAGGTCGGGATCGCGGCGGCGCACTTCGGCCAGCAGATCCAGGCCGCTGAGGCCGGGCATGCGCACATCGCTGAGGATCACCCCGGGGAAATGCTCCGGCAATCGGGCCAGACATTCGTCGGCGCGGCTGAACAACTGCACCTGGAACCCCGACAGGCTCAGCCACTGCTCGACGGCACTGCGAATGCTGCCTTCGTCATCCACGACCATGACTGAATCAAGCATGCAGTTGCGCCTCCTGATCGATGGGCAAGGTCACGCAGAATACCGCGCCGTGCTCATGGTTGTCCGCCGTCAGCCGTCCACCGGATTCATGGATGATGGCGAACGAAACCGCCAGCCCCAGGCCCAGGCCGTCGCCTACCGCCTTGGTGGTGAAAAACGGATCGAACACCTGGGCCAGATGCTCCTCGGCGATCCCGGTGCCGCTGTCGCTGATGGTCAGGCGCCACAATTGATCATCGGCCTCCAGGCGCACTTCCAGGCGCTTGATGGGGGTGTCGGCCGTGGCGTCGAGAGCGTTGCGCAGCAGGTTGATCAACACCTGTTCGAGTCGAATCGCATCGCCGCGCACCCATGCCGGTCGCGTCAGGTGCAGCACGGTACTGATCTGCTCGTCGCGCAGGCGCGTGTCCAGCAGTTGCAGCGCCTGGTCCACCACCGCCGCCAAGTCCAGACGTTCGCGCAGGCCGCTGGGGCTTTTGCGGGCAAACGTCTTCAGGTGACCGGTGAGGGCGGCCATGCGGGTCAGCATGTCGTCCAGCGGCTTGAGGGCCTTGTAGGCGTCATCGACCCGACCGTGATCGAGCAGCAAGCGTAGAGTCGCCAATTGCATACGCTGGGCGGTCAAGGGCTGGTTGATTTCATGGGCCAGGGCCGCCGACATCTGCCCCAGAGCCGCCAGCTTGGCCGATTGCACCAGCCCGTCCTGGGCTGTGTGCAGGTCCCGGGTACGTTCTTCGACCAACCGTTCAAGCTCTTCGCGACTGCGCTGGCGCAACTTTGCCAGGCGCCAGCGCTGGTTGAGAAACAGCAACAGGAACACCAGCGCCAGCCACGACCCGGCGGCCGCGAACCCAGCGTTGCGACGGTCTTCGAAGGCGATCTGCGGCCGACGCAGCAAGTGCAGCGTCCAGCCTTCGGCGGTCAGTGGCAAGGACTCCCACAAGTAGTCCGCCGAGCCATCAGGCGTCTCGACCCGGGCCAGATGGCTATTGTCGTCAAAGCGTCGCCGGGGCTCATAGGTCAGCGGTTGCAACGGTTGTTTGTCGTATTGACGGGTGGCCTTGAGTTCGGCACGGTCGCTGTCGCTCAGCGGCTGCAAGTGGCGATAACGCCAACCCGGGCGGTTGGCGATGAAGATGATGCCCCGGGCATCGCTGACCAGCAGGGTGTCGTTGCCCTGGCGCCATTCGCGCTCCAGCTCCGGAAACTCCAGCTTTACCACCATCGCGCCGAGGAACTCGCCGTTGTCATCGGTTACGGCGCTGGAGAGAAAATACCCCGGGATGCCGCTGGTCACGCCCACCGCATAAAAACGTCCGGTGCCCTGGGTGCGGGTCTGGAGGAAATAGGGCCGAAAGCCATAGTTGTGCCCGACATAGCTGCTGGGCAGGCGCCAGTTGCTGGCCGCGACGGCCAAGCCTGTGTGGTCGAGCAATTCCAAGGTGGATGACTGGGCGGCGCCATTGATCTGTTCCAGCTTGCGGTTCAACGCATCCTGCTGCGCCGCGCTGACCGGCCCCTTGAGGGCCGAGCGCAATTGCGGGTCCAGCGCCAGCACGGCAGGCAGGGCGCGGTAGCGTTCGATCAGGGTGTGCAGCGAAGTGGCATACAGCGCCAATTGCTGGTTGGCACGGCTGGCCTCTTCTTCCAGCGCCGCACGTTCGGCATGGCGCACGGCGAGGGTGGCGGCAACCGCGGCGCCGGTGAGGATCAGCAGGGTGTACAACGACAGACGCAAGGTACGGGAAGTCGGCAGCATGCTGGCGTAAACCAGTGGAAAGTCGGGCGGGCACGATAGCATGGCGGTTGCGTCAAGCCATCATGTACTTCGAGCCTGCCGCAGATCCTGTGGGAGCGAGCCTGCTCCCACAGGTTTGGCTGTGGCATCACTGTATAAAAAAAGGCCAGTGAGCTTGTCGCCCACCGGCCTTTTTTACCGCGCCAAAATGCCTGTTACTGCACTTCGACCGCCAGGCTGTCACTGATCTTCTTCTGCCAGATGGCGGGACCTGTGATGTGCACCGACTCGCCTTGGCTATCGACCGCAACGGTCACCGGCATGTCCTTGACCTCGAACTCGTAGATCGCTTCCATCCCCAGTTCGGCGAACGCCAGGACCTTGGATTTCTTGATCGCCTGGGCCACCAGGTAAGCGGCGCCGCCGACGGCCATCAGGTAGACCGCCTTGTTGTCCTTGATCGCTTCGATAGCGGTCGGGCCGCGCTCGGATTTGCCGATCATGCCCAACAGGCCGGTTTGCTCGAGGATCTGGCGGGTGAACTTGTCCATCCGCGTGGCGGTGGTCGGGCCGGCTGGGCCGACGACTTCGTCGCCTACCGGGTCGACTGGGCCGACGTAGTAGATGAAGCGGCCCTTGAGGTCCACTGGCAAGGTTTCACCCTTGTTCAGCATTTCCACCATGCGCTTGTGCGCCGCATCACGACCGGTGAGCATCTTGCCGTTGAGCAGCACGGTTTCACCCGGTTTCCAGCTCTGCACGTCTTCCGGGGTCAGGGTGTCGAGGTTGACGCGACGGGCCGATGGGCCGGCTTCCCAGACGATTTCCGGGTAGGCGTCCAACGGCGGCGCTTCCAGCGACGCCGGACCGCTGCCGTCGAGCACGAAGTGGGCGTGACGGGTGGCGGCGCAGTTGGGGATCATGCAGACCGGCAGGGAGGCGGCGTGGGTCGGGTAGTCCATGATCTTCACGTCGAGCACGGTGGTCAGGCCACCCAGGCCCTGGGCGCCGATGCCCAGTTGGTTGACCTTCTCGAACAGCTCCAGGCGCATCTCTTCGATACGGTTCTGCGGGCCGCGGGCCTTGAGCTCGTGGATGTCGATGGATTCCATCAACACTTCCTTGGCCATGACCGCGGCTTTCTCGGCGGTGCCACCGATGCCGATGCCGAGCATGCCCGGTGGGCACCAGCCGGCACCCATGGTCGGAACGGTTTTCAGCACCCAGTCAACGATGGAGTCGGACGGGTTGAGCATGGCCATCTTCGACTTGTTCTCGGAGCCGCCGCCCTTGGCCGCCACGTCCACTTCCACGGTGTTGCCCGGGACGATGGAGTAGTGGATGACCGCCGGGGTGTTGTCCTTGGTGTTTTTACGTGCGCCTGCCGGGTCGGCGAGGATGGAGGCACGCAGGACGTTTTCCGGCAGGTTGTAGGCGCGACGCACGCCCTCGTTGATCATGTCGTCCAGGCCCATGGTCGCGCCATCCCAACGCACGTCCATGCCCACGCGCACGAACACGGTCACGATGCCGGTGTCCTGGCAGATCGGCCGATGGCCGGTGGCGCACATGCGCGAGTTGATCAGGATCTGCGCCATGGAGTCACGGGCCGCCGGCGATTCTTCGCGCAGGTAGGCTTCGTGCATCGCCTGGATGAAATCCACGGGGTGGTAGTAGGAAATGAACTGCAAAGCGTCGGCAACGCTCTGTATCAGGTCATTTTGCTTGATCACGGTCATGAGTCGCGCTCCTCTCTAAAGACGGGAACATTCAATAAGGTGCCGGCCGCTTGGGTGCATCGGTCGACGGGCGGCACCTCTATAAGGCACGCCGGGCATGCTGGCGCGACGCTAAAAAGGCGCGGCAGTATATCGCAGGCCGACCCCCTGTGGGAGCGAGCTTGCTCGCGATAGCGATGTGAGCTTGTGGGCGCACGGTTTGCCCGCGATGAAAATAACGCGCTCTCCCAGGAAATCGAGGCGTCTGCATCGCGAGCAAGCTTTGCTTTCACAGCCCAGCAGGGCGGTGTACAGGCCATGTGTAAGGCATCAAACAACTGCGTCAATCTGGGCCATTGCTTTGACGCCATTTTTCTGCTCCAGAATTGAATGGTCATTTGTCCTACACGCCACTAAAGTGGCGTCTGGCCTGTAGCGTAGGACGCCTCCTGTCAGTTTCCTTTCCCATGGTGAGTCAACGATTGACCCATAACGCCATTCAACGTCTTTTGCTGAAACG
Organism: Pseudomonas sp. RL_5y_Pfl2_73; assembly: GCF_963970515.1. NCBI lineage: Bacteria > Pseudomonadati > Pseudomonadota > Gammaproteobacteria > Pseudomonadales > Pseudomonadaceae > Pseudomonas > Pseudomonas sp. RL_5y_Pfl2_73. Next base: position 334,108 of record NZ_CAXAPD010000001.1, on the reverse strand, counting down.
CTTCGCTTTGGCGGCCGCGACGTACGCGCTGGCACTGGTTTTGTTGTGGCTGGCATTTTTCAGTGGTCATTACCTCGATTCGTTGCGCGATGTCATCATCGGCAGCGTGTTGGTGGTGCTGTGCCAGGCCGGCCTGTTCGCGCTGTTTATCACCGACCGTAACCTGCGCTTCGCCGACCCGAGCCTCACCGAAGCGCAGGTGTTGATCGGCCTGGGTTGGCAGACCTGGATGATGGCGCACCTGGACCAGGCTCGGGGCGTGTTCCTGGTGTTTTACGTATTGATCCTGCTGTTCGGGCTGTTTCACCTGTCACGCCGGGCCTTCGTGCGCTGCGCGGCGCTGGTGTTCATCAGCTTCACCGCTATTACCCTGTGGGACGGCTACTTCTTCAGGCTTCCCGATCCCACCCTGGCTGGATTGCAGGTGGCCGTGCTGTTTCTCGTGCTGGTGTGGCTGGTGTTTTACGCCCGCTACGTCCAGATATCACGTCAGCGCATGCGCCAGCGGCGGTTTGCCTTGCAGGCGCACCAGGAAACCTTGCGCGGGATGATGCGCCAGCTCGAAGACCTGGTGGCCACCGATGAGCTGACCGGGTTGTTCAATCGCCGGCACTTCCTGCGCCTCGCTTCGCGTGAACTCAACACCCTCAGGCCCGGCATCGCCCATGGCCTGGCCCTGATCGACCTCGACCATTTCAAACGCATCAACGACCTGCACGGCCACGCTGCTGGTGATCAGGTGCTGCAGGCATTTGCCGCGGTCGCCACGGCGTGCCTGCGCGAGGGCGATGTATTGGCCCGTTATGGCGGCGAGGAATTCGTCATGCTGCTGCCCGCCTGCGATCCCCAGCGCCTGACGGCCTGCTGCGAGCGGCTGCGGCTGGCGTTCACCGAAGTCGAGCTGATCGGCCTGCAGGTCGGCACCCTCAGCTTGTCGGCGGGCTTGACGATGCTGGAAATGGGCGACGACCTGGACAACGCGTTGCAGCGTGCCGACCAGGCCCTGTACCGTGCCAAGCGAGACGGCCGCAACCGTTGCGCCGCCGCCTGGGAGAGCGTCGATGCCTGAACTGACAGTCGCCGGTCGGCAATGGACGGTGGCGGCGGGCAGTAATCTGCTGGACGCGTTGAACGGTGCCGGTGTGGCGGTGCCCTACAGTTGTCGCGCCGGTAGCTGCCACGCCTGCCTGGTGCAGTGTGTGGGCGGCGATGTGCGCGACAGTCGTCCCGATGCCTTGAACCCAGTGCAACGCGACCAGGGTTGGCGGCTGGCCTGCCAATGCCAGGTGGTCGAGGATGTGCAGATCCACACCTTCGACCCGCAACGCGACGGCCAGGCCGCTCATGTGGCGGCGGTGGATTGGCTCGGTGGCGAGGTGCTGCGCCTGCGCATCACCCCCGAGCGGTCGCTGCGGTATCAGGCCGGGCAGCACCTGGTGCTGTGGGCCGGCGACGTGGCCCGGCCCTATTCCCTGGCGAGCCTGCCGGAGGAGGACCGTTTCCTGGAGTTCCACCTCGATTGCCGCGAGCCCGGCCAATTCATTGATGCCGCCCGGCAGATGAAGGCCAGTGATCCGATCCGCCTGGGCGAGTTGCGCGGCGGTGCCCTGCATTACGACCCCGACTGGCACGACAGGCCGCTGTGGCTGTTCGCGGCCGGCACTGGCCTGGCGCCGTTGTTTGGCTTGCTGCGCGAAGCTTTGCGTCAGCATCACCAAGGTGCGATTCGCCTTATTCACGTGGCCCATGATGCGACCGGGCATTACCTGGCCAAACCCCTGGCGGCGCTGGCAGCCAAGCATAAAAACCTCAGCGTGGAGCTGCTGACCGCCGTCGAGGCACCGTCCGCCTTGGCGCAACTGCGGCTTGTTTCGCGGCAAACCCAAGCCTTACTCTGCGGCCATCCCGACCGGGTCGAGGCCTTTGCCAAGCGCTTGTACCTGGCCGGCTTGCCGCGCAATCAACTGCTGGCCGACGTTTTCCTGCCCCGTGGTTGAGCGTTTCCAGGCCGGGAACAGTTGCGCAAGGTGATTGAAGAAGTGGGCTGGCAGTTCACCCAGCGCTTGCGCTCGCCCGAGGCGCCACATTTCTGGCAGGCAAAAACCAAAAAGCCCCGCCATTCACATGGCAGGGCTTTTGTTTTTCAGCTCGGTCACTCAGACCATCGGGTCGCCCACATGCAGGATCTTCATCCCGTTGGTACCGCCGATGGTGTGGTAGCTGTCGCCTTTGGTCAAGATGACCCAGTCGCCGGTCTGCACCACGCCACGCTTGACCAGTTCATCCACCGCCGCCTGGCTGACTTCGCCCGGTTGCAGGGCGGCTGGGTCGAACGGCACGGTGTAGACGCCACGGAACATCGATGCGCGGGCCTGGGTTTCACGGTGCGGGGAGAACGCGTAGATCGGCACCGAGGAGCGGATGCGCGACATGATCAGCGGCGTGTAGCCACTTTCGGTCAGGGCGATGATCGCCTTCACGCCCGGGAAGTGGTTGGCGGTGTACATCGTCGCCAGGGCGATGCTTTCGTCGCAGCGCTCGAAGGTCTTGCCGATGCGGTGGCTGGAGGTCTTGCTGGTCGGGTGCTTTTCAGCGCCGATGCAGATGCGTGCCATGGCCTGTACCGCTTCGAGCGGGTAGAGGCCGGCGGCGCTTTCGGCCGAAAGCATCACGGCGTCGGTGTAGTCGAGTACGGCGTTGGCTACGTCGGACACTTCGGCGCGGGTCGGCATCGGGTTCTGGATCATCGACTCCATCATCTGGGTCGCGACAATCACGGCTTTATTGTGGCGGCGTGCGTGCAGAATGATCTTCTTCTGGATACCCACCAGCTCGGCGTCGCCAATTTCCACGCCCAGGTCACCACGGGCCACCATCACGGCGTCGGACGCCTTGATCAGGCCATCAAGGGTTTCGTCGTTGGCCACGGCTTCGGCGCGTTCGATCTTGGCCACCAGCCAGGCCGTACCGCCGGCTTCGTCGCGCAGTTGACGGGCGTATTCCATGTCGGCGGCGTCACGGGGGAAGGACACGGCGAGGTAGTCGACTTCCATTTCCGCGGCCAGCTTGATGTCGGCTTTGTCTTTTTCGGTCAGGGCCGGTGCGGTCAGGCCACCACCGCGTCGGTTGATGCCTTTGTGGTCCGACAACGGGCCACCGATGGTCACGACGCAGTTCAGTTCAGTGGCGGTGGCGGTCTCGACGCGCATCACCACGCGACCGTCGTCGAGCAGCAGTTCGTCGCCGACGCCGCAGTCCTTGACCAGGTCCGGGTAGTCGATGCCGACCACTTGCTGGTTGCCTTCGGTCAGCGGATGGCTGGTGGAGAAGGTGAAGGCGTCACCGATCTTCAGCTCGATGCGCTTGTTGGCGAATTTGGCGATACGGATCTTCGGGCCTTGCAGGTCACCCAGCAGGGCCACGAAGCGGCCGTGCTTGGCGGCGAGGTCGCGCACCAGCTTGGCACGAGCCTTGTGCTCGTCGGGGGTGCCGTGGGAGAAATTCAGGCGGGCAACGTCCAGGCCAGCCAGAATCAGCTGTTCGAGAACTTCCGGCGAATTACTGGCCGGGCCAAGGGTAGCGACGATTTTGGTGCGACGGACGGACATGCAAGACTCCTCAAGTTCAAGCGCCAGCGAAGGCTACTATGCTCTTTGGGTGTAGTCATTGTTCATATGCACTACTTTTTCGTTTGTTTTTCGAAATGAACATTCCTGAAAATTTTTGCGCCTTGTGAAAGGGTGCCCCCCTTTGCAATGTGAACTCATCCTGTAGGAGCTGCCGAGTGCAACGAGGCTGCGATCTTTCCCCAGACAATTGAGTTTCAAGCGAAAGATCAAAAGATCGTCCGAACGCGGCCCGAGCCTTCGGCATCTCCTACAGATTTTCCCACCCAGGTCGATACAGAGCTCAAGACAGGAGAACCTCCCATGCGATTCGTGCTTTTTGTTGCCCTGGCCCTGAGCGTCACGGGCTGTACCCGTTGGTCGATGAACCATCACATGAACCTGGCCTACAAGGCCTATGACCGCGGCAATTGCGAGCAGGTCATGCTCGAACTGTCCCAGGTCGACCGCGCCAGCCGTGCCCGCCGCTATATACAGCCGGAAGTCTCGATGCTGCGCGGCCAGTGCCTGGAACGGCAGAAGCTGTTTATCGATGCGGCGCAAACCTACCAGTTCATCATCACCCAATACCCCAACAGCGAATACGCTTTCCGCGCCCGTGCCCGGCTCGAGACCCTGCAGAGCCTGGGCCATTACCCTACCCGTAGCGCCTCGGCGATCCGTCCTACTGCGTCTTGACCCCTCCCCCCGGCCAGGCGTCATCCCTGGCCACCGCTTCTATCTGTCTTGTTTATGAAATTTAATTCATGAGGCTGGTCGTCATTCCACCTTGGGCTATATTTGTACAAGTCGTAGTTAGAGCTAGATCTCTACTTTCTAGAAGCACCTGAGACCGGCAGAAACAGGCTCAAGACGATTGACAGCGTCTGGCACCGGTATTGGGGAGAGCGGGCTCGTTTGGGTTCGTTCCGAAGTGATCGGTAGGCCCGGTATGTGGCCGCTAAGAAAGCGATACAAGACATGTACAAGGAACGCCGAATCGAACGGCATCAGTTGCCGTATTTTCTCAGAGTGTTCAACGGTATCAACGACAGGCCCATCGGCTTTTTGGGCAATGTTTCTGACAATGGGCTGATGCTGATCAGCCCGTTGCCGTTGATGATCGGTGCGGATTTTGACCTGCACCTGAAAATCCCCGCCGACGAAGGGCCACAGCAAAACATCAAGTTGAAAGCCAGGTGCCTGTGGTGTCATGAAGATGTGACCCCGCAGCATTTCGACGCCGGTTTCAGCCTGCTGTGGGCACCACCGGACTACGGGGAGCTGGTGAGCGCGTTGCGGCAGTATTTCAGTTTTTATCCGTTGTCGGCCTCGGCCTGAGCGCCCATTTGATTGTTGTTGGGGCACCACTTGTGGGAGCGAGCCTGCTCGCGATGGCGATTTCAAGTACGCCATCGCGAGCAGGCTCGCTCCCACAGGTTGCGCATTAACTACTAGATATTATTCAGTCGCCTGCACTTGCGCAGCCTTCAGCGCTGAACCCTCGCTTCGTTATCCAGCATCCTCTCCAGCAACAACACCCCCATCTCGCCCATCTCGCCCATCTGGTGAATCGCCAGCGCCAGGTTGCGCGGGGCGCCTTCCAGGTCTTCCGATAGATCCAGGATCAGCGTGCTCACCGAACAGAAGGTTTCGTAGGTGTGCGCGAGCATGCCTTCGGGGTCGGCGTCGGGGGCGACGATGAAGTAATCCGGTTGTGTGTAAGGTTTTTTGTCGGGTTGGCCGTGGTTGGGCTTGAGGTAGTAGTCGAGGGCTCTTTGAGCCGCTTCGTCGAGCTTTTCGGGGTCGGGGGTTTCGTGGGGTGGATTTGGGGTCGGCTTGATCATTTACTGCTCCTTTAGAAATGGAGCCGTCACTTTTTCGCGACTAAACGAAGGGGGTGGCGGCTGTACGCAGGTTAGTCGACCGGGAGGAGTAGCAAAACCGGCGCGCCCGAGAGCGCCCTGCGTACAGTCACCATCAAGTGCAGGGATAGGGAGGCCTGACTGGATGACGCTTGTGCACACGCTACTACTGCCCGGGCGACTAAACCCGATCGCTGGGTATCAGCGACGCGAATCAAGTTACGGGGCAAGGCCAAGGTGCACAAGCCGGCGGATTCTGGCGGATCTGTAGTCCGTTGCGCAAGGCGCTGTAGTTAATCGGACTTTTGCTGGCTCGCTGTAGGACCAATGCGGTCCCGCATGACCGGACGGGCGCTCCAGTGCGAAGCGCTCCCCAAAAGGGGGGGCTGCGCAGCCCGGCGGGAGCAAGCTCCCTCGCCACGCGTTCATCGTTTTTCTTAAGGGATCAGCTTCAGGCGGTCCCGGCCTTTTTCCAGGCCAGGTATTGGCTCACCAGGTCCGCGCCCAACTCACTGGGGCGCGAATCCAGGGTTGGCACACCATGGGCGGCCAGTTGCTTGTGCAGCTCGGCCCGTGCGTTCAAATAGTCCACCGTCCCGCAGTAAGCCAAGGCTTGCGGCAGGGTTTGCACCGGCGTCTGGCGCAACCGGTCTAGGGCCTCTTCCCGCAGGCTGGCCACCAGCACCCGATGCTGCTGGCCCAACCGTTTGACGGCCGCGAGCAGATCCGCGTCGTCCTCATCCCGCAAGTTGGTCACCAGCACCACCAGGGCCCGGCGTTTTTGCCGGGCCAACAATTGAGTGACGGCGGCCTGGTAATCGGCGGGGCGTTGGCTGCTGTCGAGGTCGTACACGGTGTTGAGCAGGACGTTGAGCTGGCCGGTGCCTTTGACTGGGGCAAGGTAGCGGTTTTGCTCGCTGGCGAAGGTACTCAAGCCCACGGCATCGCCCTGGCGCAGGGCGGTGTAGCTGAGCAGCAGGCACGCATTGAGGGCGTGGTCGAAATGCGCCAGCTCGCCGTCCTGGCTGCGCATGCGCCGGCCGCAGTCGAGCATAAAGATGATCTGCTGGTCGCGCTCGTCTTCGTATTCCCGGGCAATCGGCGTGCGATGGCGGGCCGTGGCTTTCCAGTCGATCTGGCGCAGGCTGTCGCCCTCGCGAAATTCGCGCAGTTGATGGAATTCCTGCCCCTGGCCACGGCGTTGACGCTGGCGGATGCCGAGTTGGCTGAGCCAGTTGTCCACCGCCAGCAGTTGACCGTCGTAGAGCCTGGCGAAATCCGGGTAGACGCGGGTGTGGTCGACGGCGTCCAGCAGGCGTTTGTCGGCCCACAGGCCCAGCGGGCTTGGCAGGTTGGTTTCGCAGTGGGCGAAGGTGAAATGACCGCGCTTGAGCGGGCGCAGGCGGTAGCCGACCTGGCTGCGCTGGCCGGGTTGCAGTTCGACCGACAGCGGCAGGTTTTCGAAGTCCAGGCCGTCGGGTACATGGTCGAAAAGCTGCACGTGCAGCGGTTGGGCAAAGTCATGGCTGATGTCCAAGCGGATTTCACCCCAGCGGCCCAGGGCCAGGCTGCCGGGCATTTGCCGTTGCACCCGGGGCGAGGGCAGGCGCCGGACGCGCACCGCGTCGAGCAGCGCCAGGGCCAGCACAGCCAGCAGCAACCCCCAGTTGATCGACAGCAGCGTCGATGGCACCGCCATGCCCAAGGCCCGTAGCGCGCCGAGCACGATGCTCACGGCCAGCAGCACGGCGAGCCAGGTCAGCAGCAGGCGTGAGGGTTTCATGGGTGCATTTCCATGACAGGGCAGCAACCCATTGTGGTGAGGGGATTTATGTGGGAGCAAAGCTTGCTCGCGAAACAGGCACCTCGATTTCTGCGAGAGCGCCTCGCTTTCATCGCGGGCAAGCTTTGCTCCCCCATAGATTCCCTTGCCATCACAGGTATCTGCGGCATGGTGTTACTCACAGCCGCGGCGCCGGCACTTGATCGAGCAGTTGCTCCAGCACCTGGTCCACCGACAGCCCTTCGATGTCCAGTTCCGGCGCCAGACGTACGCGATGGCGCAGCACGGCCAGGGCGCAGCCCTTGATGTCATCCGGTACCACGAACTCGCCTGCGCGCAACAACGCCCGCGCCCGGGCGCAACGTACCAGTGCGATCGAGGCGCGAGGCCCGGCGCCGAGGGTCAAGCCCGGCCAGCTACGGGTGGTGCGGGCCAGGCGCACGGCGTAATCGAGTACCTGGTCGTCCATCGGCAGGTCGCTTGCGATGCGTTGCAGCGCTTGCACGTCCTTGGCCTGCAACACCACGCGCAGCGGCTGTACGTCGAGCATGTCGGCGCGGGTCGAGCGGCTGACCTGACGCACCATGTCCAGTTCCTGGTCGGCGTCCGGGTAGTCCATGCGTACCTTGAGCATGAAGCGGTCGAGCTCGGCCTCCGGCAGCGGGTAGGTGCCTTCCTGTTCGATGGGGTTCTGGGTGGCGAGCACCATGAACGGCTGGCTAATGGGCAATGCGCGGCCTTCGAGGGTGACCTGGCGTTCCTGCATGGCTTCGAGCAGCGCGGCCTGGGTCTTGGCCGGCGCGCGGTTGATCTCGTCGGCCAGCAGCAGGTTGGTGAACACCGGGCCCTTGCGCAGCTTGAACTGCTCGGTCTGCAAGTCGTACACCGCGTGCCCAGTAACATCGCTGGGCATCAGGTCCGGGGTGAACTGGATGCGCGCGAACTCGCCGTTGAAACACCGGGCCAAGGCCCGCACTAGCAAGGTCTTGCCCAGCCCGGGAACGCCTTCGAGCAGCACGTGCCCGCCGGCGATCAGTGCCGTGAGCACATCGTCGATCACGCTGGCCTGGCCGACCACCGCCTTGCGTAGCTCGGTGCGGATGGCCTGGGCCAACTGACTGGCGCGCTGGCGCTGTTGGGCGGCGTGGGCCTGGCCGTCGACAGGTTCGTTTTGTTCAGTCGTCAATTCTGGCGTTCTCCTAACGGTTAAATCCTATGACTAGCGACATGATGTCGTTACATGATCTGGCGCTTTCATGCCTTGCAGTGCTGGGCGGTGACAACTGAGTCGCCGGCACACCTTAGCCCATCTGGAAATGCAGGTTTGGAAAGATCAACCCGGCGAAGCGTGCCGGTAAACCCGCTTCCACCGTGCGGGATCTGGGGGTATTGCTGACCACGATTCCCGCTTCGATCAAGCGGCCCAGTTCTTCTGTCGCAAGTCGGTCCTTCAGGCCTGTGAACACCTTGAACTCCGCACGCGGCATAGCCCCTTGGGTGAGAAGCGCCAACACAGCCGCTGCACTGGTGGGCCGGAGGCCGACCCGGCGAAGCTCAGGATCGGTTGAAAACACATGAACAACCTGCTCGCGCAGCTTGGCCGGGTTTAGCGAGGTGGTCATGTACTCGATCTGGTCGTGGCAGACATCGAGCATGAATTCAATGAAGTTGAAGTAGTGACGCTGTGAGAGTTGGCCGCGCCCGTCGTAGTCACCTTCGCGAGGGCGATCAGCCAAGGCCAGGAAGCGATAGTACTCATCTTGCCTGCGCGCCAGGCCACGAGACAGTGACCAGAGGAAAGGTTTTAGCCCGAGATGAACCAGTTGCAGGTGGGTGAGCATCCGAATCACTCGACCATTGCCGTCAAGGAAGGGGTGAACAAGCGCCACTCGATGATGGCCTGCCAGGGCAGCAATCAATTGGCGCCGCGGATCCCTGATTCGTCCGTAGTGCAACTGCAGATGCTCAAGCATGGGCAATACAGCGGCAGCTGCTGGAGCGATATGCGCGCCAGCCTGGACCTGCTCGTTCTCTTCGGCCCGCAGCCTGCCGGGCTCCATCATGCGACCATCGCCCAGGGTCAATTCCTGCTTGGAGGCGTCCTTGAACAGTCGACGATGGATGGCCGCGATCAACTTGGGATCGAACAGGGCGGAGAAACTGTCCGTTGGCCGCATGCGCAGCAGCCGTTCCGTCACCTCCTGCTGCGTCATGTGTTGCACGGCCAGCTCTTTGAGCTCTTTTCTTTCCCGCTTTGGTGTCGTGCGAGCAGCCTGGAGGTCGGCGATTTCGGTCCGATGCCCTTCGATCAGGTTCGAATAGTAGGTATTGGTGATGCGTAACAGGCCCGCCAGTTGCCTGGATGTCTCGTCGGCCAGCCGTCCGGCCAGAAAGGCTGCCTTGCGTGGCAACTGATCTGCGGCCTGAATGATCGAGTCGGGCAGATTTTCTGGCAGTACGGGGTCAAGGTACGTTTTCGAAGTGATCATCGTTTTGCTTCCAGCGAACACAAACGGCTATTTCTTGGTTATGCCTGCGGAAATTTCTGCGGAAAATAAAGCGGCCTATAACGCTTGTTATTACTAGCTGTAGCGATACCGTACGATAGGGTATCTCGAGTCTTTTTGCGGATTTTTCTGCGAAAAAAATCTATAAGGCATTCCTAAGAGTTTGCAAATGGGCGACCTGGCGGCAGAACTCGGCGCTGGAGAGGCGCTGTTTCGGCCGTGGGCTCAATGCCTGGCTGATGGCCCGCGTGGGTTGCCGGGTCAGGCGGGCGAGTACCTGCCATTGTTCGGCGACGGCCAGTTGTTCGAAACCTGGGTGAAGCTGGCGTGCCCGGCGCACCACGTCTTGCTGCAAGGCATGCAACAGGTGCTGCTGGCCGTTGTGGCGCAGGTGGAAACCGGCGCTGGCCTGCACGTGCTCTTCCAACTGGCGCCGCGCCTGGGAGGCGGGTAGTTGCAGCGGGCCATGACGCACCGCCGAACGCCAGAACCACAGGGCGATCAAGGCCAGCAATGCCACCAATGCCTGGGGAAAATAGCGCAGCAACAGGGTCAGCAGGTCGTCGTGGTCGGTGTTGAACAACAGTGTGACGTCCGTGTCGGCGCTCAGATACCAGAGCAGCCAGGCGTTGTCGTACTGGTCGATGGCGTCGTTCTTCCACAGCTCGGCGTCGGTGATCACGGTGATCGAACCCAGGCCGAGGTTCAATTGCATCATGTGGGTCGCGAGCGCGCTGTTGGCCCAGGCCTGCGCCAGGTTATGCGGGTCTTCGAGGTGAAAGTCGGTGTCGAAGCCGACATAGGCGGGCGCTTGCTCATCCTCCAGGTAAAGCTTGGTCAGTTCCGGGTAACGGTCCTTGATCAGTTCGGGCGCGGGCTCCTTGAGGTCCTTGCTCAGAAATTGGCGCAGGCGCACGCGGTCGAGCAGCAGGTCGCCGCTGCTGCCGGTGCTGTCGTCCCACAAGGCTTCGGCCACGAAGAGCAAGCGCCCGCCGGCCCGGGTCCAGTTCATCAATTGCTCGACTTCCCGTGGCGTCATGTGGGTTCGTTCGCCCAGTAACAGCAGGCTGTGCTGGCGAGGCTCCAGGGTGGGCAGCACATTCAGGCTGTTGGCGTGCTCGACGGCGATGCCCTGCTGGCGCAGGAAATGCTCGGCGGCCAGGTAAGGATTGGCCTGGGCTTCAGGGGAGGGACCGTGCTCGATGACCTCTTCATAGGGCTCGGCCTTGGTGTAGAGGTAGAGGCCGAATGCGCACACCAGCGCGGCCAGCACGGCGCCGATCAGCCACCCCGCGTGCCGGCTCATCGAGACGCTCCTGGACCGAACAGCTGGCGCCAGCCGTCACACAGTTCCTGTTGCAGGTGTGTCGGCGGGGGGCGATGTCCATAGGCAATGTTTTGCCAATGCAAGGTCAGGCTTTTGCTGAAGCCCAGCAGGTTGTCCTGCTTGAGCTGTTCGACGCGTTGCAGCACCTGGCCTTCGGTGTCGGCCGGTTTCAAGGGGATCTTGAAGTCATGATGCAACCGGCTGAGCAGCGCCCGGTACAGCAGACCCAGGGCTTCACGGGGCTGAGTGGCCCATAGTTGTTCAACGCTGGCGGCGACGTCGGCGGGCAGGCTCTCTTCGCGAATATCCAGGCCAAAACTGCGCGCAGGTACGGCGCGTTCCACCGGCAGGCGCTGCCTCGGTCGGCGATTGACCAGGGTCTTGAGTCTTTCACGGTAGCGCCAGGCCAGCCAGACGATCGCCGCCACCAGGCAGGCCCACAGCACCACCTGGATCAACGTGGCGGCGATGTCGAAGCGTTGGCTGCCGAGCCATTTGAGCAATGGCTTGAGCCAGCTCGGTTTGGTCTCGGCTTCGCTCTCGGGGGATTTGGCCGTTTCTTTGCTGAAACGATAACGGGTGACGGTCTCGGGGTTCTTGAACGGCGGGGTGTCGAGGATTGCCTTGATACCGTCCCGGGAGGCTTGGCTGGTGAGGGGCTGCTTGAGCAGCCGCGGGCTGTCGGGGCCGCCGCTGTCCTCGGCGGCAAACGCCGGGGGCGCCAGCGGCAGCAGCATCAGGGCCAGCAGCATCAACGCCGGGGCCACGCCGCTCAGGCGTTGGCGCAGGCGTCGGAATACCAGTTCGATGTCCCACGCCTCGAGGATCGTGCGCCGGTTCAGGTAGAGGCTGAAGCCGCAGGCGACATACACCGGCTCCCATAAGATCAGCAGCAGTGGGTACAGGAAGTTGACCAGGTGTTCGAACCACAACCAGTCGTGCTCGGCCGCTGACACCAGCGTTTCCCAATCCCATTGCAGTTCGACTTGTTGCGGCACGAACAGATAGAAAAGGGCCAACAGGCCGAACCACAAGGCGGTTTCCAGGTGCACGCCGATGATGGTCAACCATTGCGCCGCGCCGCGGTTGCGTTGCTGCAATACCCGCAAGCGCTGCGCCCGCGCCTCACCGCTAAGCCCCTCGAGTTGCACCACGGGCATCAGGAAGCTGCGGCTCAGGCTCAGCCTGCGCCAGGTCAGGCTGGCCAGCAACTGCGGCTTGAGCAGCGCCGGCCACTGGCGTAACGCCTGCCGCAAGGTGGGGGTTTCGCCAAACAGTGCCTTGGACAGAATGTACAGCGGCAGCCGGTCGAAGGCCGGCTTCAACCACCAGAACAGCATCACCACCAGTGACGGTGAGTCCCACAGCAGCAGGGTCAGCAACAGGTACACCGGCAATGTGCTGATCGCCCAACTGGTCATCAGCAGGCGTCGATGCCGCTGGCTCATCAACACCCCAAGGTCCATGGCTTCCCAGGTGGTGCGTGGGCGGATGACGACGGTGGCGTCACTCAGGCGCATGGCGGCCCCGTCCGGCAAGCGACAGATAGCTGATCACCAACAGCCACAACAAGGCACCCACGGTGTATTTGGTGGCGGGTGTCACGGCGCTGGAAGACCAGTAGGCCTCGATGAACGCGGCAATGAGCAGGAGCAGCATCACACCGCCGATCATCAGCACGCTTTTGCCCGCCGCGAGCCGCAAGGCCTCGCCTCGGGTCAGGCGTCCCGGCGCAATCAAGGCCCAGCCCAGTTGCAGGCCCGCGGCCCCAGCCAGGGCGATGGCGGTGAGTTCGAAGGCGCCGTGGCCAATCACGAACGACCAGAACGTTCCCCCAGAGCCGATCTGGGTCAGGTGCCCGGCCACGGCGCCAATGGTCAGGCCATTGAAAAACAGGAAAAACGCGCTCCCCAGGCCAAACATCAAGCCACTGGCAAAGGTCTGAAAGGCAATGCCGATGTTGTGCATGATGTAGTAACCGAACATGACCCAGTCTTCGCTGGCGGCCCGCTCGATCGAGCGCCCCAGGTGTCCGGACGTCGGGTCATACATGCTGCGGATCTGGCTGATTTCGTCGGCGCCGAGCACGCTGTAGACCAGTTCCGGGAACAGATAGACCAGCAGCCCGATGCCCACCAGGCTGCCCAGGAACATCAGGCTGGCGGCCAGTACGAATCGCCATTGTTCACGGACCAGTCGGGGAAAACCGACCAGGATAAAGGCCGAGAGGCTGGCCGAGGGGCGGCTGCGGTCCCGGTAGAGTTGCTGGTGACCGCGCAGCGCCAGTTGTTGCAGGGTGTCGACCAGCAAGCTGCTGTAGCCCCGGGCCTGGGCCAGTGCCAGGTGATGGCAAAGCCGTCGGTAGGTCGCAGGGAAGTCGCTGCTCTGGGGGACGTTGCGGCTGCGCTCCAGTTGGTCGAGTTGCAGGGACAGGTGCGCCCATTCCCCTTGGTGACGGTTTTCGAACAGGCTTTGCTTCATGTTGGCCCCAGCAGACCGCGGGCGAGGCCATTGAGTTCGGCCGCGGCGTTTGGCACCTGGACGTTCAGCGGCGCGGCCAGGATGGCAGCCAGTTCGTTGACCCGCGCCGGGGAAAGTTCTGCCTGGCGTTCGGCGAAGCCCAGCACGGCACGTTGTTCATGCAGGCTCAGGGTGAAAGGTGTTCGTATGGGCGGTGCCATTGGCAAGGCGGGGCGTTTGACTGGCTGTTCGCGATACACCACCAGCGTGCCGGCCGCGAGGTCGCCCAGGCGCTTGAACGCCGGATGCTGCAGGCAACTGATGGCTCCGAAGGTGTAGCCGAAGGGCAGCATGTCGACGAAACGCAGCAGGTTTCGGATCAACGACGCCGACCAGTCGATAGGCCGGCCATCGTCCTGCACCACGCGCAGCCCCATGATCTGCTTGCCGGGAGAGCGCCCCTGATTGAGTACCTCGAACAGCACCATGTACCACCAACTGACGACAAACAGCAGGATGGACCCCAGGCCCATCCCCAGTTCGCCGAAAAACGCCAGGGCCAGGAAGAAAAGCCCCAGGATCAACCCGCGTATGCCCAGATCGATGGCGAATGCGATTGCACGCGGCATCAGTCCCGCCGGGCGCAGCGGCAGGTCGATGCCTTCGGGCGTTTCAACCTGATAGCGCGTGTCCAGGGGCGTGGGCAGCGTCGCGTTCCTTTGCAGTGCTGGTGTCTCGAGCATGGGCAACCTGTGATGGGCCAGACCGAATGTTCAATCTCGGTCCCGATGCTAGCAGTCTTCGCGCGGGCAAACGATACAACTGTGTGGCGCATTCATGGATTGCAACAGGATTGATGCAACAGGATTGAGAGCGTGGGCCGGGCATTGCCTTCGCGGACACCGGAGTTCGACTATGGGGGCGGACTTGCTCGCGAAAGCGGTGGGACAGTTTGCATCGAGGTCGAATGTAGCGCGGTCTTCGCGAGCAAGCCCGCTCCCACATGGGCTCTCGGGTGTTTACAGATCCAATATCCACCCCCGCATTGGCATTCAAAAGTTACAGGACGGCTGGTCGCAGGTGGGTTCGAGCGCCTAGACTTCGCCTGTCTTCAGTTCAGGAACAGCCCGTGACTTCCATTTTCTGGTACGACTACGAAACCACCGGCATCAACCCGCGTTGCGACCGGCCCTTGCAGGTGGCGGGTATCCGTACCGATTTCGAACTTAATGAAATCGACGAACCGGTGAACCTGTATTGCCGGCCGAGCGATGACATCCTGCCTCATCCGGCGGCCTGTGCAATTACTGGCATTACTCCGACATGCCTGGCCGAAAAAGGCTTGAGCGAAGCCGATTTCATGACCCGTGTCCACGGCCACCTGGGCGCGCCCGGTACCTGTGGCGCCGGCTATAACACCCTGCGCTTCGACGATGAAATGACCCGTTACAGCCTCTATCGGAATTTCTTCGACCCGTACGCACGCGAATGGCAGGGCGGCAATAGTCGTTGGGATTTGATCGACCTGGTGCGTGCGGCCTATGCGCTGCGCCCGCAAGGCATTGTCTGGCCGCAAGAGGACGGTCGCGTGACCCTCAAGCTCGAGCGCCTGACTGCCGCCAACGGCATCGACCATGGCCAGGCCCACGATGCGTTGTCGGACGTGCGCGCGACCATCGCCTTGGCCCGCCTGATCCGTCAGCAGCAGCCCCGGCTCTACGACTGGCTGTTCCAGTTGCGCAGTAAACAGAAGGTGATGGACCAGATCCGCCTGTTGCAGCCCATGGTGCATATTTCCGGTCGCTTCTCGGCGGCGCGCAACTACGTCGGCGTGGTCTTGCCGCTGGCCTGGCACCCGAAAAACCGCAACGCCCTGATCGTCTGCGACCTGCACCTGGACCCCCAGGGGCTGCTGGACGACGATGCGCAAAGCCTGCGCCAGCGTTTGTATACCCGCCGTGAAGAATTGCCCGAAGGTGAGCTGCCGGTGCCGCTCAAACTTATCCATATCAACAAATGCCCGGTGATCGCGCCATTGTCGGTGCTGCGTGCCGAGGACCTGCAGCGACTGGAACTGGACATGGAGGGCTATCAGCAACGGGCATTGCGGCTAACTGACGCACAGAAAGTTTGGCAGGATAAACTTCAGGTTATTTATGGTCGGGAGGATTTCACCGCCAGCGAGGATCCCGAGCAACAGTTATACGCGGGTTTCCTGGGGGATCGCGATCGACGTTTATGTGAACAAGTCCGCATGGCTGACCCTGCGCAATTGGCTCAAGAACGCTGGCCTTTCGATGATGAGCGTTTGCCAGAACTATTGTTCCGATATCGCGCGCGCAACTTTCCAGATACGTTGAATCCTGAAGAGCAGGGGCGTTGGAGACTTTTCTGTCAGCAACGGCTGTCATCCCCAGAGTGGGGCGCGCCTAATACCTTGGAAAGTTTTGATGCGGCGATGGGGGAGTGGATGGTCCTGTCAACGCCAGTGCAGCAAGAAGTACTCATGGAGTGGCAGGGTTACAGCCAGCAATTGCGCAACCGTTTAAGTCTGGAGCCGCAATGAACTGAAAAGATGACAGGCATAAAAAAACGCCAGCAATCGCTGGCGTTTTTTTGTTCGCAAAGAAGCTTGCGCAGTGGTGAGGCTTAGCCCAGCAGGGTTGCCCAGCCTTCCACCACGTCACCGCCCCACTTGGCTTTCCACTCTTTCAGAGTTTTGTGGTTGCCACCTTTGGTTTCGATGACTTCGCCGTTGTGCGGGTTCTTGTATTGCTTAACTTTGCGAGCGCGTTTGGTGCCGGTAGTTTTCACGGCGCCACGTGGTGCTTTGCTCGACTTGGCTTCTGGATCCAGCAGGGCAATGATGTCGCGCAGCGATTTGGAGTATTCGCCCATCAGCGTGCGCAGTTTGCCTTCGAATTCAAGCTCGGTTTGCAGTTTGTCGTCTTGGGACAGGTTTTTCAGGCGAGCTTGCAGTTCTTTGATGGCTTCTTCTGTGGCGCGGTATTCATTGATCAAGGACATGTGGACTACCTTATGTAGGATGCGGGTGACAAGGACACAGTGCGGCAATAGTAATCAGACAGTTTCATCAAGTAAACATTTAACCGGTGTTTTATTTAATTAATTAGTGCTGTGCCACAAAAACGCCTGATGCAGTTAAATACCGTGACAGAGTCTTCACCGCTGTTCGCACGTATAGCCTGCTTTTGCGGGGCACGCCGGTCGTGGCTTGGGGCTGTCGTCGAGATTTGGCCTGTCATCGATACTGCAGTTTTGCCGCGCAATGGCTAGAATGGCCGCCTTTGCGAAGTTCTGGAGTTTCCCTAATGCGCACTTTTCGTCTGGTGATTGCTTGCCCGGACCGCGTCGGCATCGTTGCTAAAGTCAGTAACTTTCTGGCGGCCCATAATGGTTGGATCACCGAAGCAAGCCATCACTCGGACAATCAAAGTGGTTGGTTTTTCATGCGTCACGAAATTCGTGCCGACTCGCTGCCCTTCGGTATCGAAGCCTTTCGTGAAGCGTTCGCCCCCATTGCCGAAGCGTTCTCGATGGACTGGCGTATCACCGACACCGCGCAGAAAAAACGCGTGGTGCTGATGGCCAGTCGTGAGTCTCACTGCCTGGCCGACCTGTTGCACCGCTGGCACAGCGATGAGCTTGATTGCGATATTGCCTGTGTGATTTCCAACCATGACGACTTGCGCAGCATGGTGGAATGGCACGGCATCCCGTATTACCACGTACCGGTCGACCCCCAGGACAAACAGCCGGCGTTCGCCGAAGTCTCGCGACTGGTCAAGCAGCACGATGCTGAGGTGGTGGTACTGGCCCGCTACATGCAGATCCTGCCGCCGGCCTTGTGCCGCGAATACGCCCATAAGGTCATCAACATTCACCACAGTTTCCTGCCGTCGTTCGTGGGTGCCAAGCCGTACCATCAGGCGTCGATGCGCGGTGTGAAGCTGATTGGCGCTACCTGTCACTACGTGACCGAAGAACTGGATGCCGGCCCGATCATCGAGCAGGACGTGGTGCGCGTCAGCCACAGCGACAGCATCGAAGACATGGTGCGTTTGGGCCGTGACGTAGAGAAGATGGTGTTGGCCCGGGGGCTGCGTTATCACCTGGAAGATCGGGTGCTGGTGCATGGCAACAAGACGGTGGTGTTCTGACTGGATTTGGGCTCTTGCAGGCGCTGCCGAAGGCTGTGATCTTTCGATTTTAATCTTTCGCTCGAGACTCAAGCGGTAGGGGAAAGATCGCAGCCTCGCTTCGCTCGTCAGCGGCTACAGGCGCAGCCGAGCGGGAACAATCTCTGGCCACAATGATTCAGGCCACCTTCTTGCGGGAGCAGCATTGCGCCATGACCGATCCGTTGGACAAAGCCACCTCCAAGGCGCCAGCGACCCTGGGCGAGGGTTGCCTCAGCCGCTATGACCCAGATGCGTTGGGCCCGGAGGACGGCACTGAGTTTCCTGATGCCGCGCAATTGTGGGAGCAACTGCATTCCCAGGACGAGCCCGAACAGAAACCGTGATGTGTCAGGCCTGCCTGAGCCTGATCAGTTTCTTGAGCAACGGCCGCCCGACCATCAGGAAGAACACCGGCCCACCGGCCACCAGATAAAAGTAATAGGTCACCGCCCGCCAGATCAGAATTGCCGCCGCTGCGGTGGATTTGCCCACCATGGGGGCCAGCAGCGCCGTAGAGGTCAATTCGGCCGCCCCGGCGCCGCCCGGCAGCAGGCTGAACTGCCCCGCACTCAGGGACAGCATCTGGACCAGGAAACTCCAGGCCCACTGCAAGTCTGCCCCCAGCCCCTTCAATACCAGGTACAACACGCTGTAGCGCAGCACCCAATGCAGGCAGGTCAGGCCGAAGACCTGGAACAGTGTCTGTCGTGGCAACTTCAAGGTGTCGGTGAATGCTGCCAGAAAGCTCAATATCTTGCGGGCCCAGCGTCGACGGGTGACGGCTTTTACGCGCAGGTGGTGCAGCAGGCGAGCGCCCAGTAGAATCAATCGGCGGTGATACCGGGCCACCAGCACGCAGCCGAACAGCCCGCCAAACAATGAAATCGCGCTTAACGCCAGCATCCATTCCATGCGCTGGCTGAGATTCTGGAACAGCGCGTAAAACACGATGCCCACCAAAGCGCAGAGGAAGAACAGCAAGTCGCTCAACTGATCCATGGCGAATACCGCGCTGCCATGGGCCGGGCGCACGCCGTTGCGTGCCAGCAGGGCCATCAGCGTCAGCGGGCCGCCACTACCACCGGGCGTCGCGCACATGGCGAACTCGCTGGACATCACCACGCCGATGCTTTTGAGCCTGCCGATGCGCCCACTGTGTTCCCCCAGCAGTAGGCGCAAGCGCACGGCGTTCAAACCCCAGCACAGCACGATCATGCCGAGCATGGCCAGCAGTAGCGACACGGGAAAGCGCTGCACCCGTGACCACATTTCCCCGCCACCGACCAGTAGCGGCACCAGTAGTGCCGTGAGCAGGGCGACGCCCAGCCAGATCAGCCGTTTCATGCGGCGCTGCTGAGTTGCAGCCCCTGGGTCGCCAGCCAGCCGACTTTGGTCATTGGCACGCGACCGTCGTTGAGCAGGCGTTCGAGGGTGCGCAGCCAATAGTCCCGGGAAAAGGTATGGCGCATGTCCACCGGGTGCAGGCCCAGGCGAATCACCGGGGCCTGGCGCCAGCGCTGTTCGCGTTGGTCGCTGATGACTTTCGACAGGCCGCGGCGCCAGGCGCTGCGGGCGCTCCAGACCAGCCCTGGCGCGTCGATGGCGGTGAAGTCGGGCAAGCGATAAAGGTGTTGGGTATCACTGGTGTAGCTCAGGGGCAACTGGCGCAAGGCCTGGCGCGTGCCTTCGCTCATCAGCCAGGCGGGGGCGACGAAACCCTCCAGCGGCCAGTGGTAGCGTTCAAAGGTTTCGATACCGGCACGCAGGCGGGCGAGGGCGGCGGCCTTGGACAGGTTGTAGAACTCGCCCTCGTGGGTATAGACCCGGCGCATGAACCAGTCCTTGGGGTGGCGGGCGACAGGGCCATCGTCGCAATGGTAGTAGCCATGCAGCACCAGTTCGTCGCCGCGCTCGACCCGGTTGTCAAGCTGGCGCCGAAAGCCGGGGTGAGCCTCCAAGGCATTGTTGCGATGAAAGTCTGGCACTACCAACCAGGTCATTGGCACTGGGCCGAGGGCGTCGACGGCGTCGACGAACGGTTGGTAGTCGGGCCAGGTTTGCGGTGCCACGTCGTGCAGCACCAGGAGCACGTTGGGTGAGTGATTCATCGACACCGACCTCGCTTCAACCATTGGCCAGCAGTGGCATCTGCTCGCCGAGTACGGCGTAGTAGTGCCCCAGCAAGCTGTTGACCACGGTATTCCAGGCGTAATGACGCTCCACGTGCCGGCGTGCCAATCCCCCCCGGCGTTGACAGCCTTCGTAAAACAGTTGGCGCACGGCATTGGCCATGGCCTGTGGGTTGTTGGGTGTGCACAGCAGGCCGCAGTCTTCGTCGACGATTTCGGTGAAGGCCCCCGCTGCCACCGCCACCACGGGAATGCCGCTGGCCATGGCCTCGAGGATCACCAGGCCGAAGGTCTCTTGGTCGCCAGCGTGCAGCAGGGCATCGGCGCTGGCCATGAGTCGGGCGACTTGCGATGCCGGACAGAATTCATCGACCACCGTGACGTTGCTCGGCACCACGGCGGGCATGGACGAGCCCACCAACAGCAGGTGGTAGCGTTCGCCCAGGCGTTTCATGCATTTGAGCAGCACCGGCAGGTTTTTTTCCTTGGAGCCGCGACCGGCAAAAATCAGCAGGCGCGTGTCTTCGGCGATGCCCAGCTCGGCGCGCAACTCCGGGTCACGGGCGGCCGGGTTGAAGGTTTGCAGGTCGACGCCCAACGGTTGCACGTAGACGTTCTTGACCCCCAGTCCGGTGAGTTTGTCGGCCATGACCTGGCTCGGTGCCAGGACCCGGTCGAAATTGCCGTACAACTTGCTGACATAGGCTTCGATGTTGGGGGTGAACCAGTTGCCCATGCGATTGCTCACCAACAGCGGCAGGTCGGAGTGATAGAAACCGATGACGGGGACGTCGAGTTGGCGACGGGCGTCCAGCGCGGCCCAGGCCGTGAGGTAAGGGTCGCCGACCTCGATCAGGTCCGGTTGCAGGTCGCGCAGGACATTGCGCCAGGGCGCCAGGCGAAGGGGAAAGCGATAGCCCTTGCCGAACGGCAGCGCAGGGGCCGGAACCTGGTAGATCCCATCGTGCTCGCTCAAATGCGCGCCGGGAATCAGCAGGCTGTGGCGAATACCGGGTCGATTACCCAGGCGCCGGTGCTTGGCATCCAGATAAGTGCGCACGCCACCGCTGGCAGGGGCGTAGAACATGGTTATGTCCGCTATATGCACGATGAACGTCCCTCCGGTCAGTGTTCTCCTGTGTTGACCTTTAGTAAGAATAGATGTTCGGTTGGGGTTGTGGGGGTGGAGTGTCAGTGGAGTATTGCCGGGTTTGACAGGGCCTCATCGCGAGCAAGCTATTATTCCTGGCGCCGGGGCCTTAATGCGCCAGGCATGCTTTTATATAAGCGTGCAAAATGGCGTCATATCGCAAACACCACAGGTGACCACATGCCTGACTCATCGCAACTCGTTATCGGGGCTGACCTTAGCGGCCAACCCATTGCCCAGGCCATGCGCCTGGCGAACCGTCATGGTCTGGTGGCGGGTGCCACCGGTACCGGCAAGACCGTCACTTTGCAACGCCTGGCCGAAATGTTCAGCGATGCCGGCGTGGCGGTGTTCGCGGCGGACATCAAGGGTGACCTGTGCGGCCTCGGCGCCGCCGGCCACCCCCAGGGCAAGATCGCCGAGCGCATCGCCGGCATGCCTTGGCTCAATCACAAGCCCCAGGCTTATCCGGTGACCTTGTGGGATATCCACGGCCAGTCCGGTCATCCACTGCGCACCACCCTGAGTGAAATGGGCCCGTTGTTGATCGGCAGTCTGCTGGAATTGACGGACAGCCAGCAGTCGGCGCTCTACGCCGCGTTCAAGGTGGCTGATCGCGAAGGCCTGTTGCTGCTGGACCTCAAGGACCTGAAGGCGCTGCTCAACCACCTCAAGGATAACCCTGAGTTGCTGAGGGACGATGCGGCCTTGATGACCACCGGTTCCAGCCAGGCGTTGTTGCGACGTTTGTCCACCCTGGAACAGCAGGGGGCGGAGGCGTTGTTCGGCGAGCCGGCCTTGCAGCTCGAAGACATCCTGCAACCGGCCAGTGATGGCCGTGGTCGCATTCATTTACTTGACGCCACTCGTCTGGTTCATGAAGCGCCGAAGGTCTACGCGACGTTCCTGCTGTGGCTGTTGGCCGAGCTGTTCGAACAGTTGCCTGAGCGCGGTGATGCAGAGAAACCGCTGCTGGCACTGTTCTTCGATGAGGCGCATTTGCTCTTCGCCGACACGCCCAAGGCCTTGCAGGAACGCCTCGAGCAAGTGGTACGGCTGATTCGTTCCAAGGGCGTGGGGGTGTATTTCGTGACCCAGTCGCCGGGCGACTTGCCGGACGCTGTGCTGGCGCAGTTGGGCTTGCGCATCCAGCACGGACTGCGGGCCTTTACCACCAAGGAGCAGAAATCCCTGCGGGCGGTGGCCGACGGTTTCCGACCCAACCCACAGTTCGATGCCCTGGCGGTGCTGACCGAACTCGGCATCGGTGAAGCCCTGGTGGGCACCTTGCAGGAAAAAGGCACGCCGCAAGTGGTCCAGCGCGTGCTGGTGGCACCACCGCAATCGCGCATCGGACCACTGAGCGAAGCCGAGCGCGCCGGGTTGATCGCAAGTTCACCGTTGCAAGGGCGCTACGACAAACCCATTGACCGCGAATCGGCCTATGAAGTGCTGATGGACCGCAAAGGGCTGGAGCCGCAGGCTGAAGTGGCACCGAGCAAGCCGGCGGCTGAAGCGCCAAGCTTCACCGAAAAGGCCGGGGAATTGCTCGGCACCGCGGCCGGTCAGGCGCTTAAATCGGCCATGCGCCAGGCGGCCAATCAGTTGGGGCGGCAACTGGTGCGTGGGTTGATGGGGTCGTTGCTCGGTGGCAGCAAGCGTCGGTAGTTAGAGCCGGCTCGCCGCCTTCGCGAGCGGGCTCGCACACAAGGGCTTGGCGTCGTACACGAAAGAGGTGTTCGCTGCAGATCCAGTGTGGGGGCGAGCTTACTCGCGATAGCGATTGAACAGGCGCCGAAAATCTCAGCCCTTGGGCCTGGCATGTGCCGCCAACCGCTCCAGCGCCGCCCGCAGGTTGGGATCGCTGATGCCGTCGGCGGTGGCTTGAATGGTCTCGGCGGCGTCGGTAGACAAGTCCAGCGTGTGCCCCTTGGCGCCGACCTGGACGGTGGGTGGTTGTACCTTGAACAGGATCCGCGTCAGGTTGGCGAATTCTTCGAACGCCTGGAGCTGGCGCAGCAGGCGTTTTTGCTGGTAGCGCAGACGCGTCGCCCAGTGGCCGTCGGTGACGATCAGTAACAAGTTGCCTTCGCGCCAGGACGCCACGTGGCAATGCTCGCGCGCGGCCGGTTGCAACTGGCTGTCCAGCAGGCGTTGCAGGTGACCCAGGCGTCTGGCGTGGCCGAAGATGGCTTTCAGCGGCTTGGCTTCGCGCAGCAGAACGGCGGGTGCCTTGGCTGGAAGAGGGCGAAAGGCCATGAATGAATACCGCAAGTGACAGAGGCGCCATGGTAGCAGAAAGCGCCGGATGCGCCTCGACCCTCTCGCCCAGCGGCTTTTTGGTTGCACAATCAATGAGTAACTTCTGCGCCGGGTGGGTTGAAGTTCGCGCAAAAGCCCTTATTTTAAGCGAGCCCCGTCACAGCGCTGTGCCAGCATCGTGGAATAACGCCACTTTCCTCTCCATCGTTTCCGGGTAGAATGCTCGTTCGCATGCGGCCATGAGGGCTGCACGGGCGACTCACGGGGCCGCCCTCCATCCCTTTAGTGTGGAAGATCCTGCCGATATGTTTGCGCCTTTGTTAAAGAAACTTTTTGGAAGCAAGAACGAGCGTGAAGTCAAACGCATGCTCAAGACGGTACAGACTGTCAATGCCTTCGAAGAGCAAATGGTGGCCCTTTCGGACGATCAGTTACGCGCCAAGACTGCCGAATTCAAGGACCGCATTGCCAAGGGGGAAACCCTCGATCAGCTCCTGCCCGAAGCCTTCGCGGTCGCCCGTGAAGCCGGCAAGCGGATCATGGGCATGCGCCACTTTGACGTTCAGTTGATCGGCGGCATGACCTTGCACGAAGGCAAGATCGCCGAAATGCGTACCGGTGAGGGCAAGACTCTCGTGGCTACCTTGGGCGTGTACCTCAACGCGCTGTCCGGCAAGGGCGTACACGTGGTGACGGTCAACGATTACCTGGCCCGCCGCGACGCCAACTGGATGCGCCCGCTCTACGAATTCCTCGGCCTGAGCGTCGGCGTCGTCACGCCGTTCCAGCCGCCGGAAGAGAAGCGCGCCGCCTACGCCGCCGACATCACCTACGGCACCAACAACGAATTCGGTTTCGATTACCTGCGCGACAACATGGCGTTCAGCATGGAAGAAAAATTCCAGCGTGAACTCAACTTTGCCGTGATCGACGAAGTCGACTCCATCCTCATCGATGAAGCCCGTACCCCGCTGATCATTTCCGGTCAAGCCGAGGACAGCTCCAAGCTGTACATCGAGATCAACAAGCTGATCCCGCAGCTCAAGTTGCACGTCGAGGAAGTCGAAGGCGAAGTGACCCAGGCTGGGCACTACACCGTTGACGAGAAGACCCGTCAGGTCGAGCTCAACGAAGCGGGTCACCAGTTCGTCGAGGAAATGCTCACCCGCGTCGGCTTGCTGGCCGAAGGCGAGAGCTTGTACTCGGCCCACAACCTGGGCCTGCTGACCCACGTTTATGCTGGCCTGCGTGCGCACAAGCTGTTCCAACGCAACGTCGAGTACATCGTGCAGGACGGCCAGGTCGTATTGGTGGACGAACACACCGGCCGTACCATGCCGGGCCGTCGCCTGTCCGAAGGCCTGCACCAGGCCATCGAAGCCAAGGAAGGCCTGAATATCCAGGCCGAGAGCCAGACTCTGGCCTCGACCACCTTCCAGAACTATTTCCGCCTGTACAACAAGCTGTCCGGCATGACCGGTACCGCGGACACCGAAGCGTTCGAGTTCCACCAGATCTACGGCCTGCAAGTGATGGTGATTCCACCGAACAAGCCGCTGGCCCGTAAAGACTACAACGACCTGGTGTTCCTGACTGCCGATGAGAAATACGCGGCGATCATCAACGACATCAAGGAATGCATGACCCAGGGCCGTCCGATCCTGGTGGGTACCGCCACCATTGAGACCTCCGAGCACATGTCCGCCCTGCTCAACAAGGAAGGCATCGAGCACAAGGTCCTCAACGCCAAGTTCCACGAGAAGGAAGCCGAGATCATCGCCCAGGCCGGTCGCCCGGGTGCGCTGACCATCGCCACCAACATGGCTGGCCGTGGTACCGACATCCTGCTGGGCGGCAACTGGGAAGTGGAAGTCGCCAGCCTGGAGAGCCCGACCCCAGAGCAGATCGCGCAGATCAAGGCCGACTGGCAGAAACGTCACCAGCAGGTACTCGAGTCTGGCGGTTTGCAGGTGATCGCTTCCGAGCGTCACGAGTCGCGCCGTATCGACAACCAGTTGCGTGGCCGTGCCGGTCGCCAGGGCGACGCCGGTTCCAGCCGTTTCTACCTGTCCCTGGAAGACAGCCTGATGCGTATCTTCGCCTCTGACCGGGTGAAGAACTTCATGAAGGCCCTGGGCATGCAACCGGGCGAGGCGATCGAGCACCGGATGGTGACCAACGCCATCGAGAAAGCCCAACGCAAGGTCGAAGGCCGCAACTTCGATATCCGTAAGCAATTGCTCGAGTTCGACGACGTCAACAACGAACAGCGTAAAGTGATCTATCACATGCGTAACAGTTTGTTGGCCGCCGACAACATCGGTGAAACCATCGCCGATTTCCGCCAGGACGTGCTCAACGCCACCATCAGCGCCCACATCCCGCCGCAATCGTTGCCGGAGCAGTGGGACGTCGCCGGCCTGGAGGCCGCTCTGCAGAGCGACTTCGGCGTGGCATTGCCGATCCAGCAATGGCTCGACGAAGACGATCACCTGTATGAAGAAACCTTGCGCGAGAAACTGCTGGCCGAACTGATCGCCGCCTATAACGAGAAGGAAGACCAGGCCGGCGCCGAGGCGCTGCGCTCCTTCGAGAAGCAGATTGTGCTGCGAGTGCTGGACGACTTGTGGAAAGACCACCTGTCGACCATGGATCACTTGCGTCACGGTATCCATTTGCGCGGCTACGCCCAGAAGAACCCGAAGCAGGAGTACAAGCGCGAGTCCTACACGCTGTTCTCCGAATTGCTCGACTCGATCAAGCGCGACTCGATCCGTGTGCTGTCCCACGTTCAGGTCCGCCGCGAAGACCCGGCCGAGGAGGAAGCCCGCCTGCGTCAGGAAGCCGAAGCCCTGGCCGCGCGCATGCAGTTCGAACACGCCCAAGTCTCTGGCCTGGAAGCGGATGCCGAAGAGGGCGTCGATGTAGATGTCGCCCTGGCGGCCGCACCCGTGCGCAACGAGCCGAAGCTGGGCCGCAACGAACTGTGCTATTGCGGTTCGGGCAAGAAATACAAGCATTGCCACGGGCAGATCCAATAAACCCGTTTCATCGCTGAACGACCCGCGCCGCGACCGGTTAGTGGCCTGTGTGGCCAGTGCTGTTAGTCAACTTCTGCATCCGGAGTTGACTAACCGCACTGGCCACACAGGCCACCTTCCGTCGCGGCGTTTTGCCATTTTGATTCGCCGTTCCGATGAGGGCGGCGTCGATTTATCTACTAAGGAGCGCATTCATGGCTGTTGGTCTTGGTCCGTTGCCAACGTTGCACCCGGTTGCCGGTTTTGAACTCGGTATTGCTTCGGCGGGCATCAAGCGCCCCGGGCGCAAGGACGTCGTGGTCATGCGTTGCGCCGAAGGCTCGACGGTGGCAGGCGTCTTTACGCTCAACGCCTTTTGCGCAGCGCCGGTCATCTTGGCCAAGCAACGTGTGCAGGGGGCGGTACGTTACCTGCTGACCAACACCGGTAACGCCAATGCCGGCACTGGCGCGCCAGGCCTGGCCGCCGCCGAGCGCACCTGCGCCAAGCTGGCGGAACTGACAGGTGTAGAGGCCAACCAAGTACTGCCGTATTCCACCGGCGTGATCGGCGAGCCACTGCCGGTCGAGAAGATCGAAGGCGCGTTGCAGGCCGCCCTCGACGATCTGTCGGAAAACAACTGGGCTGCCGCCGCCACCGGCATCATGACCACTGACACGTTGCCCAAGGGCGCGAGCCGCCAGTTCGAGCATGATGGCGTGACCGTCACCGTGACCGGTATCAGCAAAGGCGCCGGCATGATCCGCCCGAACATGGCGACCATGCTCGGCTACATCGCCACCGACGCCAAAGTCTCGCGCCAAGTGCTGCAAGACCTGATGCTCGACGGTGCCAACAAGTCGTTCAACCGCATCACCATCGACGGCGACACGTCCACCAACGACTGCTGCATGTTGATCGCCACCGGCAAGGCCAACCTGCCGCAGATCACCGAGGCCAGCGGCCCGATGTTCGCCGCTTTGAAGCAGGCTGTTTACGAAGTGTGCATGGACGTGGCTCAGGCCATCGTGCGTGACGGCGAAGGTGCGACCAAGTTCGTGACCGTGCAGGTCAACGGCGGTGGCAATCACCAGGAATGCCTGGATGTTGGCTACACCGTGGCCCACTCGCCGCTGATCAAGACCGCACTGTTTGCCTCCGACCCGAACTGGGGCCGGATCCTTGCCGCCGTTGGCCGTGCCGGTGTGCCTGAGTTGGACGTGAGCAAGATCGATGTGTTCCTCGGTGACGTCTGCATCGCCAGCCAAGGTGCCCGCGCTGCGACCTACACCGAAGCCCAGGGCGCGGCAGTGATGCAACAGGAAGAAATCAGCATCCGTATCGAACTGGGGCGTGGGGATTGCAGCGAAACCATCTGGACGACCGATTTGTCCCACGAGTACGTCAAGATCAACGCTGAGTACCGGACTTAAACCGAGCAAGCCCGCTCCCACAGGGGATTGGTGGTGTGAGCACTTTCTCAGTCACCCAGCAAATCTCCTGTGGGAACGGACTTGCGCTCGCGAAGGCGCCAGAACAGACAACCTCAGAACCATAAGAAAGGAGTCCACATGAGCCTGCACCTGATCATCGGCGACAAAGATCTCTCTTCCTGGTCCCTGCGCGGCGCGCTGGCCCTGGCGCTGACCGGCGCGAAGTACACCGAAGAGCTGGTCAGGCTTGACCAACCCGACACCCGCGAGAAGCTGCTCAAGTATTCGGCCACGGCCAAGGTCCCGTTGCTCAAGACCGAGTTTGGCGTGATCGCCGATTCCCTGGCGATTGCCGAATACCTGGCTGAACAGTTTCCGGATGCCAGTCTCTGGCCCAAGGATGTAGCCGCCCGGGCCCAGGCACGGTCGGCCTGTGCACAAATGCACAGCGGCTTTTTCGCCATCCGCAGCAACATGCCCTTTGACCTGCTACGCGATGCACCGTTGTCGCCCATGCCGGCTGACGTCCAGGTGGAAATCGAGCGGATGTTGGCGCTGTGGGCCGAATGCCGTGCCGCGGCGACCGAAACCGGTCCCTACCTGTTTGGCCGCGCGAGCCTGGCCGACGCATTTTTTGCCCCTGTTGCCGTGCGCTTGCGCACTTTCCAGGTGAAACTGTCGGAGGTCGATGAGGCCTACGTCGAAACCCTTTATCAATGGCCGGCGTTCAAGGCGTGGCAACAAGCTGGCCTGGAGGACACTGCGCGGTGAAACGAGTCCATGTGGCGGCAGCGGTCATCCGCGATGCCGCCGGTAGAATCCTGATCGCCCGACGGGCCGACACCCAGCACCAGGGCGGCTTGTGGGAGTTTCCTGGCGGTAAGGTCGAGGCCGACGAATCCGTCGAAACCGCCCTGGCCCGCGAACTTCACGAAGAGCTGGGCATTGTCGTCGACGCCGCTCGGCCGTTGATCAAGGTGCGTCACGATTACCCGGACAAACAGGTACTGCTGGATGTCTGGGAAGTCTCGGCGTTCACCGGCGAGCCCCACGGCGCCGAAGGTCAGCCGTTGGCCTGGGTGACGGCACGTGATCTGACGAACCATGAATTTCCGGCGGCCAATCAGCCGATCGTTGCGGCGGCTCGTTTGCCGGGTGAATACCTGATCACCCCTGAAGGCCTTGAGGCGCCGGCCTTGCTGCGCGGCATGCAGAAGGCGATTGCCGGCGGGATCAAGTTGGTCCAGCTACGTGCCCCCAACGGTTACGACCCGCAATACCGCGATCTGGCGGTGGATGCGGCGGGGCTGTGTGCCGGCAAGGCCCAGCTGATGCTCAAGGGGCCGTTCGAATGGCTGGGGGATTTCCCTTCCGCTGGCTGGCACATCACCGCCGCGCAATTGCGCAAGCATGCAGCGGCCGGTCGACCGTTCGGCAAAGACCGCTGGTTGGCGGCCTCCTGCCATAACGCCGAAGAACTGACCCTGGCGCAGCAGATGGACGTGGATTTCGTGACACTCTCGCCGGTGCAACCGACCCAGACCCATCCCGACGCACAGCCGTTGGGGTGGGTAGAGGCAGCGCGGTTGATCGAGGGCTTCGATAGGCCGGTTTACCTATTGGGTGGGGTCGGGCCTGGCGAGCGGCAAAAAGCCTGGGAGGCCGGGGCGCAGGGTGTGGCGGGGATTCGGGCGTTTTGGCCTGAAGCTTGAAAATGGGGTGCACCAGCTGACGCCATCGCGAGCAGACTCGCTCCCACAGGGGGAGTGTGTGGCATCAATAGTGATCACACCGCAGCCTACTGTGGGAGCGAGCCTGCTCGCGATGGCGACCTGACAGGCAATACAGTTATCTGATCAATCCGCGGGCTTGGCCGCCGCCACCCATAGCACTTCCGCCACCCCCTGCCGCCGGGCAATGACCCGCGCGGCCACGAACAGCAGATCCGACAATCGATTGATATAGGCCAGCCCCGGCCCGGCCAGCGGTTCCATGGCGTTCAATTGCTGGCAACGCCGCTCGGCGCTGCGGGCCAGGCTGCGGCAGACATGGGCCTGGGCGATCAGCGTCGAGCCACCGGGCAGGATGAAGTTTTCCAGGGGGCCCAATTCCTCGTTCCACCCATCGATCGCCGCTTCCAGCCGCTCGATTTCCGCGACGTTCAAGGCCTGATAAGCCGGCATCGCCAGTTCCCCGCCGAGGTCGAACAGACGGTGCTGACAAGGCCCCAGCACGTCACTGACCTCCTTTAGCCCCGGATGTCGGGCCGTCTCAGTGGCGAGCCCGGCCAGCAATAAACCCAGCTGGCTATTCAGCGTATCCACTTCGCCGATGGCTTCGACCCGTGGGTGGTCCTTCGCCACGCGGCGACCATCGCCCAACCCGGTTTCACCTTTGTCGCCGGTGCGGGTGTAAATCTTCGACAGGCGAAAACCCATGCTCAGCGCTCCAGTTGTTTGTTTTCCTGCGGCACCATCGAAGTGCTCGCCAGGGGCAGGCGCAAGGTGAAGCAGGTGCCTTGACCCGGCGCCGACTGCACTTCCATCTGGCCCTTGTGGTTGTTGGTGATGATGAAATACGAGACCGAAAGCCCAAGGCCCGTGCCCTGGCCGATCTCCTTTGTGGTGAAGAAAGGCTCGAAGGTGCGTTTGCGCACGTTCTCGCTCATGCCGATGCCGTTGTCCTCGACCTGGATTTCCGCCCACGGTGGATTCAACCGCGTGCGCAGGATAATGCGCCCCGGTTCGCTGTCGTCCTGGCGTTGGTGGATCGCCTGGGCGGCGTTTTTCAGCAGGTTGAGCAGCACCTGTTCCAGCTCGTTGGCCGTGCCAGGCACCGGGCCCAGGTTCGGGTCGAACTGACGAGTGATCGCCTGGCCCTTGAAGTCGAAACCGATTGCCAGGTCGAAGTCGTTGCCGGCGATATCCACCGCTTGGTCGATCAGCGCCGGCAGGTCGCAAGGCGCCATCTGTCGGGTGCTGCGACGGCTGAAGCTGAGCATGTGGGTGACGATTTTCGCTGCCCGGGCGCCGGCCTGCTGGATGCCGTCGAGCAGCAGCGGAATCTCCCGGCTCTGCAGGTAACGATTGACCACCGGCAGGTCGATACCCAGTTGCTCGGCCTGTTCGAGGTTCTTGGGCAGATCCGGCGACAGGCGTCGGCGGATGTTCTGCACGTTGTGCAGGATCGCGCCCAGGGGGTTGTTGATTTCATGGGCCATGCCCGCCGCGAGGCCGCCGACCGAAAGCATTTTCTCCGATTGCACCATCATTTCTTCCAGCGACAGGCGCTGGGTGATGTCGTCGATCCGGATGACCACGCCACGTCCGGTGCCCCCCATCAGTGGGTAGAAGGTGAGGGCGTAATGCCGGGCTTCGTCGTCCTTGGTCCAGGTGACGCGTTCGATCTTGGCCACCGTGTGTTGCTCGACGGTCTGCTTGAGCTGGGGCAGATAGGGTTTGAGCGGTTCGAAGGCGAGGAAAATCGGCTGGTTCAGCGCCTCGTCCAGCCGGGTGCCGGAGAGAGCGCTGGCTTCCTGGTTCCATTGGGTGACGTAGAGTTGCTCGTCGAGGGCGATCAGCGCCGACGGCATGGAGTCGATGATGCTGTTGAGGTAGTTCTGAAAGCCGGTGAGCTTTTTCTCGATCTTGCTGCGCACCTGGACTTCCAGCTCCAGCTTGCGATTGGTATGACGGGTTTCTTCCGCCAGGCCCTGGGCCTGGTCGTAGGCGGCCTGGGAGTCGTCCCGTGCACGTTTGAGTTGCTGCTCCCGGGCTTCGATCCGCGACAACATGGTATTGAACGCCTCGGCCAGGCTGCCGATCTCGTCGTGGTTGCCGCGTGCGGCACGCAGGGCATAGTTCTCTTCACGGGTGACTTGGCGTGACAGTTCTTCAAGTTGATGGATCGGCTGGGTGATCAGGCGCTTGATCTGGCGGGCAATGATCAGCCACAGCAACACGCTGAAAATCAGGATGCCGAGGCTGGCGGTCAGGGTGCCGGTGTAGAACGCGGTCGGCAACTCGCTGCTGGCCACCAGTAGCAGATGGCCGGGCGCCGTGCCGGGACGGGGCAGGGTAATGACTTGGTTGCTGCGAAATTCGCCCGCCTGCCAGGCTTGTATGTTGCGGTATTGGTCCGGCAGCTTGAGCTTTTCGCCCTGTTGCAGTTGTGCCAGGCGTTCGCCCTGGCCGTCGTACAGTGCCGCCGCCCGTAGCGGTGCGTAGCTGTTGAGCTCATCGAGCAGGCGTTGGGCACTTTGTGGCGAACGCAGGGCGTCGGAGATCAGGCTCGGATTGGCCACCAGCCGGCCAATGGTCTGCAGGGCCTGGGGCGCCATGCTTTCCTGGGAGATATAGTAGGCGGCGCTGATAAAGGTCAGGTTGGCCACCAGCAGGACGGTGGTCAGCAACACCAACAGGGCGGCCAGCAGTTTCTGGCCGACCGGGAGGTTTTCAAGGTGCTGGCGCAATGGCATCAGACTCGTCGCTAAAAAGGAACACGAGGGCCAGCGTAGCCGCTGCTCAGTCGCTGGGCAATCCGAGGTTGTGCAAGTGGACAATCAGTCGCTGACGCAGTTGTTCCAGGTGCGGCACGGTCAGCTCATGGCGTTGGGCGATCTTGCAGGCATAACCGAGCAAGTAGCTGATTTCAGTGCGGCGCCGATTGGCGACATCCTGGTACATCGAGGAGTAATTGGCGGCCGTGGCCTGGATCACCCGTTCGACTTCCGGCTGCAAATCTTCGGCCGCCGCGGGCTGGCCGCAACGTTTGAGCAGGTCGGTGAGCTCCGCGCACAGGGTCGCCACTTCGCAGCGGTGTTCCTGCAAACCGCCGTTCTTGCAGTGATGCAGCACGGTCAGCGGGTTGATTGCGCAGTTGAGCGCCAGCTTGCGCCAGAGCCGGGTGAGGATGTCGGCACTCCATTCGTGGGGAATGCCGGCAGCGGTCAGGTCGTCGAGCCAGAACGGCGCCACTGGGTGAGCTGCGTCGCCCAGCCAGGTGTAGCCGTGGCCGGCGAACACCACGCGCCAGTCACCGTCGCGGAACGCGCCTTCGGTGCTGGAGGCGCTGACGCATCGGGCTTGGGGCACGCAATTGGCCACCGCGTCCTGGCTGCCGAGGCCGTTCTGCAGCAGGATCAGTTCCGATTCGGCGTCCAGGCGGTGGGCCACCGAGGCCACGGCGGCTTCCGCGTCGTAGGCTTTGCAGGCCAACAACAGGCGCCTGATCGGCGCCTGGCTGTCCGCCGTTTCGCCGGGTATGGGGTAACACTGCGCCTGGCCCTGTTCCACCAGCGTCAGGCCGCCGGCGCTGCGGTAGGCCTGCAAGCGGGCTTCGTTGCGCAGCACCAGCCGCACCGGCAACCCGGCCCGGGCCAGGCGCGTGGCCCACAACGTGCCGAGACTGCCGGCCCCCAGGACATGCCAGGTGGTGGGCATCAGTTTTTTACTCGGATTGGCGCAGGCATCTGAGGGCTCGCAGTGTCGACAGGAAAAGAGCCGTTATAATGAGCCCGATTTTAACCACAAGCCAAGCGCGCGCCGTTGATACTGGCGCGCCTTTTATTTGGAGAACACTACATGCCGTCATTCGACGTGGTATCCGAACTGGACAAACACGAAGTCACCAACGCGGTTGAAAACGCCGTCAAGGAACTCGACCGTCGTTATGACCTCAAGGGCAAGGGCAGTTTCGAGTTCAAGGAAAAAGACCTGACCGTGAACCTGACCGCCGAGGCCGATTTCCAGCTCGAGGCGATGATCGAGATCCTCAAGCTGGCGCTGGTCAAGCGCAAGATCGACGTGCAGTGCCTTGAGGTCAAGGACGCCTATGCCTCCGGCAAGCTGATGAAACAGGAAGCCGTGCTCAAGGAAGGTATCGACAAGGAACTGGCGAAGAAGATCGTGGCTCATATCAAGGACGCCAAGCTCAAGGTGCAAGCCGCCATCCAAGGCGAGCAGGTGAGGGTCACCGGCAAAAAGCGTGACGACTTGCAGGAAGCCATTGCGGCCCTGCGCGGCAAGGAATTCGGCATGCCGCTGCAATTCAATAATTTCCGCGACTGATACTTCGGTTGTATGGAAATTCTGTGACGGGGGGCTTGTGTAGGAGCTGCCGAAGGCTGCGATCTTTTGATCTTTTGATTGTTCGCTTGAGACTCAAGTGTCTGGGGGAGGATCGCAGCCTCGTTGCACTCGACAGCTCCTACACAGCTCCTACAGGGCTTCTATATGGGGCTTCTACGCAGCTCCCAGGTTTCTTCGTCAGAGATGCCGCGTGCAACAGAAATAAGGAGAGTTAGATGGACTTGAATGCTGAAGTGGACAACCTGGTCAGGGCTTCCCAGGCCTGGGTCCCCATGATCATGGAATACGGCAGCCGCGTGCTGCTGGCGGTCATCACCCTGGCCATTGGCTGGTGGTTGATCAACAAAGTGACACGCAAACTGGGCGCGCTGCTGGCCCTGCGTAACGCCGACCTGGCACTGCAAGGGTTTATCAGTACCTTGGCCAACGTCATCCTGAAAATATTGCTGATGGTCAGCGTCGCTTCGATGATCGGTGTGGAAACCACCTCGTTCGTCGCCGCCATCGGTGCCGCCGGCCTGGCGATTGGCCTGGCCTTGCAGGGCAGCCTGGCGAACTTCGCCGGCGGCGTGCTGATCCTGCTGTTCCGTCCGTTCCGCATCGGTGACTGGATCGAAGCCCAGGGTGTGGCCGGTACGGTGGACAGCATCCAGATCTTCCACACCGTGATTCGCACCGGTGATAACAAAACCGTCATCGTGCCCAACGGCAATCTCTCGAACGGCATCATCACCAACACCAATCGCCAGCCGACCCGCAAGGTGGTGTTTGATGTCGGCGTGGATTACCAGGCCGACCTGCAAAAAGCCCGGGAAGTGTTGCTGGCGCTGGCCAAGGATGAGCGTGTGCTGGCTGATCCGGCCCCGCAAGCGGTGATTTCTACCTTGGGTGACAGCTCTATCACGGTGTCACTGCGGATATGGGTCAAGACGGCTGATTATTGGGATGTCATGTTCATGCTCAATGAGCAGGCGCGGGATTGCTTGAAAGAGGTCGGTATTGATATTCCGTTTCCACAGCGCGTGATTCGGGTGGTTCAGGAAGGGGCGGCGCAGTAACGATTTGAATATAACCTGGCATTGGGATCAGGTTGTATTTAGTTAGCTTGCTAAATAAGCGCTTGTGTAAAGACTGAAATTCAGTCGAAAAAAAACCGCTCACCTGGATCAGGTGAGCGGTTTTTGTTTGTTACGGTGCAGCTATCGAATTAGCACTGAATTACAAGATGCTCAGTGGGTATTCGACGATGAAGCGGAAGTCGTTGACGTTACCACCATCATAGGCATTGTTCGAACGAGCGATTGCGCTACGAATGCGGAGGGACAGGTCTTTCGCTGGGCCGCTTTGCAGAACGTACTTGGTCTCGAAGTCGAACTCATGTTCCTTACCTTCACCGGAAGCAGTGGTGATGTTGTCGCCTTTGATGTAGCGAGTCATGAAGCTCAGGCCAGGAACGCCGTAGGACTTCATGTTCAGGTCGTAGCGAGCTTGCCAGGAGCGCTCGTCTTCACCGTTGAAGTCGGAGTATTGGACGGAGTTGGCGAGGAAGATAGTACCACCGCCGTCTACGCCATACTTATAGCCGCTATCACCCGAGGAGCGTTGGTGCGCCAAGGTAAACTTGTGAGCGCCGACGCTATAGGCTGCCGCGAGGGACCAGATGCGGTTGTCAACGTCACCGTCCAGTTCCTGACCTTGGCTTTTGCTGTCATAGCCGTTGAAGTCGAAGTTCAGGGACTGATCTTCGCTGATCGGCATGGTGTAGTTCAGGTTCAGGTACTTTTTCTTGTAGTAGTCTTCGATGTCGGAAGCAGCTACACCGGCTACAAAGTTGTCGGTGAACTGGTAGGTTGCACCGGCAATGTCAGCCGACTTCAAACCGAGGCTGTCGCGGCCCATGTGGTTCTGCGCACGCATGGAAGTGAAGCGACCGGCGCTCAATTCGAGACCTTTGATTTCCTTGCTGGTGATCAAAGTACCGGTGGCGACTTCTGGCAGCAGACGGCTGTCGTCTGTGGAGAAGACTGGGCTGGCAACGTACTGGTTGCCGTACTTCAGAACAGTGTCGGAGAAACGGAATTTGACCGCGCCGCCAACGTTGGATTGGGTGTCTTCCGGATGACCTTCGCTATCCTTGCCGAACATGCCGTTACCGGTACGACCGGCGCCGCTGTCCAGTTTGATCATGCCATTGGCCAGCGCGTCCAGACCAAAACCAATGGTGCCTTGGGTAAAGCCCGACTCGTAAACAGCCTGTACACCCAGGCCTGTTTCTTCGCGATAACCTTTTTCACGAGTTTTGTTAGGTGTGGACTGGCCGTTGGATTCACCGTGTTTGAAATCACGGTTCATGTACAGCATACGACTTTTGACATTCAGGCTCTGATCTTCAAAAAAGCCCTTGGATTCTTCCTGGGAAGAGGCCACTGCGAACTGCGAAACGCTGGCCGATACAGCCAGTGCGATCATGCTCCACTTCATCACGCGCATCGTGATTTGCTCCTTTGGTTTTTAGAAGAGTACTGCCGTCCCACCTGTTTTTTTATCTGGGCGGCTCTTTCTTTTTGTGTCGGCGCAAACTTATATCACGCCGACATTATTGGCGATACTTGCCCATTCAACCTTTCAGCTTCTTTACGACCATGTCGCCAATGGCTCGATCCATGTCGCATTTCAGCTATTCCGACGCAACCGTATTCACAACTCTAAGGTTGTTTTTCTTTTTCCGGCATCGGTGTAAAGAGTCCGTCATTACCGCGTTTGAAGCTCCTGTGGGCAGCCTTGCCACTTTAATTTGTGTGTCGGCAGGTGCTCGCTTCCGGCGGGCCCTTCGGACAGTGTGGGGATGAATGCAACAAGCATGCTCAAACCCGGATTTCGTTTACATTTTTTTCACATTCTACCGATTGACGCGGTGAAACCTCATGAAACCGGGCTCCAAAGGCCTTGTTTTAAATAGGGTTGACTCCCGTGTGCTGCTCGTGTTCAGCACCGACAAACGTGGCGAGACAACCAAAAATGTTACCGGTTCACCCTACCCAGTGAGTAAATCACGGATGCTTTGTGCACTGAAGCGTAGACGTGCTGTGCTGTTTTGGTGCAAAAAATTTTTAAGCTGTACGAAAAATTTACAGCCTCGATGCTGTGCCTGTGCCCTGGAACGGTCCTGTCGAGACCCTATCGGGGTGCTTGCGCTGTGTTGGTGCGCCAGCTTGCACGGGTTGATGCCGGGTGTTGAAAAAAACATTCGAAGTCGAGCATCAGGACAGTACGCAGTGATCGATCCGGCGTTCGCGGGTATGCTGCGCCTCTGAGTCCGATGCAGGCCTGCGGGCCGCTAAACCGGGCAGAACCGATAACGAGCGAGGAGTACGCGCGGTGTTCGCTTTAGATCCACGACTGCAACAAGACACATTGCCCATCGGTGATTTCCCGTTGTGCCGGTTGCTCTTGTCCAACGATTCGAACTACCCGTGGTTCATTCTCGTACCGCGGCGGGAAGATATCAGCGAATTGTTTCAATTGGATGACGCTGATCAGCAGCAGCTGTGGAAAGAAACCACGGCGCTGGCCGAAACCCTCAAGGATTCGTTCGATGCCGACAAGATGAACGTTGCAACCCTGGGTAACGTCGTCAGTCAATTGCACATGCATGTCATCGTGCGTAGGCGTGATGATGCCGCCTGGCCTGCGCCGGTCTGGGGCAAGCACCCGGCGCAGCCTTATAATGCAGGGCAGGTCGCGGCGATTCGTGAACGGTTGCGAGTGGCCTTGACCGATGATTTCAAGTTTCTGGAGGGCTGAATCATGAACCTTGAAGACCGCGTGACCGATCTGGAAAGCCGCTTGGCGTTTCAGGATGACACCATCCAGGCATTGAATGATGTACTTGTGGAGCAACAGCGGGTCGTCGAGCGTCTGCAGCTGCAGATGGCGGCGTTGCTCAAGCGCCAGGAAGAAATGGCCGGGCAGTTCGAGTCGTTCGAAGAAGAGGCACCGCCTCCTCACTACTGATTGAGCCCGACTCCCGTTTGACGGGCAATAAAAAACCGCGAGCAGCCAGGCTGCATCGCGGTTTTTTTACGCTTGGATCAGCGGCGCGGCAGCGCGGCGATCACATCTTCGGCCTGCAGGCCC
Source organism: Pseudomonas sp. RL_5y_Pfl2_73 (assembly GCF_963970515.1). Taxonomy (NCBI): domain Bacteria; kingdom Pseudomonadati; phylum Pseudomonadota; class Gammaproteobacteria; order Pseudomonadales; family Pseudomonadaceae; genus Pseudomonas; species Pseudomonas sp. RL_5y_Pfl2_73. The sequence continues at coordinate 296,139 of NZ_CAXAPD010000001.1, read as the reverse complement.
TTGTCGCGGTTCATCACGGAGAACTCCACGCGCTGGCCTTCCACCAGGACGCGATGGCCTTCGCCACGAATGGCCCGGAAATGCACGAAAATGTCATCGCCGGAGTCGCGGGAGATGAAGCCGAACCCTTTGGAGGTGTTGAACCACTTCACCGTGCCGGTATCGCGGTTGGACATGTCGTAGTTCTGCGCAGCGGCGGCCGGCGCCGACTTCTTGTAGAAGCTGACGGCCAGGTGCAGTGCCACGGCGAGCAGTGCTGCACCCAGGCTGAACACAATGGCCGGTTGACCACCGATTTGCGGCATAGGCGCCAGCAGGGCCAGGGTTTGCAGGGCAACGGCCAGCACCAGCAGGACGCTGACCAGGTTTTGCAGTTGGTGACGTGGACCTTTGTTCCAGTAAGGGATGACGGGTGCAAGGGTCAGGTTGAGCAGGCCGAAAAAGGCCAGGTACAGTGCATCGGGGTGTTGCAGGTAAGGTGTGGCTTCGGAACCCAGGCTAGGGATGAAGGACAGCAGCAGGGCAGCTGCGCCCATTAGCAAGTGGACGATTTTCAACATTTTGATTGGCTCACGGTTAAGACAGATCACTAAGGAAGAGCTGGTCGGGGGCGGTTCGCTTCGAAACAATGAGAGGCGTTGGACACGTACCCGAATCAGCCTATGCGCCACACCCGGGAAAATAAGCGTAGCGACACACTGCCTATTTAACAGCAAAGCCCCGGCCTTCTCAAACTCGTTACGGGCGCGTACCGCGCTGTTCGTCGGCCAGAAAAGACCAGCCGCTGCTTGAAGGTGCCAGGCAAACGGCGTTGATTCCTACGGGGCGTCGGAACCGCTCGCTGTCCTGGCTTGTCGGTTCAGGAGGGCTGGCGATCTGTCGCAGGCCATAGGCGGCCAAAACCACTAGAGTTTGGGGCGTTGTCGAATTCATCACCGTCAGGAGATCAACCAACATGGCAATTGATATCGGTATCAGTGAAGAAGACCGCAAGTCCATCGTCGACGGGCTTTCGCGCCTGCTGTCGGACACCTATGTGCTGTATCTCAAGACCCACAATTTCCACTGGAACGTCACAGGGCCCATGTTTCGGACCCTGCACCTGATGTTCGAGGAGCAATACAATGAGCTGGCCCTGGCGGTGGATCTGATTGCCGAGCGAATTCGTGCCCTGGGTTTCCCGGCCCCAGGGGCCTACTCGGTGTACGCGCGCTTGTCTTCTATTAAGGAAGAGGAAGGGGTGCCGGGTGCCGAAGACATGATCCGGCAGCTGGTCGAGGGTCAGGAAGCGGTAACGCGTACGGCCCGTGGCATCTTTCCTTTATTGGACAAGGTCAGCGATGAGCCCACCGCCGACTTGCTGACCCAGCGCATGCAGGTTCACGAAAAGACCGCGTGGATGCTGCGCGCGTTGCTGGAGGGACAGTGACCCCTTAGGCAGGTGCTGACGTGGAGTGGGCAGCATTCCCAGCGAGCGGCGTGTAGGACGGCGTAATTCGTCGCCTGCCTGCTGTTGGCTTGTCCTACGTCCATGGTCATAAAGTCGTCTGGAACTGGCGATGCCGTTGAGCTTCCATAGAGCCACAGATGGATTGTTCCAACTGAGAGGCTCGTATGGCAAAGGAGTGTCAACGGTATGATTCAAGGAAAAGAACCGGGGGAGGGGGGGCATGGGCGTTTCCAGCCCATCAGCGTCGATCCGTTCGTCAGGGGGTTCGATATGCAGTTGGTGCGTCCCCTGGCCCGGTCCATTCGTCTGAACGGGTTCGCCACCTGTCTGCGGCTGGAACAGGTCTATTGGGATATCCTCGGCGACATGGCCCAGCTCAACAGCTGCTCCATCAGTACGTTGCTGTCCCATGTCGACAGGGAAGTGCACCTGCGCCATGGCGGGGTGCGCAATTTTAGCGCGCTGGTGCGTGTGGTTTGCGTGGTGCACAGTTTGAAGGAGGCGGGAATGGATCATGGTGCGGCGTAGGCGCTGCCCAAGGCTGCGATCTTTTGATCTTGATCTTGATTTCGCTTGCGACTCAGGTGTCTGGGGCAAGATCGCAGCCTCGTTGCACTCGTCAGCTCCTACACGCGGTCTTACGGCTGCACAGGCCGCATTTAATGGATATAATCCCGCTCTTTGCCGCAAAGCCTCGCCTTTGCGCGAGTAACCTGATCGCCGAGACAACCCCATGCCGATGTACGACTATCAATGTGCTTCCTGTGGTCATCAGATGGAAGCCATTCAAAAGATCAGCGCGGCACCGCTGGTCGACTGCCCTGCCTGTCAGGCGCCAGAACTGAAAAAGATGCTGTCCATGCCTGGTTTCCGCCTCGGTGGCACAGGCTGGTATGAAACCGACTTCAAGACCGGCGCCAAGAAGAATTTGGCCGGTGGCGACAAAGCTGATTGAGTTGAACACGCGCGAGTGCTTGCACGGGCAGGTCCTCCAACCGAATTTCGAATTACGAGAAGTGAAACCACTACCATGATGCGCAGCCATTATTGCGGCCAACTGAACGAAAGCCTGGAAGGCCAGGAAGTTACTCTTTGCGGATGGGTCCATCGTCGCCGTGACCATGGCGGGGTGATTTTCCTCGATATCCGTGATCGTGAAGGCCTGGCCCAGGTGGTGTTCGATCCGGACCGCGCTGAAACTTTCGCCGCCGCCGACCGCGTGCGCAGCGAATATGTGGTCAAGGTCACCGGCAAGGTGCGCCTGCGTCCGGCCGGCGCCGGCAACGCCAACATGACATCTGGCATGATCGAAGTGCTGGGCTACGAGCTGGAAGTGCTCAACGAATCGGAAACCCCGCCGTTTCCACTCAACGAATACTCCGATGTGGGCGAAGAAACCCGCCTGCGTTACCGCTTCATCGACCTGCGTCGCCCGGAAATGGCCGAGAAGCTGCGCCTGCGTTCGCGCATGACCACCAGCATCCGTCGTTATCTGGACGAGAACGGCTTCCTCGATGTCGAGACGCCGATCCTGACCCGTGCCACGCCGGAAGGCGCCCGCGACTACCTGGTGCCGAGCCGTACCCACCCCGGCAGCTTCTTTGCCCTGCCGCAATCGCCGCAGCTGTTCAAGCAACTGCTGATGGTGGCCGGTTTCGACCGCTACTACCAGATCGCCAAGTGCTTCCGCGACGAAGACCTGCGTGCCGACCGTCAGCCTGAGTTCACTCAGATCGATATCGAGACCAGCTTCCTCGACGAAAAAGATATCATGGGCCTGACCGAAGGCATGATCCGCAACCTGTTCAAGGAAGTGCTGGGTCTGGAATTCGGCGAGTTCCCGCACATGACCTTCGAAGAGGCCATGCGCCGCTACGGTTCCGACAAGCCAGACCTGCGTAACCCGTTGGAGCTGGTGGACGTGGCTGACCAGCTCAAGGACGTCGAGTTCAAGGTGTTCAGCGGCCCGGCCAACGACCCGAAATGCCGCATTGCGGCCCTGCGCGTTCCTGGCGGGGCCAGCATGCCGCGCAAGCAGATCGACGACTACACCAAGTTCGTCGGCATCTACGGCGCCAAGGGGCTGGCCTACATCAAGGTCAACGAGCGCGCCGCGGGTGTTGATGGCCTGCAATCGCCGATCGTGAAAAACATCCCTGAGGCCAGCCTCAATGTGATCCTCGATCGCGTGGGCGCGGTTGACGGCGACATCGTGTTCTTCGGCGCCGACAAGGCCAAGATCGTCAGCGAGGCCTTGGGCGCGCTGCGCATCAAGCTGGGTCACGACCTGAAGCTGCTGACCTGCGAGTGGGCACCAATGTGGGTCGTTGACTTCCCGATGTTCGAAGAAAACGACGACGGCAGCTTCTCCGCGCTGCACCACCCGTTCACCGCGCCGAAGTGCTCGCCGCAAGAGTTGGAGGCCAACCCGGCCACCGCTCTGTCGCGCGCTTACGACATGGTCCTGAACGGCACCGAGCTGGGCGGTGGTTCGATCCGTATCCATCGCAAGGAAATGCAACAGGCGGTGTTCCGCTTGCTGGGCATCGACGAAGCCGAGCAGGAAGAGAAGTTCGGCTTCCTGCTTGACGCCCTGAAATACGGTGCACCGCCCCACGGTGGCCTGGCCTTCGGCCTGGACCGCCTGGTGATGCTGATGACGGGCGCCCAGTCGATCCGTGAAGTGATCGCGTTCCCGAAAACCCAGAGCGCGGCCGATGTCATGACCCAGGCGCCGGGTGTGGTGGATGCCAAGGCGCTGCGCGAGTTGCACATCCGTCTGCGTGAACAGCCAAAGGCTGAGTAAGGCTGGCACCTGAGAGGGCGCATCTTCGGATGCGCCTTTTCATTGGGGTCGATATTTCTGGTTGCCGGCGGTTGCGCAAGCGCACGGCGGGCAATGTTTCAAAGAAAAACCGGAGCGAGTTATGGCAGGTCATTCCAAGTGGGCGAACATCAAGCACCGCAAAGAACGTCAGGATGCCAAGAGAGGCAAGATTTTCACCAAGTGGATCCGTGAGCTGACGGTCGCGGCCCGCCAGGGTGGCGGCGACCCAGGTTCCAACCCGCGCTTGCGCCTGGCCCTGGACAAGGCGCTGGGTGCCAACATGAGCCGTGACATCATCGACCGGGCGATCGCCCGTGGCGCAGGTGCGACCGAGGCTGACAACGTTGAAGAGCTGACCTACGAAGGTTATGGCCCGGGAGGCGTGGCGGTGATGGTCGAATGCATGACCGACAACCGCAACCGTACTGCCGCCGCCGTGCGTCACGCGTTCAGCAAGTGCGGCGGCAACCTGGGCACGGACGGCTCGGTGGCCTATCTGTTCGAGCGCAAGGGGCAAATCAGCTTCGCGCCGGGCCTCGATGAAGATGCCCTGACGGAGGCGGCGCTGGAGGCCGACGCTGATGACGTGGTCGGTCATGAAGACGGTTCGTTCGACGTGTTCACGTCGTTCGCCAGCTTCTATGCCGTGCGCAACGCTCTGGAAGCGGCCGGTTTCAAGCCCGCCGACGCAGAAATCGTCATGCAGCCAACGACCAGTGCCGAACTGGACCTGGAAGGCGCCGAGAAGGTGCTCAAGCTGATCGACATGCTGGAAGACCTGGATGACGTGCAGAACGTTTATTCCAACGCCGATATTCCGGAGTCGGTGGCTGAACAGTTGGGCTGACGGGCGAAATGCTGCACTGAAGTGTGTTTGAGATCATCGTGGCGAAGGAGCCAGCTCCCGCTTGAACCTGTAGGAGCTGGCGAAGCCTGCGATCTTTTGATCTTGATCTTGATCTTTCGCTTGAGATTCAAGTGTCTGGGGAAAGATCGCAGCCTCGTTGCACTCGACAGCTCCTACACCGACAGCTCCTACACAGCGCCTAAACGGGGTCTACACAGCTTCTGCGTAGCTCGGCGGGAGCTGGCTCTCTCGCCACGGATTCACTGCAAGCCTTTGATGAGCTGTATCCTCTTGTAACCCGCATTACCTTTCGCAGGTGTTATGACTTTAATCCTTGGTATTGACCCCGGTTCGCGCATCACCGGCTACGGTGTGGTTCGCGATACCGGGCGCGGCTGTGTGTACGTCGCCTCTGGTTGCATTCGCACCGGTGCGGGTGAGCTGCACGAGCGTTTGCAGATCGTTTATCGCGGTGTACGCGAAGTCATCCAGACCTACGGACCGGTCACCATGGGCATCGAACGGGTCTTCATGGCGCGCAACGCCGATTCGGCCCTGAAGCTGGGGCAGGCCCGGGGCGCGGCCATTGTGGCGGGCGCCGAGGAAAACCTGGAGATCGCCGAGTACACCGCGACCCAGGTCAAGCAGGCGGTCGTCGGCACCGGGGCGGCGAACAAGGAGCAGGTGCAAATGATGGTGATGCATCTGTTGAAACTGGTCAGCAAGCCGCAGATCGATGCCTCCGACGCCCTGGCCATCGCCATTTGCCATGCCCATACCCGTTCCAGTCTGTTGCCTCACGGCCTGGGAACCGCACGCAGTCGTGGCGGGCGCCTGCGTCTCTGATAGCATCAGCGCTTCATTCATGAGCCCGAGTAAGTTGTGCCTGTGTCGTCGGCCTTTATGCTCGTGTCGATATTCGCCAGCCAGCGGCTGGCCAACACCCAAGGATCTGAAACGTGATTGGACGCTTGCGCGGCACCCTGGCTGAAAAACAGCCGCCGCACCTGATTCTGGATGTAAACGGCCTGGGCTACGAGCTGGAGGTGCCCATGACCACGTTGTATCGCTTGCCGTCGGTCGGCGAGCCGCTGACCCTGCATACCCATTTGGTCGTGCGCGAGGATGCGCAGTTACTCTATGGCTTCGTTGGCAAGCGCGAGCGGGACTTCTTTCGCGAGCTGATCCGTCTCAATGGCGTCGGCCCGAAACTGGCCCTGGCCTTGATGTCGAGCCTGGAAGTCGATGAATTGGTGCGTTGTGTGCAGTCCCAGGACACCTCGGCCTTGACCAAGGTGCCGGGTGTGGGCAAGAAAACCGCCGAGCGCCTGCTGGTCGAACTCAAGGACCGCTTCAAGGCCTGGGAGGCGGTGCCGGCCATGTTCGCCCTGGTGCCGAACCAGCCGGACGCGCCTGAGTCTGCGGCCGGCGCCGAAAACGATGCGGTCACTGCACTGATCTCCCTGGGCTACAAGCCGCAGGAAGCCAGCAAGGCGATTTCCGCCATCAAGGAAAAAGGCCTGAGCACTGAAGACATGATTCGTCGTGCCCTGAAGGGAATGATTTAAGTGATTGAAGCTGATCGTCTGATCGCCGCCACGGGCGCGCCCCGTGACCGCGAGGAAATCCAGGACCGGGCGATTCGTCCTGTCAGCCTGGCCGACTACATCGGTCAAGCGACCGTGCGCGAGCAGATGGAGTTGTTTATCCAGGCCGCCCGTGGGCGCAGCGAGTCCCTGGACCACACTTTGATCTTCGGCCCGCCGGGCCTGGGCAAGACCACCCTGGCCAACATCATTGCCCAGGAAATGGGTGTCTCGATCAAGAGCACGTCGGGGCCGGTCCTCGAAAGGCCGGGGGACCTGGCGGCACTGCTGACCAACCTAGAGCCCCATGACGTGCTTTTCATCGACGAAATCCATCGACTGTCGCCGATCGTCGAGGAAGTGCTGTATCCGGCCATGGAAGATTTTCAACTCGACATCATGATCGGTGAAGGGCCGGCCGCACGCTCCATCAAGCTCGACCTGCCGCCCTTCACCCTGGTGGGTGCCACCACCCGCGCGGGCATGCTGACGAACCCGTTGCGGGACCGTTTCGGTATCGTCCAGCGCCTGGAGTTCTACAACAACGCCGATCTGGCGACGATTGTCAGCCGCTCGGCGGGCATCCTCGGGTTGCCGCTGGACCCGGACGGTGCGTATGAGATCGCCCGTCGTGCCCGGGGTACGCCGCGGATCGCCAACCGTCTGCTGCGCCGGGTCCGGGATTTTGCCGAAGTCCGGGCCAAGGGCCATATCACCAAGCCGATTGCCGACCTGGCGTTGAATCTGCTGGACATCGACGAGCGTGGTTTCGATCACCAGGACCGGCGCCTGCTGCTGACCATGATCGAGAAGTTCGACGGTGGCCCGGTGGGCGTGGACAGCCTGGCCGCGGCCATCAGCGAAGAGCGTCACACCATTGAAGATGTGCTGGAACCGTACCTGATCCAGCAGGGCTACATCATGCGTACCCCTCGCGGGCGCGTGGTGACCCGTCATGCTTATTTGCATTTTGGCTTAAACATCCCGACACGAATGGGTGAAATGCCGGTGGTAGACGAGTTTCTCGATGCCGTGGACGATTGAGCGAGCTCTGTTCGCCGACTTTTTTCCAGTTCGTGCTGTCCCAGACGACGCCTGGAGCGTCAATGCGTTCGAGAATGAAAAAAACAGTTGCCTGGCTGATTGGCAACCTGAGGAGTAAGCACTAGAGTATGCGCGCGCAAAACGGGCTGGAGTCGTTCGCACATCGCTGTCGCGTTTATTACGAGGACACCGATGCTGGCGGCATCGTTTACTACGTCAATTACCTCAAGTTTATGGAACGGGCTCGAACCGAACGGCTGCGGGAACTGGGTTTTGCCCAATCCGCGCTGGCAGGGGAGGACCTGTTATTTGTCGTGCATTCCAGCGAAGCGCGTTACCACGCGCCGGCGCGATTGGACGACGAGCTTCTGGTCAGTGCCGATGTCATCGAATTAAACCGTGTCAGCCTGCGTTTCAAGCAGCAGGTCAGGCGGGCGACGGATAACGTGCTGCTCTGTGAAGGGCAGTTTTTGGTGGCCTGTGTGCGCACCCATAGTTTGAAACCCCGGGCCATTCCCGAAACTCTACGTGCGGCCTTTGCCGGCGTGAGCGGCGCGGGTACACACTCAGAGCAGGAGATAAAGCGTGGAAGCTAACGTCGTCGACCATACCTCCATGTGGAGCTTGGTCAGCAATGCCAGCGTCGTGGTGCAGTTGGTAATGCTGATCCTGGTAGCCGCATCGGTGACCTCATGGATCATGATTTTTCAGCGCAGCAACATGCTGCGCGCCGGTCGCCGTGCCCTGGAGAGCTTTGAAGAGCGCTTCTGGTCCGGCATCGACTTGTCCAAGCTCTACCGTCAGGCCGGGAGCAACCCGGACCCGGATTCGGGCGTGGAACAGATCTTCCGTGCCGGCTTCAAGGAATTCTCCCGTCTGCGCCAGCAGCCAGGCGTTGACCCGGAAGCGGTGATGGAAGGCGTGGCCCGCGCCATGCGCGTGGCCATCTCCCGCGAGGAAGAAAAACTCGAACAGGGTCTGTCGTTCCTCGCCACCGTTGGTTCGGTCAGCCCGTACATCGGCCTGTTCGGTACCGTATGGGGGATCATGAACTCCTTCCGCGGCCTGGCCTCTGCCCAACAAGCGACCCTGGCCACCGTGGCCCCGGGTATCGCCGAGGCGTTGATCGCCACCGCCATCGGCCTGTTCGCGGCCATTCCGGCCGTGATCGCCTACAACCGCTTCGCTGCTCGCAGCGAAACGCTGACCGGCCGCTACTACACCTTCGCCGATGAATTCCAGGCGATCCTGCACCGCAAAGTGCACACCAGCGAAGAATAAGCAGGTATTTCCCAATGGCTTTAATCGCTCGAGCCCGAAAAAAGCGCAAGCCGGTTGCCGAGATGAACGTGGTGCCCTACATCGACGTGATGTTGGTACTGCTGGTCATCTTCATGGTGACCGCGCCGATGCTCAATCAGGGCGTGAAGGTCGATCTGCCCAAGGTTTCCAGCGAAGCCTTGCCGCAGGACAACAACACCCAGGTACTGACCATTTCGATCAAGGCTGACAAGACCTACTACTGGAACCTTGGCAGCGAAGTCGATACCGAGAAGCAGCAGGACCGGGCCATGACCTTGCCGCAGATGACCGACGCGGTGACCAAGATCATTCGTGTCGGCAACGATGCCGGCAAGCGTACCCAGGTCTTCATTCGCGGCGACAAGACCGTCGACTACGGTGCTGTGATGGGCGCCATGGGCGGTCTGCAGAAAGCCGGGGTCGGTAATGTTGGCTTGATCACCGAGGCCCCCTGATGCAGCAACAGCGAGAGCCGTCCGCCTCGGAAAGCTACTTCTGGCCCAGTGTCATGGCAATCGGCCTGCATGTGCTGGTGTTCGGCATGCTGTTCGTCAGTTTTGCCATGACTCCGGAGCTGCCGCCGGCCAAGCCGATCGTGCAGGCGACGTTGTACCAGCTCAAGTCGAAAAGCCAGGCGACCACCCAGACCAACCAGAAGCTCGCCGGTGAGGCGAAGAAATCTGCTGCGCGCCAGACCGAAGTCGAGCAGATGGAGCAGAAGAAGGTCGAGCAGGAAGCGATAAAGGCCGCGGAACAAAAGAAAGAGGAAGCGGCTCAAAAGGCCGAGCAAGCCAAGAAGGCCGATGAGGCGAAGAAGGCCGACGAAGCGAAAAAGGTTGATGAAGCCAGGAAGGCCGACGAAGCGAAGAAAGCCGCCGAGGCCAAAAAGGTAGAAGAGAAACAATTGGCTGATATAGCCAAGAAGAAGGCCGAAGAAGAAGCCAAGAAAGCCGCTGAAGAAGAGGCCAAGAAAGCGGCCGCTGAAGCAGCGAAGAAAAAGATCGTCGAGGACGCGAAGAAGAAAGCGGCCCAAGACGCCAAGAAGAAAGCTGAAGCTGCAGAGGCGAAAAAGAAAGTCGCCGAAGACGCGAAGAAGAAAGCCGCCGCCGACGCCGCCAAGAAAAAGGCCCAGGACGCAGCGCGTAAATCCGCCGAAGACAAAAAGGCCCAGGCCTTGGCAGATTTGCTTTCCGACACGCCGCAGCGCCAGCAGGCCTTGGCCGATGAGCAGGGCGATGAAGTCGCCGGCAGCTACGATGATTTGATTCGCGCCCGAGCGGCAGAAGGCTGGGCTCGTCCACCTTCGGCGCGCAAAGGCATGACGGTAGTATTGCAGATCGGCATGTTGCCCGACGGTACGGTTACCTCGGTCAACGTCGCCAAGTCCAGTGGTGACGGCCCGTTCGACGCTTCGGCGGTCGCAGCGGTCAAGAACATTGGGCGATTGACGGAAATGCAAGGAATGAAGCCGAGCGACTTTGCTCCCTATCGTTCATTCAAGATGACATTCACACCTGAGGATCTAGCCTTGTGAGAAACCTTCTTCGATCAATGCTGGTCGTTATCTGCTGCTTGGCAGGGATAGCGGTAGCAGAGGAAAAGAACATCCTGGTCACCAGCGGCAGCGACCGGGCGACCCCGATCGCCGTCGTACCGTTCGGCTGGCAGGGCGGTAGCGTCCTGCCGGACGACATGGCGGAAGTCATCGGCAACGACCTGCGCAACTCGGGTTACTACGCGCCGATTCCGAAGCAGAACATGATCAGCCTTCCGACCCAGGCCAGCGAAATCATCTACCGCGACTGGAAAGCCCTGGGCGCCCAGTACCTCATGGTCGGCAGCATCGTGCCGGCCGGCGGTCGCCTGCAGGTGCAGTACACCCTGTTCAACGTCGCCACCGAACAGCAAGTGCTGACCGGCAGCGTGTCGGGCAGTGTCGATCAGTTGCGCGACATGGCGCACTACATCGCTGACCAGTCGTTCGAGAAGCTCACCGGCATCAAGGGCGCGTTCTCTACGCGCATGCTCTATGTGACGGCCGAACGCTTCTCTCAGAACAACACCCGCTACACCCTGCAGCGCTCCGACTATGACGGCGCGCGTGCGGTGACCTTGCTGCAATCGCGCGAGCCGATCCTGTCGCCGCGCTTCGCCCCCGATGGCAAGCGCATCGCCTATGTCTCGTTCGAGCAGAAGCGTCCACGCATTTTCGTGCAGCACATCGACACCGGTCGTCGTGAGCAGATCACCAACTTCGAAGGCCTGAACGGCGCGCCAGCCTGGTCGCCGGACGGATCGCGCCTGGCGTTTGTGCTGTCCAAGGACGGTAATCCGGACATCTACGTGATGAACCTGGCTTCGCGTTCGATCTCTCGCGTCACCAAGGGCCCGGGCATCAACACTGAGCCGTTCTGGGGCAAGGATGGCTCGACCATCTACTTCACCTCTGACCGTGGCGGCAAGCCACAGATCTACAAGACCAGTGCCGGTGGTGGCGGTGCCGAACGCGTGACGTTCGTCGGTAACTACAACGCCAACCCTAAGCTGTCGGCGGACGAAAAGACCCTGGTGATGATCCATCGCCAGGATGGTTTCACCAATTTCAAGGTGGCGGCCCAGGATTTGCAACGCGGTAGCGTAAAAATCCTCACTGATAGCACTCTGGACGAGTCACCCACTGTTGCGCCCAACGGCACCATGGTAATCTACGCCACCCGCCAGCAGGGCCGGGGAGTCTTGATGCTCGTGTCCATTAATGGACGCGTAAGGCTCCCGCTTCCTACCGCTCAAGGCGAAGTCAGAGAACCGTCCTGGTCCCCTTACCTGAACTGACGCGGCGCTATACGTTTTACTTAACACACTGGGGTTCATTAGGAGTTTCACGATGGAAATGCTGAAGTTTGGTAAATTTGCTGCGCTGGCTCTGGCCATGGCTGTAGCTGTAGGTTGCTCGTCCAAAGGCGGCGACAATGCCGGTGAAGGCGCTGTTGATCCAAACGCTGGTTACGGCGCTAACACTGGTGCAGTTGACGGCTCCCTGAGCGAAGAAGCTGCTCTGCGCGCAATCACCACCTTCTACTTCGAATACGACAGCTCGGACCTGAAGCCAGAAGCCATGCGCGCTCTGGACGTTCACGCCAAAGACCTGAAGTCGAACGGCGCTCGTGTTGTTCTGGAAGGCAACACCGACGAACGTGGTACTCGTGAGTACAACATGGCACTGGGCGAGCGTCGTGCGAAAGCCGTTCAACGCTACCTGGTACTGCAAGGTGTTTCCCCAGCTCAGCTGGAACTGGTTTCCTACGGCGAAGAGCGTCCAGTTGCTACCGGCAACGACGAGCAGTCCTGGGCTCAAAACCGTCGCGTCGAACTGCGTAAGTAATTCGTCATGCGAACGTGCCGTCGTGCTGTAACTGTTCTGGCTCTCAGTCTCGCGCCGCTTGCGGTGTGGGCTGCGGTTCCTGTGGTTGATAACGATACTGGCTATAACAATAGCGGGAGCAGTTATCCGCCTGCAGGCTACGGTACGAACGGCGCCTATGCCGGGGGAGGGGTTTCGACCCCTGTCTCGGCACAGGGCGAGCTGTTCAACCAGCTCCAGCAAATGCAGGATCAGCTATCACGCCAACAAGGTGCGATTGAAGTTCTGCAAAATGAAGTATCGCGCATGAAGCAGGAAAGCCTGGAGCGATACCAGGATCTTGATCGGCGCATAGGATCCGGCGTTGCACCTGCCGCGACTCCTGAGAATTCTCCTGCCGGTGGCGATTTGAACGCCCCCGGTGCGGCTGCAGGCGCTTCAGCACCTGCCGCCAGTGGCGAGCCGGCTGATCCGGCGAAGGAAAAGCTCTACTACGATGCTGCCTTCGACCTGATCAAGGCCAAGGATTTCGACAAGGCCAGCCAGGCCTTTGCCGCGTTCCTGCGCAAATACCCAAACAGTCAGTACGCGGGCAATGCCCAATACTGGTTGGGTGAAGTGAACCTGGCCAAGGGCGATCTGCAAGGTGCCGGCCAGGCATTCGCCAAGGTTTCGCAACTGTATCCCAAGCACGCCAAGGTGCCGGATTCGCTGTACAAGCTGGCAGACGTGGAGCGCCGCCTCGGTCATACCGACAAGGTGAAGGGTATTCTGCAGCAGGTGGTGGCCCAATATCCGGGCACATCCGCTGCTCAATTGGCCCAGCGTGATCTGCAACGCATGTAGGTCGGCTTGACCTGTTTCGAAGAAACCCGCGCCTGTCGCGGGTTTTTTCGTTAGAATTCACGCCCTTTTATGAAACACGCTTTTTGGGATCTGCGCGCTGGCGGGGTTCCTTGAAGTGCCTGACGGAGGCGGACAGCCTGTTTAGCTGTTACGCCCGTGGCGACTATGCAAGACACATTGAGAATCACCGAAGTTTTTTACTCGTTGCAGGGTGAAACGCGAACGGCTGGGCTGCCCACGGTTTTTGTGCGCCTCACTGGCTGCCCATTGCGTTGCCAATACTGCGACAGTGCCTATGCTTTCAGCGGCGGCACCTTGCGAACCCTCGACGATATCCTGGAACAAGTGGCCAGTTATCGTCCGCGTTATGTCTGCGTCACGGGCGGCGAGCCATTGGCGCAACCCAGCGCCATCCCCTTGCTCAAGCAGTTGTGTGATGCCGGTTATGAGGTTTCGCTGGAAACCAGTGGCGCCCTGGACATCTCGGCCGTCGACCTGCGTGTCAGTCGCGTCGTGGACCTGAAGACCCCAGGCTCCAAGGAAGCGCATCGCAACCGTTATGAGAACATTCAACTGCTGACGCCCAACGATCAGGTCAAGTTCGTCATCTGTTCGCGGGAAGACTATGACTGGGCCGTGTCCAAGCTGATTCAATACGGCCTTGACCTGCGAGCCGGCGAAGTGCTGTTGTCGCCAAGTCATCACGATTTGAGCGCCCGCGAGCTGGCGGATTGGGTGGTGGCGGACAATCTGCCGGTGCGCCTGCAACTGCAACTGCATAAATATCTTTGGAACGACGAGCCAGGGCGTTGATATGACTGAACATTCGAACATTGCAGAAAAACGTGCGGTCATCCTGTTGTCCGGTGGTCTGGATTCGGCCACGGTCGTGGCCATGGCCCATGCCGAGGGCTACCGCTGCTACACCATGAGTTTCGATTATGGCCAGCGTCACCGCGCAGAACTGCACGCCGCTGAGCGAGTGGCCCGGGACCTGGGCGCGGTGGAGCACAAAGTGATCGGCTTGAACCTCAATGGCATTGGAGGCTCGGCCTTGACCGACAGCTCCATCGACGTACCCGAGGCGCCTAGCGAAGGTATTCCGGTGACGTATGTGCCGGCGCGTAACACGGTGTTCCTGTCCTTGGCATTGGGCTGGGCTGAAGTGCTGGGCGCCCGTGACATTTTTATCGGCGTCAATGCCGTGGATTATTCCGGCTACCCGGATTGCCGCCCGGAGTTCGTCGAAGCCTTCGAGCGCATGGCCAACCTGGCGACCAAGGCCGGCGTGGAAGGGCAGGGTTTCCGCATCCAGGCGCCGTTGCAGAACCTCAGCAAGGCTGACATCGTCAAGGCGGGTGTGAAGCTTGGCGTGGACTACGGGCTCACTGTTTCCTGCTATCAGGCCGACGATCAGGGCCGTGCGTGTGGCAAATGCGACAGCTGCCGCCTGCGTGCAGAAGGCTTTGCGGCGGCGGGCGTGAGCGATCCAACCCGTTATTTTTGATTTATTTCAAATTAAGTGTTGAATAGTCCTTAGAAATCAGTATTATACGCGCCACCACACAGCGGGTCGTTAGCTCAGTTGGTAGAGCAGTTGGCTTTTAACCAATTGGTCGTAGGTTCGAATCCCACACGACCCACCATTTTTTGCAGTTTTAAAAGTCTGGAAGGCCCACGAAAGTGAGGATTTCCGGATTTTTTTTTGCCTGATGAAAAGTCGAAGCCTGAACCGCTCGACGATTCGAGCGGTTTTCGGCGGATTAAAGCAGGCCGTCCTCGGCACATACTTTGATGATCTGTTCGCGAAACCAGCTATTGGCGCTGTCCTGGCTCGTTTTTTCGCTCCACATCATGTCCAGCGTGAAATTCGGCAGACCTGCCGGTGGTCGACGATGGCTGAATGTGTCCTCGTCGCAGGTCAGCGCCTGAATGCGTCGAGGCAGCGTCAGGATGAAGTCGGTATCGGTGATCATGTTCAATGCCGCGACGTAGCTGTTGGCTCGAGCGACGATCTGTCGGTGATAGCCTTGCCGGGCGAGCCATCCATCGATCATGTTGGTGTCGGATGTCCAGGGTGTCGGAAAAACATGCTGGCAGGCGACAAACGCTTCCAGGTTGAACGCCTCTTCTGGCAATGTGAAGTGCTTATCGACCACGCACACCAGTTCATCTTCCAGTAGTACTTGCGAGCGCAATCCCTTGCCGCCTCGATGGAAGTTCGGACCGAAACAAATAACCAGGTCGAAACGACCGTCCATCAACTCGTCGGTTGGAATGTCCCTGTAAAATTTAGTGATATTAATGATGACCGGAAAGCGGCTGCCAATAAAACGTTTGACGAGTTTAGGTACGACAAGGAGTTCAAAGTATTCGGGGGCGTAGACATTGAAGGTTATCTCTTTCTGGGTCGGGTCGAATGCCGGGATGCCAGAATGACATGTGTTTATTGTTTTAAGGATATTAACCAGATGAGGGTACATGGAAGTGGCTTTGCTTGTAGGCAGCATGCCACTACGGGTATTAACATAAAGTTCATCTTCGAAGCTCGTACGCAGCTTCTTCAGGCAATAGCTTACGGTTGACTGGCTGACACAAAGGGCTTCGGACACCTCGGTGACGCTGCTCTGCTCGTACACCGCGACAAACACCATCAGGTCTTGGATATCCAGCTTTCTAAGCGCATTACTATTAAGCATAAGGTCCTTCTTGACGCATCCCGTTGGTAGCATCCCCGACTTTTATGACAAGGACGTTTATTTATATATTAGCGGAAGCATTTTATTTTTTAAATGGCCTGTAGGAGATTTCCTAAATATGCTCGCCTCGCTTTTATAGAAAACTCACACAAGGACGGAGGAGGACGATATGCAAATACGTATCGCAGAAACTCAAACACCGTTATGGGTGCAAGCCACACAAGTTGTAAGGGATAAATTTCGCAGTTCTTATTCGGCCTCAGTTGAACCGAATCCGCAGTACTTTGCGGTTACTCAGGATCCGGCTGATCGTATTCTTGCCTGCGCAGGTATTACCTTTGCGGATCACCGGATACTTTTTTCCGAGCAATACCTGGCGCAATCTATCGACAAGATATTGTCCCAGCGTTTCGAAAAAACGATTGAGCGCTCGAATATTGTCGAAATCGGCAACCTGATCTCCCATCACCTGACGGCCGGAATGATTCTGGTCAATATGATTCCGTTGTTGGCCTGGTGCATGGGCGGGCATTACCTGTTGTGCACCGTGACGCCTCGTGTACGGCAAATGATGGAGAGTTGCCAGATCGATTTCGAGCCCCTGCTGACCGCAGACCCTACGCGCCTGGCCGACGACGGTGGCAAGAGCTGGGGGAGCTATTACGCCAAGTTGCCCGTCACGGGGTTCATCCGCGTCGACCCACAACGTTCACGCTTCGCCGCCATGACGCTCAATACCTCATTCACTCAATTGGCCGGTGACGATCTGGCGAGGGCGCAGCCATGAGCGGCGGGTTTGTCACTCAGCTACAACGGGCGTTGCAGGACAATCGCCAGGCGGTCTGTGCGGTGGACTGGTTGGCGTCAGGCAAGGAGTCGGTGACGCTGACCTACGGCGAACTGGAGCACCGAGCCCTTAACCTGGCAGCCGAACTGCAGCGACGTTTCCCTGAGCCGGCCTATGGCGATCATGTGGTGTTGGGCATCGCCACGCGCAACAGCAGCGACTGGCTGGTCGCCGACTTGGCCTGTCTGTTCGCCGGGATCACCGCGCTGCCGCTGCCACTGGCGTTCAGCCAATCCCAGGCCGAACATCTGGCATCCCGTTGCGATGGATTTCTGGTAGATGCGGCAGGGCAGCGAACGCTGGAGCAGCGCTGGAAGTTGAATTTTGCCGACAGTCGCCTGCGCCGCCTCAACGAGCCGGTGATCGAACAACCTTTGCTGCAGATGCCGGACGGTGAGGGTGACTGGATCTGCAAGATCATTCATACCTCGGGCACTACCAGCCGTCCAAAGGGTGTGCGTCTGAGCAACCAGGCCGTCGGCACGGTGCTCGCCTCGCTGCGCCAGAGCATGCCGGTCAATGCGCATCGACGTTACCTGTCGCTGGTGCCCCTGAGCCTGCTGCTTGAGCAAGTCACCGCCGCATACCTGCCGCTGTTGGCGGGCGGGACCGTGCATTTCCTGCCACCGGACGAACCGTTGCTCGGCGAGCCGGGCGCTTCACCGCAACGCCTGGTCGACTGGATCCTGCACGTCCAGCCAACGGCCCTGACGGTTCCTCCGGTCATGGTCAATCGTTTCCTGGAGCAGGTGAACGAAGGCGGTGAGCCGGGCGAGCGCCTGGCGCGCTATCTGGCATCGGGCGCGCACATCACCTGCGGCGGTGCGGCGGTGAGTATCGATGCCCTGCGCGGTCTGACTGAGCAAGGCATCGACGTGTATCAGGGCTACGGCCTTTCGGAGAACGCATCGGTCGTTAGCGTGAACACCTTCGAACAGCAACGTCTTGGCAGTGTTGGCAAGCCGTTGCCCCATGTCCAGGTGCGCATCGGCGCTGACCAGACCATCGAGGTCAAGAGCAGCTCGCTGTTCAGCGGCTACTCGGGCACGGACCCCAGTGCCTGTTCCATGTCGGACGACGGCTGGATGGACACCGGTGACCTGGGCGCGTTGGATGCCGATGGCTACCTTTATGTGCACGGGCGCAAGAAGAGCGTGATCTGCCTGCCCAATGGCCGAAACGTCAGCCCCGAGCAGGTTGAGCTGGAGTATCGCAAGTACCCCGGCGTAAGCGATGCAGCGGTGTTTTTCGATGAGCAGCACGGTCTGGTGGCATTGCTGTGCGTCGAGTCGACGCCGGTGCGCGATGAACTGCTCGCCTGGTCGGCGGGGCGTTTCTCCGACATCGAGCGACCGAACCGACTCTGGTTGTTGACCCAGGACGATCCGTTGATCGAGCAGCTCTACACCGTCACAGGGCGGCCGAAACGCGCCGATATCGCCACTGTTTTTTCCACGCAGCAAAGGAATGCATCCAATGAGCACACCTGCTTTTCACTTTGAGAATCCGGACGTCTCCATCATTGAGTCGCGCCACTTCGCCAGCCTGGGCAAGGCTGAGTTGTATGAGCTGCTGGGACATTACGGTGTCGTACTGTTTCGCAACTGTATTCATAGCGCCGAGGATTTCAGTGCGTACGTGAAGCAAAACAGTTCGCGGTTGAGCCTTGACCCAGCCCGGGTCATGGTCGGTGGCGCAGCGCAATTGGTGGATGCCGGGCGCCAGGCGGTCGGCCTGCATTGCGAAAATGGCAACTCGCCGTTCTGGCCGGACATGACCTGGTTCTATTGCCAGGAAGCACCGCGCAAGGGCTCGCAAACCACCCTGTGTGACGGCGAACGGGTGCTGGAGAAACTGTCCTCGGACTGTCGCACGTTCTTTGAAGAAAACCCGATTCGCTACAGTCGCACCGTGGCGGGGGAAAAATGGCGCCGACTGGTGTGTCATTACTCGTCAACGTTATCGGATCCGGCGGCCGTCGCGATCGAGGATCTGTTGAAGATCATCGGTGACGACCCGCAAACCCTGATTTCCTTCAACCCGGCCGATGACTCGATCCATTACGCCTTCAGCACGTCGGCGATCCTGACGTCCCCCTTCAGCCGGCGTCCGGCCTTTGCCAACAGCATTCTGGGGCCTTCCTTCAACTACGAGGCACCCGTTATCGATACGGTGGACGGGCAGTCGATTCCTTCCCGATTCCTGGCCGAAATCGCCAAAGTCTCCGCCGATTACACCTGCCCGGTTGGCTGGCGTGACCACGACATGGTGATGATCGATAACCGTCGGGTCATGCACGGTCGGGAAACCATCGTCGACGAGCGTCGGCGCATTTTCAACGCCTTGAGCTATCGCTGAGAGAGTCCATGAAAAACAATAAACAGATTATCGGCGGACAGTACGAGACCTACCTTGACGGTGAGGGTCGGCAGATCATTGACCTGACTGGCGGGTTTGGCTTCCAGGTGCCGCCCGTGATCGAGGCGGTCAACCGTCAGGCGCAGACCATGGGCCTGTCCAATCGGGTGTTGATGTCCGAGCCGCTGATTGCCTTGTGCCGACGCCTGGCCGAGCTGTTGCCCGCACCGCTGGCCAGCTCTTATGTATGCAGCTCCGGCGACGAGGCTTTTGAGGGCGCCTTGAAGTTGTGCAAAGGGCTCAAGCCCAAGGGCAACACCATCGTGTTCATCCAGGGCGGCGACTACGGCTCGCTGACGTACGGGCGCTGCCTCAACGCCGCGCAAGGAGACCTGGGTGTCCAGGCCTTCCTGGGATTCAAGCGGGTGGCGATCCGTCACCTGGCGGACCTGGACGCGGTGGATTGGAGCGATTGCTTCGCGGTCTGCCACAGCAACACCCGCACGGATGCAAACGGCCGGCTGCAGTTGATCGATGCTGATTTGATCGAGCAATTGCATGCTCGCGCGGCAAAAGCCTCGGCGCCCGTCATCGCGGTCGATACCCACAGCTGCCTCGGTAGCCTGGGTTCGCTGTTCGGCTTCCAGCGGTATCGCCCGACTCCCGACATCGTTGTGCTCGGCGGGCCCCTGGGTGGCAGTGCAATTCCCATCGGTACCTATACCTGCAGCGAACACTTGGCCTGGCAGGTCTATGGGCGCAGCAGTCCGGCCAAACACGGCAGCACCACCGCCGGTAATCCAATGGCCTGCGTGGCGGCCCTGGCCGTGCTGGATTACGTGCAAGCCCACGACTCGCCCCGGCACTGTCAGGAAAACGGCCAGTTCCTGGCACAAGCTCTCGCGTCATTAGGGGCTGTGGCTGTCGGCGCCTGGGTCAGCTTGCCGCTGGCCGATGATCTGCAACCGGCCGTGCTGTGCGAGGCGCTTTACCAGCAGGGTGTCTATGTCAGTACGCCCCGTGGCCGCGAAGTGATTTTGCGCTGCCCGATCACCGCACGCCCCGAGCAGATCCAACGTGCCGCACTCATCATCAAGGAGACGTTAAGCCATGTCCTTACTCAGGCCGCATGAACAACTGCTGGATGACTGCCAGCGCCACTGGAGCGCGTCGGCGGCCAAGTTGTATCGCCTTGGCAAGACCACTGTCGAGCAGCAGGCTGATGGCATCCACGTCACCGACCACACCGGCAAGCGTTTCATCGACTGCGCGTGCAGCTACGGGGTGTTTATCGTTGGGCATCGCAATCCAATGGTGCGTGAGCGGGTGCAGGCGCAACTGAATAAAATGGCCTGGGTGCCGGAAGGCCGGCGCCACCCGCTGCAGGACACCTTGTCCGAGCGGCTTTGCCAGTTGGTGCCGGGGGAGTGGGGCGATGTGCAATTCATGGTCTCGGGGGCCGAGGCCGTCGAGCAGAGCCTGCGCTATGTGCTGCAGATCCAGCCCCAACGGCGTGGCATCGTGGTGATGAGCGGCTCCTACCACGGCAAGACCCTGGCGGCGATGAGCATCCTGGGTCAGCAGCAGAACCATGCTAGCTATGGTATCGCCCCCCCTGACGTGACCTGCGTGCCCTACGGTGATTTCGCCGCGTTGCAAAAAGCCGTGGGCGAGGGTGTGTGTGCGGTGTACGTCGAGCCGATTCTGGGCGGGGCACATTTGCAGGTGCCGCCAGTGGGCTACATGGCCAATATCCGGGCCCTGTGCGACGCCACCGGCACCCTGTTGGTGGCCGATGAAATCCAGACGGGTTTCGGTCGCTGCGGCAAATGGTTCGCCGTGCAATACGATGACGTGGTGCCCGACATCATGATCCTCTCCAAGGGCTTGACCGGCGGCTACACCTCGTTTGCCTGCGCCATGTACAGCCAGCGCCTGGCCACCCAGTACCCCCTCGGCGATATCGAGCCGGATACGCGAACCAACGGCGGACATCCGGTCGCCTGCGCTTCGGCACTCGCGGCCATCGATTACATCGAGCAAAACAACCTGGTGGAGTTATCCCGGGTCAACGGCGGCGTGTTGCGCCACGGCCTGCAACGGCTGGCCTTGCGTTATCCGCACATTGTCGAGGATGTGCCGGGTGTCGGCTTGATGACGGGCCTGCGCCTGCGTGGCTCGGTCTATGAAGCCTTGATGAGCATGGAACTGGGCAAGCGCGGTGTGCATGCCGGGCATTCGATGAATGAAAAGGCCGAGCGTCCGGTGCTGCGCTTCTATCCGCCGTTGAATATCGAACCCGAAGCGTTGCGTCATGTCCTGGCGATGATCGAGGAGGCCCTGGAAGCCATCAACCAGCGTCCGGCGCTGGCGGTGAAGGCGTTTTCCCTGGTAGTGCGCAATATGTATCAGTTGCCCAACAAGTGGTTGCGCAGCAAGGAGGCATCGTGAGTATGTTCAACCCCGACACGCTGACTTTGCGGGAAATGGCCGGTCTGTTGCGCCGGGGCGTGCTGACCAGCGTGACGTTGCTGGAGTTCTACCTGCAGCGCATCGCCGAGCGTAACCAGCAGATCAATGCATTGATCCAACTGACGCCGGTCGAGGAACTGCGGCGCCAGGCCCGTGAGGCTGACGAGATGGCGCGCATCGGTCAGATCAGCGGTCCGCTGCATGGCATTCCCATCACGATCAAGGACGTCCTCCATGTTCGCGGATTCAAAATGTCCCGCGGCGTGGAGGAGCTGATGGGTGGTGTCAGCCAGGAGGACGCGACGACTGTCGCCCGACTTCGGCAAGCCGGCGCGATCATTCTGGGCATCAGCAATGTGCCGGAGCTGTGCATGGCCTTTGAGACCGAGAACCTGATCTACGGGCGCACCCTCAACCCCCACGATCCGCTCCGCTCGGCGGGAGGCAGCAGTGGTGGGGAGGCGGCCGCCATCGCCGCCGGGTGCTCGCCAGCGGGGCTGGCGTCCGATGCCTGCGGCAGTGTGCGGATTCCGGCGCACTTCAATGGTATCTGCGGCCTGAAACTGACCCAGGGACGGGTGCCGCTGACCGGCCAGTTTCCCAATGACCGTTCCGGACTGTTTCATATGACCTCGGCTTTTGGCGTGATGGGGCGCTATGTCGATGACCTGGCGCTGCTCGGTCCGCTGATCAGTGGTGCCGACGGCCATGATCCGGACACCGTCGATGTGCCGTTCGCCGCCAGCGAGCCCCTGGCCGACCTGCGTATCGCGCTGTTTTCGGCGTCGAACCGAACCCCTGTCAGCGCTGCGGTGAACCATGTGCTGCAGCAGGTCGAACGGTGCCTGAGCCCTGTGGTGTCGCAGGTGAGCGAGGTCGCGCCGCCGATGCTCGACGAAGCCTGCGATGTGCTGTGGCGGGTGTTCATCACGGGCGCCGATGCCGGACGTGGCTGGCGGCGTTTGTTCGAATCCATGAACAAACGCAGCTTTACCCCGGCTATCGCTCAGTTGCTGGACATGAGTGAAGCCGTGGAATTGAGTGTGGATGAAGTCAAGCGCGACTGGATCATGATCGATACCTTCCGCTATCAGTTGGCGAAGTTCTTCAAACAGCACGATTTGTTTATCTGTCCGGTCTTTCCGGATGTCGCGTTCCACCACGGGGAGTCCCTGGAGGACCGCGATCAGTATGCCTTCGTGTTCCCGTTCAGTCTCAGCGGCTCACCCGCGGTGGTAATCCGCGCCGGCGTCGACCCGTCCACCGGGATGCCCATCGGCATTCAGATTGTCGGGCCTCACTGGCAAGAGGAACGGTTGTTGGCGGTAGCGGCTTTCCTTGAACGGGAGCTGGAGCGTTGGAGCCCGGTTTCGCCTCGCCCGGCATCGACGTACTGAGGGGGCTCAAGCCGTAACGGTTCTGGCGTTACGGCTGCTGACCACCAGTGCCAGCATGCCGCCCCCCACCAGCGCGGCGCCGATGATCTCGATCATCATCGGTTGCTGCCTGAGCCAGAACCAATTCAATAGGGTGACGAACAACGTGTTGAGGTAGACGTAGGAAATCACCGTGGAGGGCGAGATCACCCCGATGGCCCGGTGCAGCAGCCAGAACGTGGCGAGGGTCCCGAACAAGGCCAGGTACACCAGCCAGCCGATGTCCAGCGTTGACAGTTGCAGGCCGCTGCGCCACCCACCGCTGACCAGGCAGAACACCAGCAAAAACAGCGAACCGAACAGCATGTTCCAGAACGTCATCGCCACCGGATCGCGGCCTCGCAACGCGGTCGCCTTGAAGCGTTGACTCAGCGGCGAATACAACGCCATCGCCAGGCAACCGGCACCGAACACCAGCACCGGATAGAGCGCCGGCATCTGTCCCGGGGCCGAGCCCTTGAGTGTCAGCAACACTGCACCGGCTGCCGCCACCAACATGGGGAGCAGGCGGGTCTTGAGGCTGGGACTGGGCAGCAGGAATACCTCGAAAAACAAGGTCATCAAGGGCACCAGCGTGTACAACGTCGCGGTGTTGACCGCTGAGGTATAGCGCAGCGCTTCGAACAACGAACCAAAATAAGTTGCCAACAGCAGGCCGAGCACGGCATGGGCCAGCAGGCCCCTGACGGAAATGGGCGAGGTATTTTTCAGGAGCAGTAGCGGCAGGAACATCAGTGCGGAAAACAGCAGCCGCAGGCCTGTGAGCAAGATCGGGTCGATCGTCTGGCTAACCTGGGCCGCGGCAAAGAATGACGAGGCGATCAGCATCGCCCAAATAAGCATGCCCCAGTGAGCGGCAGCAAAGCCGACGTTTTTCATCAAGGTCTTATTCCTGTATTGCGGATCGGAACGTCATGATGGACAAAACGGTCTGCCGTCATGGGTGAATTGTCAAAACCGGGGCTGCATCCAATGCAGCCCCGGGCACGAGTGGCTGGTCTTCGTCGACTAACTGATGTGCCGCGCGTATTGCTTGGGATTGAAGCGCAGGACCATCAGGAGCATCAGCGCCATGACGGCCGTGAGCGACCACCAGGCCCATTCGAAGCTGCCCAACTGATCGCGAATCATCCCGGCAATCAATGGCGAGAGCCCAGCGATCAGGTAGCCGATGCCTTGCACGAACGCGGTCAGGCCGCCGGCCCGTCGTGGGTTGTCCAAGTGGTCGAGGGACACGATCAAACTCATTGGAAACAGGCCGCCGATGCCCAGACCCAACAGGCAAGGCCACAACAGGCTGAAGCGTTCCGGACTGAGGATCAGGCCACAGAAGCCGCTTATGATCAGGACCAGTAACACGGCGAGCACCACGCGCTTGTCCTGGCTGCGGTTGGCAATCGCCGGGGTGACGAGGCCGGACAGCACTTCCATGGCCGTGAGGAACCCCAACAGCAGGCCCGCGTGTTGTTCACTCCAACCCTTCTCCACGTAGTACGGGGCCAGCCAGGCCAATACACAGGTGTAGGAGGCGGTGCCCAGGCCGAAGAAAATCGCCAGTAACCAAGCTCGGGAATTGCTGAAGAATGACTCTTGCTGCTGGACAGGGGTTTCAGGCAGCGGTGTCACGGCTGCGCGCTGGGCGTACCAGCAACCCAGGGCGACCAACGCTAGCAGTGCCCAGATGGCCAGGCCGATGCGCCAGCTGCCGGTCTGCGACAGGACAAACGGCGAAAACGACGCGGCAATCGCCGCCCCGCCCATGATCGACGTGACATACAGGCCCATGAACAGTGAGACGTTGTCGGCGTAGCGCGACTTGATCAGCGCCGGCATCACCGCCTGGATGAGCGCAATGCCGAGCCCGGCCAACACCGCGCTGATGATCAGCTCGGCGGCGCTGTCCAGGTACAAGCGCGACGCGGTGGCAATACCAATGATCAACAGCGACAGCACGATGGTGCGGTGCTCCCCGATGCGCAGGGCGATGCGCATGCCCAGGAACATCGCCAAGCCCATCGCCATGACCGGCAACATGGTCAGCAGCGAGGCGGTGCTGAAACTCAGGGGGATCTCGCCGCGAATGGCGGATAACAGCGGTCCGACGGCGGCCATCGAGGGCCGCAGGTTCAGCGCCACCAACACGATGCTGACCATTAACCAGACGGCATGGGTGCTTGAGGTTCGAACGTTTTCCATAACAGAGCCTTGGCTAAAACAAAGCATCATTTATGCGTCGGTACGGTGTTTTGGGCAAACTGAAAACTGGCGGTGCTTATTGAATAATTAAATGCCGAGCCCGGTTGATCTTTGTGGCGTGGGAGCCAGTTCCCTCGCTACGGATTCAGTTGGGCGTTATAAGGGGGCCAGCGTGCCCCCGACTACTCCATTCCAGGGCTCAAGGTCCCCAGCCAAGCCACCCCCCCCAGGATGATCACCGCCACAGAGAACTCCAGGACTATGCTGCGCCGCAGGGCATTCACCGCGACCCCGTGCTCGCCGCTCTGCCGGGCATTTTCCAGGAGTGGACTCAGATGAAAACGGTTCAACGCGGCGAACACCAGCATGGCCGCGAACAAGACGAGCTTGAGCGCCAGCAACTGGCCGTAGGTGCTGTCGAGCAATTGCGCGACGCTCGGGCCGACGATGAACAGATAATTGACCACCCCCGTCACGCTGATCAGCACCACGATCATCGCCCCGGCGGTTTCAAACCCGGTCAATGTCCGGACCAGTATCGCCAACTGAGGTTCGGCCTGGCGAAGCAGCAGGGCAAACGCGGCCAATGCCCCGACCCAGCCACCCGCCGCCCACAGGTGCAGGAAGTCGGTGATGAAGTGCCAGTTACGACGGGAGCCTTCGTCCATGGCGCCGTGGCCTGCCCAGGCCAGCGTCGCCAGCGCCACGGCCCCGCCCAGTGTGACCAGGCTTAGGCTGGCGGTCGGCCAACGCTGATTGAGCGTCACGGCGAAACCGGCCAGCAACAGCGCGGCCATGCGCAGCGTCCACGTCAGGCCGACATCGGTCTGCACTACCAGCATTTCTATGTGCGGCCACAGCTCGCTCCACTCCGAAACGCCGCTCATGGCCCAGGCCATGCAGGCCATGGCGGCCAGAGAGAGCAACCCGCCCAGCAGCGCCGAGATCAGCAGCAGCGGCACGAAAGGCAACTGCACCCCTGAGGCCCGCTCCTGGCCTCGCAGGCTATAAAGGCCAAACGCGGCCAGACCGAACAGCAACATCAAATCCAGGTACAGGGCAAAACGCAGCGCAATGTTGATCAAGTCGCTCATCAACTCACTTCACCTTGAACGTGACGTTGCCGGTGATCGGATGAGTGTCGGACGACACCGCACGCCACTGGACCTGATAGGTACCGGCGGAGAGGGGGGCGTTCGGGATAATGACCATGGTTTTCGGGTCATCGCTGCCGGAGACCTTGGCTGGCATGGGCATGGGCGAATGCGCCGCCATGCCGGGCATCTCGGTCATCGTCAGCTTGGCGCCGGAGAACTTGGTCATCAGGATTTCGGAAAAATGCAGCTCGATTTTTGCCGGTGCCGCGCCGTCTGCGCCTTCGGCAGGGCTAGAGGACAGCAGTTTCGGGTGAGCCTGGGCCAAGGCACTGACCAACAGGCCGGTGGACAAGGCGACAGCAACAACAGCGGTTTTGATGAATGACATGCAAGGACTCCTACAACTTGGTTCTTGGTTTTTAGTGAGGCAGGTCAGCGGCTCAGAACCACATGCGCAGGCCCAGCACCAGGCGCGCTTCGCTGCGGTCTTCGCCTTCTTGTCGGGCGTAATCGGCGGTGTTGCCGTAGACGCGGTTCCAGGTGACGCCAATGTAGGGCGCGAATTCGCGGCGTATTTCATAACGCAGTCGCACGCCGAGTTCGGTGTCTGACAACCCTGAGCCGACACCACGGGTGGGATCGTTCTTGCCATAGAAGTTGACCTCGGCGGTGGGCTGCAGGACCAACCGATTGGTCAGCAAGATATCGTAGTCACCTTCCAGGCGCGCTGCGCTCTGGCCACCTTCGCCGATGAACGCAGTGGCTTCGGCTTCGAAGTTGTACAGCGCCATGCCTTGCACGCCGAAGGTGGCCCAGGTTTGCGGGTCGCCCGGCTTGAAGTCCTGGCGTACGCCGGCCACCACGTCCCACCAAGGACTGATGGCGTGGCCCCATAGGGCTTGAAGTTCCGCCTCTTCGGTCTTGCCGTTGAGGCGTTCACCTTCGGAGCGCAGCCACAAACGGTCGATGTCGCCACCGATCCAGCCGGAGGCGTCCCAGCTCAGGGCGCTGCCGTCATCGGCGTCCTGCCACTCCAACTGGTCGATGAGGAAAAACGAATTGATGGCGCGGTCATGCACCGCGTGTCCGCCACGATCCTCGTAGACGGCGGCGCGGTCGGCGGCGGTCAGTTCCGGGATCGGCGTGCGGCTGCTGGTCGGCGCTGATTGCATGGTTTCCATGCCCTGCATCGAATCCATGCCTTGCATCTGGCTATGGTCCATCCCGGGCATCTGGTTGTGATCCATGCCTTGCATGTCGTTGCCCGCCGCCCAGGCCGAGGGGGTGGCACCGAGGGTCAGGCCGGCAATGAGTGCCATGGGGTATTGAAAAACAGTGGTCATGGTCGGCTCCTCATTCCTGCACCCGAACTTCACGGAACATCCCCATCTCCATGTGAAACAGCAGATGACAGTGGTACGCCCAGCGTCCGAGGGCATCGGCCGTGACGCGGTAGCTGCGCTTGGCGCCCGGTGGCACGTCGAGGGTGTGCTTGCGCACCATGAATTGACCGTTCTCATCCTCCAGGTCGCTCCACATGCCGTGCAGGTGGATGGGGTGGGTCATCATGGTGTCGTTGATCAGCACGATGCGCAGTCGCTCGCCATACTTGAGCAGCAGCGGCGCCGCGTTGGAAAATTTCACGCCGTTGAACGACCAGACGAATTTCTCCATGTGCCCGGTCAGGTGCAGCACGAGCGTACGGCCTGGCTCGCGGCCGTCGGGGTCGGGGAAGGTGCTGCGCAGGTCTGAGTAGGTCAGCACTTTGCGGCCGTTGTCGCGCAGCCCCATGCCCGGGTCGTCGAGTTTGGGCTTGACGCTCATGGCCTGCATGTCCACCAGGGGGTTGTCTTTCACGGTGTCGGGGGGCGACAGCATACCGTCCATGCCTTGCATGGCGCCGTGATCCATGCCGGTCATGTCGTCCATGCCCTGCATCGAACCGTGGTCCATACCGCTCATTTGCCCCATGCTGCCGTGGTCCATGTCACCCATGCCCATGTCGTCCATGGTCACCAATGGCCGCGGGTCCAGGGGCGGCACTGGCGCCGACAGCCCGGCCCTGGCCGCGAGGGTGCCGCGGGCGTAGCCGGTGCGGTCCATGGACTGGGCGAACAGGGTGTAGGCCTCCTGGGTCGGCTCGACGATGACGTCATAGGTTTCGGCCACGGCGATCCGGAACTCATCGACACTCACCGGTTTGACGTATTGGCCGTCGGAGGCCACCACCGTCATCTTCAAGCCGGGAATGCGCACGTCGAAATAGCTCATGGACGAGCCGTTGATGAAGCGCAGGCGAAGACGTTCGCCAGGCTTGAACAGGCCGGTCCAGTTCATGTCCGGCGCCTGGCCGTTCATGAGGTAGGTGTAGGTGGCACCACTGACGTCGGCCAGGTCGGTGGGATTCATCTTCATCTCAGCCCACATCTTGCGGTCGGCCACGGTGCTGGCCCAGCCGTTCTTGCCCACATCGTCGATGAAGTCGCCGACGGTGCGTTTGTTGTAGTTGTAGTAGTCCGACTGTTTCTTGAGCTTGCGCATGACGGCGCCGGGGTCTTCATCGGTCCAGTCGGTGAGCATCACCACGTAGTCCCGTTCGTACTGGAAGGGCTCCGGTTCCTTGGCATCGATCACCAGCGGGCCGTAGACCCCGGATTGTTCCTGGAAACCGGAATGGCTGTGGTACCAGTAGGTGCCGTTCTGCCGGACTTTGAACTGATACACGTACATGCCGTCGGGTTCTATGCCCTTGAAACTCAACCCCGGAACGCCGTCCATGTTGGCTGGCAGCAGGATACCGTGCCAGTGGATGGACGTGGTGTCCCTCAAGCGATTGCGCACCCGCAGGGTCACGGTGTCGCCTTCACGCCAGCGCAGCAGCGGACCGGGAATGCCGCCGTTGATGGTCTGGGCGGTGCGTGGGTTGCCGGTGAAATTGACCGGGCTTTCGCCGATGAATAAGTCGAACTCGGTGCCGCTCAGGACGTTGGGCTGGCCCGGGCCGGTGACTGCCCAGACAGGTGCGCGCCACAAGCCCAGGCCGCCGAGGATGCCGCTGGCAGTCAGGCCCTTTACGAAGGTTCGCCGGGAAGTTTTTGTTTGCATACGATGGAAGTCCGTCAGTCGATTCGCAGCGAACACGGGGGCTGTTCCCTGGTGTCGCTTTGAAAAGAAGATGACATAAGCCAGCGGGGCAGGTGATTACATTTCGGTCAGCTTGCTCCCGCTGGGGCGCACGTCCGGTTCTAGGGTTGGGCACAGGTCAGAATGATCTTTTGCATCGACGGGATATTCTGTAGCCTTGCCGGCTTCACGCTGTCCCGTGCCTGATTGATACCCACTTTCCCGGCGGTACCCGAGTGGTCCGGAGCCGGGTGTATACTCGACTTTCGCGCTAAACGCGCTTGCAGGTCTTGCGAACATGACGCAAATTTCCGAACGCCTTCTGGTCCAAGCCCACCTCGACGCCAAGCAGCCCAAGCCGCTGACCGCCGAGCAAGAAGCCTGGTACCGCGCCGCCATCGCCGCCGAGCTCAAGGCTCAGGACGCGGTGCTGGTCGCGCACTTCTACTGCGACCCGATCATCCAGGCCCTGGCCGAAGAGACCGGTGGTTGCGTGTCCGACTCCCTGGAAATGGCCCGCTTCGGCAATGCCCACCCGGCCAAGACCGTGGTGGTGGCGGGGGTCAAGTTCATGGGGGAAACCGCCAAGATCCTCAACCCCGAAAAACGTGTGCTGATGCCCACTCTGGAAGCCACTTGCTCCCTGGACCTGGGTTGCCCGGTGGACGAGTTCTCGGCGTTCTGCGACCAGCATCCGGAGCGCACCGTGGTGGTCTATGCCAACACCTCGGCGGCGGTCAAGGCCAGGGCCGACTGGGTGGTGACATCCAGTTGCGCGCTGGAGATCGTCGAGAGCCTGATGGACAACGGCGAGACGATCATCTGGGGGCCGGACAAGCACCTGGGCACCTACATCCAGCGCAAGACCGGCGCCGACATGCTGCTCTGGGACGGTGCCTGTATCGTCCACGAAGAGTTCAAGTCCAAGCAGTTGGAGGACATGAAGGCGCTGTACCCGGATGCTGCGATCCTGGTGCACCCGGAGTCGCCGACGTCGGTGATTGAACTGGCGGATGCCGTTGGCTCCACCAGCCAGTTGATCGCTGCGGCCCAAACCCTGCCGAACAAGACGCTGATCGTCGCCACCGACCGAGGCATTTTCTACAAGATGCAGCAGTTGTGCCCGGACAAGGTCTTCATCGAAGCCCCTACGGCCGGCAACGGCGCGGCGTGCCGCAGTTGCGCGCACTGCCCGTGGATGGCGATGAATACCCTGGAACGCACGCTCAAGAGCTTGCAGGAGGGCGCCAACGAGATCTTCGTCGACCCGGCGCTGATCCCCCAGGCGATTCGCCCGCTCAAGCGCATGCTGGACTTCACCCAGGCGGCGCGGATGAAGCTGGCGGGCAATGCCTGATTGTTGGAAGGCTTGAGGCTTTTAAACGGTCTTGAGGCCTATCAAGCTTTTTATGGCCAGGGCGCTTGCTCCCACTCGGCTCTGTAGGAGCTGCCGAAGGCTGCGATCTT
Organism: Pseudomonas sp. RL_5y_Pfl2_73; assembly: GCF_963970515.1. NCBI lineage: Bacteria > Pseudomonadati > Pseudomonadota > Gammaproteobacteria > Pseudomonadales > Pseudomonadaceae > Pseudomonas > Pseudomonas sp. RL_5y_Pfl2_73. Next base: position 265,181 of record NZ_CAXAPD010000001.1, on the reverse strand, counting down.
TTGATCTTTTGCTTGAGACTCAAGTGTCTGGGAAAGATCGCAGCCTCGTTTCACTCGACAGCTCCTACACAGCTCCACAGAGCCGAGCGGGAGCAAGCGCCCTTGTGGTGTTCTTATTTGGGCTTCTTGGGAATCCGCACCAACTGCGTATCCGAGTAGATGTCATGCCAACTGCGCTTGCGCTTGTCGAACAGCGCCCAGATGAAACCCAGCCCCACCAGCAGCAATGACGCAATCGATACCACGAACCGTAACAGCGCCTGCCATAGGCTGATGGCCGTGCCATCGGCGTTCTGTACCCGGATGCACCACACTTGCATGCCCAGGGTCTGGCCGTTGTGGGTCCAGAACTTGGCGAAGAAGCCGAACAGCACGAACAGCAGCACGGTGGACAGCAGCGGGTCACCGTCCAGGGCGCCGGCTTCGCTCAGGGCGCGCATTTTTTCTTCGCCGATGATCGCCATCTGGATCATCTTATAGGCACCGCTGGTGACGATCAGCAGCGCTGTGCACAACAAGAAGTCATAAAACATCGCTGCCAGGCGACGGCCCAGGCCGGCGGGAGGAAAGTCGCCCTGGGGAGTGAGCAGGTGTTTCGGCATGACGGCCTCAGCTGAAAAAAGAAGCCATTTTACGGATTTACGCCCATAAAAAAGCCCCTGATATCAATCAGGGGCCTTTTTAGTGTGCGAAAGCCTTAGGCTTCGGTTTGAACCTCGTCAGCCTGCATGCCTTTCTGGCCTTGCACGGCAACGAAAGTGACTTTCTGGCCTTCTTTCAGGCTCTTGAAGCCGTTGCCCTGGATGGCGCGGAAATGCACGAACAGGTCCGGACCGCTTTCAGGCGTGATAAAACCAAACCCCTTCTCGTCGTTGAACCACTTGACGGTACCGCTCTGACGTTGAGACATTTTCTTATTTCCTTTGACGCTAACATTGATGACAGCCTCTTTCGCATGAAAGAGTACTGGGGCTGGGTTGCAGGAAAGTAAGAGACGTCGAACGGGATGTAGCGAACTTCATAAGCTACTGCCCAGGTCACGATTCCAAGCGACCCATGCAAACACAGTGACCAAACTCTACGCCAACTACGAATGAAAAAACAACCCCCGGGGAAGCCCGTATTTACTCAGCTTTCAGGCAATTACATACATCGCCAGGCGGGGCCTATTCGATAGGCCAGTTCAATGGTTAACGACTGTTATAAGCGCCATTGAATGTCTAAGGATATGCACCTTTTTATGGCGGTTGCGTTACACATTAGTGCACGTATAACGCAATCGCGTTACTTATAGAAACAGTCAATCAACCGCGGTAGTAGCGTTGTGGGACGAATGGCATTTTGCTTACAAGTAAAGGCACCTTTTTCCCACGCACGATGGCCCAGACTGGCGTATCCAGCGCGACATAGGCGCTGTCCAGGTAACCCATCGCCAACGGACCGCCCAGGGTCGGGCCGAAACCGCCGCTGCACACCGTCCCGATAATCACGCCCGCTTCGTTGACGATCTCTGCGCCTTCGCGCACCGGTGTGCGTTCCTGGGGCAGCAGGCCGGCACGTTTGCGGCGCACGCCGCCCTGTTGTTGGGCGAACACGGTTTCGGCGCCGGGGAAACCGCCAGCGCGGGTGCCGTCGGCACGACGTACTTTGGACATCGCCCACAGCAGGCTGGCTTCGACCGGCGTGGTCTCGGTGTTCATGTCGTGGCCGTAGAGGCACAGGCCGGCTTCCAGGCGCAGGGAGTCACGGGCGCCGAGGCCGATGGCCGCGACTTCCGGCTCGGCCAGCAGGGCGCGGGCCAGTTTTTCCGCATCGGCGGCGGGTACCGAGATTTCGAAACCGTCTTCACCGGTGTAGCCGGAACGGCTGACAAAGCAGTCCACGCCCAGCAGCGTGACGCGCTGGAACTGCATGAAAGTCATTTTCGCCACGTCTGGCGCCAGGCGTGCAAGCACGGTGACGGCAGCTGGCCCCTGCAGGGCAAGCAGGGCTCGGGCTTCGAACAGTGGCTCGATGCTGCACTGCGCGCCAATGTGGGCACGTAGGTGGGCCAGGTCCTGGTCCTTGCAGGCCGCATTGACCACCAGGAACAGTTCGTCGTTGCCCAGGTTGGCCACCATCAAGTCGTCAAGGATGCCGCCGTTGTCGTTGGTGAACATGGCGTAGCGCTGCATGCCCACCGGCAGGTCGATGATGTCCACCGGCACCAGGGTTTCCAGGGCCTTGGCGGCGCCGGCGCCAGTCAGGCGGATCTGGCCCATGTGGGACACGTCGAACAGCCCGGCCTGATCGCGGGTGTGCTGGTGTTCCTTCATCACGCCCAGAGGGTATTGCACCGGCATGTCGTAGCCGGCGAACGGCACCATGCGGGCGCCGAGTTCGAGGTGCAGCGCGTGCAGCGGGGTCTTCAGCAGTTGTTCGGTGGACATATCAGCTCCTGGAAAAAATGTAGAAGTGAGGCAAGCGCATCAGCATTCGATGATGTTGACCGCCAGACCGCCGCGGGCGGTCTCCTTGTATTTGCTTTTCATGTCGGCACCGGTCTGGCGCATGGTGCGGATGACTTTGTCGAGGGAGACGAAGTGATGCCCGTCGCCGCGCATGGCCATGCGCACCGCGTTGATGGCTTTCACCGAGCCCATGGCGTTGCGCTCGATGCACGGCACCTGCACCAGGCCGCCGATCGGGTCGCAGGTCAGGCCAAGGTTGTGTTCCATGCCGATCTCGGCGGCGTTTTCCACTTGCTGCACGCTGCCGCCCAGCACCTCGCACAGGGCGCCGGCGGCCATGGAGCAGGCCACGCCCACTTCACCCTGGCAACCGACTTCGGCGCCGGAGATGGAGGCGTTTTCCTTGTACAGGATGCCGATGGCGGCGGCGGTCAGCAGGAACCGCACCACGCCATCCTCGCTGGCCCCGGGGATAAAGCGCATGTAGTAATGCAGCACGGCCGGGATGATGCCCGCCGCCCCGTTGGTCGGTGCGGTGACGACGCGCCCGCCATAGGCGTTTTCTTCGTTGACCGCCAAGGCATACAGGTTGACCCAGTCCAGCACCGACAGCGGGTCGCGCAGTGCGGCTTCCGGGTTCTTGCACAGCTGGCGGTGCAACGCCGCGGCCCGGCGCTTGACCTTCAGCCCGCCTGGCAGAATCCCTTCGTTGCGACAGCCCGCCGCCACGCAATCCTGCATCACCTGCCAGATTTTCAGCAGGCCGGCGCGGGTCTCGGCTTCGGGGCGCCAGGCGCTTTCGTTAGTCAGCATCACCTGGCTGATGGACAGCCCATAAGTGCTGCAGTGGCCCAGCAGGTCCTTGGCACTCTTGAACGGGAAGGTCAGGGGCGTGGCATCTTCGACGATGCGGTCGGCGCCAGCCGCGTCTTCATCCACGACAAAGCCGCCACCGATCGAGTAGTACTCGCGGCTGCGTACTTGCAGCCCTGCGGTATCGAAGGCGCGGAAGATCATGCCGTTGGGGTGAAAGGCCAGCGGCTTGCGGATCATCGCCAAGTGCAGCTTTTCATTGAATTCGATGGAGTGTTCGCCGAGCAGGTTCAGGCGACCGCTGCTGCGGATCGCTTGCAGGCGGGCGTCGACGGTTTCGGTGTCCACGGTGTCGGGATGCTCGCCTTCCAGGCCCAGCAGCACGGCCTTGTCGCTGCCGTGACCCTTGCCGGTGGCGCCGAGCGAGCCGTAGAGCTCGACTTTGACGCTGGTGGTGCAATTGAGCAAGTCATCGCGACGCAGCCCCTCGGCGAAACGGGCAGCGGCACGCATCGGGCCGACGGTATGGGAGCTGGAAGGGCCGATACCGATCTTGAACAGGTCGAACACGCTTAACGACATGGTGTTTCTCCGGTTTCTTTTTATGAGGATCGACGGTTTAAAGTCGGGCATAGATCCTTGTGGGAGCGAGCCTGCTCGCGATAGCGGAGTGTCAGGCAACATCTCTATTGGCTGTTACGCCGCTATCGCGAGCAGGCTCGCTCCCACAGGGGATTCGGAGGGCTGGCAGATCGCCCTCCGTTCAGGTCAAGCGTAGCTTTCGATCGACGGGCAGGCGCAGATCAGGTTGCGGTCGCCGAACACGTTGTCGACCCGGCCCACGGGCGGCCAGTACTTGCCCTCGACCAACGAGGCCACCGGGTAAACCGCCTGTTCGCGGCTGTAAGGGTGGGTCCACTCGCCGACGATTTCAGCCGCCGTGTGGGGGGCGTTTTTCAGTGGGTTGTCGTCTTTGTCCAGGCTGCCGTTTTCCACCGCGCGGATTTCTTCGCGGATGCAGATCATGGCGTCGCAGAAGCGGTCCAGTTCTTCCTTGGACTCGCTTTCGGTCGGCTCGATCATCAACGTGCCGGCCACCGGGAACGACATCGTCGGGGCGTGGAAGCCGAAATCGATCAGGCGCTTGGCCACGTCATCGACGCTGATGCCGCTGCTGTCCTTGAGTGGGCGCAGGTCGAGGATGCATTCGTGGGCTACCAGGCCGTTGCTGCCGGAGTAGAGCACCGGGTAGTGCTCTTCCAGGCGACGGGCGATGTAGTTGGCGTTGAGGATCGCCAGTTGCGAGGCGCGCTTGAGGCCGGCTCCGCCCATCATGCCGATGTACATCCAGGTGATCGGCAAGATGCTCGCGCTGCCGAACGGCGCCGCGCACACCGCGCCTTCCTTGCGTTCCATGTTGGCGTGGCCCGGCAGGAACGGTGCCAGGTGCGACTTGACGCCAATCGGGCCGACGCCCGGGCCGCCACCGCCGTGGGGAATGCAGAAGGTTTTGTGCAGGTTCAGGTGCGACACGTCGCCGCCGAACTTGCCCGGGGCGCAGAGGCCGACCATGGCGTTCATGTTGGCGCCGTCGATGTACACCTGGCCGCCGTTGTCATGAATGATGCCGCAGATTTCGCGGATGCCTTCTTCGAACACACCGTGGGTGGACGGGTAGGTGATCATCAGCGCGGCGAGGTGTTCGCGGTGCTCGATAGCCTTGGCCCGCAGGTCTTCGATGTCGACGTTGCCGCGGGCATCGCAGGCGGTCACGACCACGCGCATGCCGGCCATGTGGGCGGTGGCCGGGTTGGTGCCGTGGGCCGAGGACGGGATCAGGCAGATGTCGCGACGATCGTCGCCACGGCTCTGGTGATAGGCGCGGATCGCCAGCAGGCCGGCGTATTCACCCTGGGAACCGGCGTTGGGTTGCAGGGACACCGCGTCATAGCCGGTGGCGGCGCAAAGCATGGCCTCCAGCTCATCGGTCAGTTGCTGGTAGCCAGCACTCTGCTCGACCGGGGCGAACGGATGCAGGGCGCCGAACTCGGCCCAGGTCACCGGGATCATTTCGCTGGCGGCGTTGAGTTTCATGGTGCAGGAGCCCAGCGGGATCATGGTGCGATCCAGGGCCAGGTCCTTGTCGGCGAGTTTGCGCAGATAGCGCATCAGTTCGGTTTCGGAGTGGTAGCGGTTGAACACCGGATGGCTGAGGATCGCCGATTGGCGCACCAGCTCGGCCGGGATATGGCTTTGCACGCTGGCGGCCAGTGCCGCGAAGTCCGGCAGCGCCTTGCCGTCGGCCAACACGTTCCACAGGGCTTCGACGTCAGCCTGGCTGGTGGTCTCGTCCAGGGACAGGCCCAGGCGTTCAGCGTCCACGACACGCAGGTTGATGCGCTGTGCGCGGGCCTTGTCGTGCAGGGCGGCGGTTTGCGCGCCGGTGTGCAAGGTCAGGGTGTCGAAGAAGCTTTCTTGCTCGACGCTCAGGCCCAGCGCGCCCAGCCCCTTGGCGAGGATCGCGGTCAGGTGATGGATGCGATTGGCAATTTGTACCAGGCCCTTGGGACCGTGGTACACGGCGTACATGCTGGCGATGTTGGCCAGCAGCACCTGGGCGGTGCAGATGTTGCTCGTGGCTTTCTCGCGGCGGATGTGTTGCTCGCGGGTCTGCATCGCCAGGCGCAGGGCCGGCTTGCCGAAACGGTCCACGGAAACGCCGACCAGGCGGCCCGGCATATCGCGCTTGAAGGCATCCTTGGTGGAGAAGTACGCCGCGTGCGGGCCGCCGAAGCCCAGTGGTACGCCGAAGCGCTGGGCACTGCCGATGGCCACGTCGGCGCCGAATTCACCTGGCGGGGTCAACAGGGTCAGGGCCAGCAGGTCCGCGGCAACCGCCACCAGGGCATTGGCGGTGTGGAAGCGTTCGGTCAGTTCGCGGTAGTCGAACAGGTCACCGTTGCTGGCCGGGTATTGCAGCAGCGCGCCGAAGAAGCTGCTGACGTCGCTCAGTTCGCGCTCATCGCCTACCACGACGTCGATGCCCAGGGGCTCGGCACGGGTGCGCAGTACGTCGAGGGTCTGCGGGTGGCTGTGTACGGAGGCGAAGAACGCGTTGCTGCCCTTGTTCTTGCTCAGGCGCTTGCAGAAGGTCATGGCTTCGGCGGCGGCGGTGGCTTCGTCGAGCAAGGACGCGTTGGCAATCGGCAGGCCGGTGAGGTCGCTGATCAAGGTCTGGAAGTTCAACAACGCTTCGAGACGGCCCTGGGAGATTTCTGGTTGATACGGGGTGTAGGCGGTGTACCAGGCCGGGTTTTCCAGCAGGTTGCGCAGAATAGGCGCCGGCGTATGGCAGTTGTAGTAGCCCTGGCCGATGTAGGTCTTGAACAGTTGGTTCTTGGCGGCGATCGCCTTGATCGAGGCCAGAGCATCGGCTTCGCTCTGGCCGTCGCCCATGTCCAGCACGCTGGTGCCCTTGATGCTTTCTGGAATGACGCTGGCGCTCAGGCTCTCCAGGGAGTCGTAGCCCAGGCGCTCGAGCATGGCTTGCTCGTCGCTGGCACGCGGGCCGATATGGCGGGCAATGAATTCGTTGGCAGTGCCGAGATTAACGGTCATGTGGCGCTCCTCAGGCTTGGGCGTTGGCTTTGATCAGGCGGTCGTAGGCGTCTTGATCCAACAGCTTAGCCACTGCGTCGACGTCGGTCGGTTTAAAGCGGAAGAACCAGCCTTCGCCCATAGGATCTTCGTTGACCAGTTCCGGGCTGCTGTCGAGGTTGCCATTCACTTCGAGCACTTCACCGTCCAGTGGCATGTACACACCGCTGGCGGCCTTGACCGACTCCACGGTGGAGGCTTCGGCGCCTTTTTCATAGGCTTGCAGTTCAGGCAGTTGCACAAAAACCACGTCACCCAATGCGTTCTGCGCGAAAGCGGTAATGCCTACGGTGACGCTGCCGTCGGCTTCGGTGCACAGCCATTCGTGATCTTCAGTGAAACGCAACTCGCTCATGGAAACTCCTGGGGCCAGATTCGTCTGGTGGACGCGAAGAAAGGCGCGGGGCTTGGCCCGGCCGAATGCTAATACCCATAGCAAGAATGCGGCCAATGTTAATAATTGCTTACATATCAATGGTTTGGCTGGTTTTGTCGAAGCTTGGATCGACTTCGCTGTAGCGAAATCGCTACAGCTGGGAGGCTGGAAAAAATCGTTGTGGGATCAAAGCCTTGCGCAGCGCTGCTTAGCGATGAGTGTAGCGATATCGTTCCGCTGTAGCGCTTTCAGTACAGGTGGATGTCGTTTTTGACGCGATTCTCGACCACAACACAGAACCCAGTGGGAGCGTGCTTGCTCGCGATAGCGGTGTGTCAGTCAACCTATGGCTGACTGGGCTACCGTCATCGCGAGCAAGCTCGCTCACAAGGGGATTGCGGTGGGCTTATGGCTTGTTGGAAATCCCGTATTTACGCAACCGATGGGCAATCGCGGTGTGGGAGGTTTGCAGGCGGCTGGCGAGCTGGCGGGTGGAGGGGTAGTTGACGTAGAGGCTTTCGAGCAGGTGTTTCTCGAAGGTTTCCATAGCCTGCTCCAGGCTTTCGACTTCCACATCGCCTTGGCGCGCCACGGAGGTGCCGGCGATGTCCAGGTCGCCGATGTCCACCAGGCTGCTTTCGCAGATGGCGGCGGCGCGGAAGATCACATTCTGCAATTGCCGCACGTTGCCCGGCCAGCGGTTGCCCAGCAGGGCCGGGTAAGTGCCGGGGGCCAGGCGGCAGACCGGGCGCTGGATTTGTGCGCAGGCCTGCTGCATGAAATAACGCGCCAGCAGCAGGATGTCCTGGCCGCGCTCACGCAGCGGCGGGACTTCGACGTTGAGCACGTTCAGGCGATAGAACAGGTCTTCGCGGAACGAGCCCTCGCTGACCATTTTCTCCAGGTTGCGGTGGGTGGCGCTGAGGATCCGCACGTTGACCTTGATTTCCCGGTCGCCGCCCACTCGACGGAAGCTGCCATCGTTCAAGAAACGCAGCAACTTGGCTTGCAGGTAGGGCGACATCTCGCCGATTTCATCGAGGAATACCGTGCCCTGGTTCGCCAGCTCCATCAGGCCTGGCTTGCCGCCCCGTTGGGCCCCGGTGAAGGCGCCGGGGGCGTAGCCGAACAGCTCGCTTTCCGCCAGGTTCTCTGGCAATGCCGCGCAGTTCAGGGCTAGGAATGGGGTGCCATGACGGGCGCTGATGGCGTGGCAAGCCCGGGCTACCAATTCCTTGCCGGTGCCGGTTTCCCCCTGGATCAGCAACGGTGCATCCAGCGCCGCGACCCGCAGGGCCCGGGCCTTGAGGGTGCGAATTGCCGGGGACTCGCCCAGCAGCGCGTCGAAGCCTTCGGCGTGATCGTGATGCAGTGCCGACAGGCGTTCGCCGATGCGGTTCGGTTGATACAGCGTCAGCAGCGCGCCGGCGTCGGTGATGGGCGTGGCGTCCAGCAGCAGCGTCTGGCCGTTGAGGGTGATTTCCCGCAGCGGCAAGCGAAAACCGCTCTCCAGCAAGGCGTCCAGCAATGCCTCGTCACCGAACAGCTCGGCCACGCTTTCCCCGGCCGGTTCACGACCGTACAGGGCAATCAGCGCCGGGTTGGCCAGCAACACCTTGCCGGCACTGTCCAGGGCCAGTACCGGGTCGGTCATGGCCGCGAGCAAGGCATCGAGCTGCAAGTGCCGACGCTGACCCGGCAGGATGTCCACCACGGTGACGGCCTGCACGCCGCGCACGCTGAACAGCGCCTCGCGTAACTCGTCGAGCACTTGCGGGCTGAGGGTCGGGGCGTCGATGTAGACGTTGGGCGGCACCATCTCCACCGCATCCAGATTGAGATTGCGCCCACCGAGCAAGGCCAGGACTTCCTGGGTGATGCCGACGCGGTCGATGAAACTGACGTGGATACGCATGGGGCGGTTTTGGGTTCTGGAGTGCGGAGGGTGGCCAGTATGCCTTGGGGCGGGCTATTGGTGAAATCCTGGTCATACACTGATTTCCATTGTGTGCGAGCCTGCTCGCGATGGCGGACAGTCAGTCAACATCGCTATTAGCTGTCACACCGCTATCGCGAGCGGGCTCGCTCCCACAGGGGAACCTCATTGTGGCCAATATTGTTTAGAGCCCCACATCCCACTCGGGCGTCTCGGGAAACTTGAGCACCAAAAAATCCAGCAGACTGCGCAGCGCCGACGGCATGTGTTTGCGTGAGGCGTACACCGCGTACATGTTCATCCGCCGGGGTTCGGCGTGGGGCAACAGGCGGGTCAGTTCGCCGTTCTTGATGTGGGCGCCGGCCTGGTAGCTGGGCAGCATGGCCACGCCGGCACCGGCTATCGTTGCCTGAAGCAATGTGCTGGCTTCGTTGGCGCTGATATTCCCTTGCACCGGCACCGACACCTGCTCGCCGTCCTGCTCGAAATGCCACAGGCTCTTGCCGACGTAGGAGTGGGTCAGGCAGTTGTGTCGGCTCAGGTCTTCCACTCGCAGCGGTGTCGAGTGTTCCCCCAGATATCGCGGCGAGGCGCAGATCACCGAGCGGCAGACCGTGAGGCGACGGGCAATCAGGTTCGGGTCCAGGTCGTTGCTCATGCGGATCGCCAGGTCGATGCGCTCATCCACCAGGTTCACGGTGCGGTCGAGCATTTGCAGGTCGACGCTCACCCCTGGGTAGCGCTTGACGTATTCGGCCATGGCGCTCGCCAGTTGCGCTTGGCCGAACGAGGTACTGGCACTGATGCGCAACATGCCCCGTGGCGCGTCGTCCGGGGTGCTGACGGCGGCTTGCATGTCGCCGGACAGCTCCAGCATCTGCCGGCAACGCGGCAGGATCTCCGAACCTGCGGCCGTCAGGCTCAGCTTGCGGGTGGTGCGGTGCATCAACCGGGCACCGACCCAGTCCTCCAGTTCCGCCAGATACCGCGACACCACCGGCCGCGACAGGTCCAGATGCTCGGCCGCCGCCGACTGGCTGCCCAGGTCCACCACCGTGACGAACACCCGCATTGCTTGTAGACGATCCATGATTTGCCCGATTTCAGAAACAAACTATGTTCCAGCATCGCATTTTTTGTAACGAGTCAGGTAACTAAGCTCAGTCCCCATTCCCCTGACGGCTTTTTGGACAACGGAGCACACCATGACCGGATTTATCCCACTCAAGCGCCTACTACTGGCAACCGCCGCCCTGGCCTTCACGGCCCAGACCTGGGCCGCCGGCCTGACACTCGACGTCTACAACCCCGGCGCAGCGGCGGTTTTCCCGGTGACTTCGGTGTTGGTCAGCGGTGAAAAAGAGGCGATTCTGGTGGACGCCCAGTTCGGTAAGACCCAGGCCGCCCAGGTGGTGGAAAAAATCCGCGCCAGTGGCAAGCGACTGACCACGATCTACATCAGCCACGGCGACCCAGACTACTACTTTGGTCTGGAAACCCTGACTGCCGCGTTCCCTGAGGCCAAGGTGCTGGCGTCGGCGCCGACCGTCGAACACATCAAGCACACCATGGACGGCAAGCTGAAATATTGGGGGCCGATCCTGAAGACCGATGCGCCGGCCAAAGCCATCGTGCCCCAGGTGCTCAAGGGCGACAGCCTGACCCTGGAAGGCCAGCGCTTGCAGGTCGTCGGCCTCGATGGCCCGCAGCCGGACCGCAGTTTCGTGTGGATTCCATCGATCAAGGCCGTGGTTGGTGGTGTGGTGGTGGTCGAGAACACTCATGTGTGGATGGCCGATACCCAGACGCCGCAGTCTCACAAGGATTGGCTGGCGACCCTCGCCAACATTGAAAAATTGCAACCGAGCACGGTGATTCCGGGTCACTACTTGGGTGACAGCGCCCGTTCCCTGGCCCCGGTGCGCTTCACCGCCGGTTACATCAAGGCCTTCGACGAAGAAACCGCCAAAGCCAAGGATTCCGCCGCGCTGATCGCTGCCATGAAGCAACGCTACCCGGACCTGGGTGAAGACAGTTCCCTGGAACTCAGTGCCAAGGTGGCCAAGGGCGAGATGAAGTGGTGAAAGCCAATCTTTGATCCGGGTACTTTTGTGGCGAGGGGATAAATCCCCTCGCCACAAAAACAGACATTTCGAACATCGCTAACCAATGGAGAGCACCATGAGCAAAATCGCAATCATCGGCGCCACCGGTCGCGCCGGCAGCCAATTGCTGGAAGAAGCCCTGCGGCGTGGTCACAGCGTGACGGCCATTGCCCGCAACACCGCGAAAATCGGTGAAAGGGCCAGGGTGGTCAGCAAGCAACTGGATGTATTGGACAGCGAGGCGTTGACCGCAGCCATCGCCGGGCATGACGTGTTGATCAGTGCCGCTCACTTCGCCAATGTGCCGGCCGACAAGCTCATCGGGCCGGTGAAAGCTGCCGGGGTCAAGCGTTTGCTGGTAGTCGGCGGGGCCGGTTCGTTGCTGTTGCCGGATAACAGCCGTGTGATCGACAGCGATGACTTCCCGGAGGAATACCTGGCCGAGGCCAGCGCCGGAGCATTGTTCCTGGACGTACTGCGCAAGGAGCAGGACTTGGACTGGACCTTCCTTTCGCCTTCGGCAGAGTTCGTCGAAACCGAGCGCACGGAGGCGTTCCGCGTCGGCGAGGATCACCTGCTGTTCAACGATGCCGGGGAGAGCAGGATCAGCTTTGCCGATTACGCCATTGCGATGATCGATGAAGTGGAAAAGCCGCGGTTTTCGCGGACCCGGTTTACCGTCGGCTATTGATCCTGCACGACCTGTCTGGCCTGCGCGAACTGTAGGAGCTGCCGAGTGCAACGAGGCTGCGATCTTTCCTCTGACAATTGAGTCACGAGCGAAAGACCAAGATCAAGATCAAAAGATCGCAGCCTTCGGCAGCTCCTACGGGGGATGTGCGTCGCCGCAGCTTCAGCCGTGGATTCTTACCCAGGCGCTGACCAGCACCGTCGCGGCCATCAGCCACGCCACCGCCGCTACGGCGAGGGAGGCCTCCAGGCGCATGCGGTCGACCATCACGTAGAGGGTCGCCAGATAGACGAAGTACGGAATGATCGACCACATCCCAAACACGATGGTGGTCTTCAGGTCGTCCACCGAGCGGCCCTTGCCGACGATGTAATGGGCAATCAGGGCGAAGGTCGGGAACAGCGGCACCAGTCCGGCGATGTAATAGTTCTTGGTCTTGGCCAGCATCGCCAGGATGACCACCACGGCTGCACCCAGCGCCGCCTTGAAAATCAGGTCCACAGGTTTACGTCCCCGGTCAGTGGCTCAGACCATATTTTTTGACTTTGTCGAACAGCGTGGTCTTGGCCATGCCCAATTCCAGGCTGGCCTGGGTCAGGTTGCCACCGCTGCGTTGCAGGGCGTCTACCAGCAGGTTGCGCTCGAAGGCTTCGACTGCTTCGGCGAAGGCCAGGCCCTGGTTGCCGCCGCTGGCACCGGAGCGCTTGAACGCCGGCAGGCCCAGGGCGTAGCGCTCGGCGACGTTGCGCAGTTCGCGCACGTTACCCGGCCAGTCGTGGCTCATCAGGTTCGACAGGGTCTGGTTGTCCAGCTCCGGCACCGTGCGGTCGAAGCGCAGGGACGACTGCTGGAGAAAGTGCTTGAACAGCTGCAGGATGTCTTCGCGCCGCTCGCGCAGTGGCGGCAGTTCCAGGGTCACCACGTTGAGGCGGTAATACAGGTCGCTGCGGAACTGCCCGGTCCGGCCCATTTCGTCCAGGTCGGACTTGGTGGCGGCGATTACCCGGCAATCCACGGCCACGCTCTGGTTCGAGCCCAGGCGCTCGAGGGTACGTTCCTGCAACACGCGCAGCAATTTGATCTGCAAGGGCAGGGGCATGCTTTCCACTTCATCGAGAAACAGCGTGCCACCGTCGGCGTGTTCGATCTTGCCGATCCGGCGTTTGCCGGCACCGGTAAAGGCGTTGGCCTCGTGGCCGAAAATCTCGCTTTCGAACAGGTTCTCCGGCAGGCCGCCACAGTTCAGCGCGACGAACGGCTTGTCGTGGCGTCGGCTGAAGTCATGCAGGCAACGGGCGACCAATTCCTTGCCGGTGCCGGTTTCGCCTTCGATCAGCACGTTGGCCGAGGTGTCGGCGACGTTGGCGATCAGGGCGCGCAGGTGCTGCATGGCGGGCGAGCGGCCAATGATCCGGCCTTCCAGGGAATCGCGTTCGGCCAATTGCCGACGCAGCGATGACACTTCCCGGGCGAGGCTGCGCTGTTCCAGGGCACGGCGGGCGACGTCCACCAGGCGCTCAGGGGAGAAGGGTTTTTCCATGAAGTCATAGGCGCCTTTTTGCATGGCATCGACGGCCATGGAAATGTCGCCGTGGCCGGTGATCAGCACCACCGGCAAACTGCGGTCCCGTGCCTTGAGGCGGGTCAGCAGTTCCAGGCCATCGATGCCCGGCAGGCGAATGTCGCTGATGACGATGCCGGCAAAGTTATCGTCGACGCGCTCCAGGGCCTCTTCGGCGCTGCCCACGCCGATGCAGGGAATGTCTTCCAGGGTCAGCGCCTGCTTGCAGCCCAGCAGGACATGGGGGTCGTCTTCGACGATCAGTACGCTCAGGTCGTTGTTCATAGCGGCTCGGCAGGTAAAAGGCTTACCAACGGTAAACTGAGGACAAACGTGGTTCCACTGCCCTCAACCGGGTGTTCAACGCCCAGGTATCCACCTGTGGCGGCGGCTAGGCTGGCGGAAAGCGTCAGGCCCAAGCCCAGGCCTTGTTCGCCGGGTTTGGTGGTGAAGAAGGGTTCGAACAGATGCTTGCGTGTTTCTAGGTCAATGCCGTGGCCGTTATCCCGCACGCGCAGACGATATTTGCCATCGCCGGCCTGACCTTCGAGCCACAGCTGCGGTTCGGGTTGCGTCTGCATGGCGTCCAGGGCATTGCCGATCAGGTTCACCAGGATCTGCTCCAGGCGCGTCTGGTCAATGTGTACCTGGACGTCGTCGACGCTGGAATGAATCTGGATGTTCAAGCTTTCAAGGCGAGCGCCCAGCAGTTGCAGCGCGGCCTCGATGCCTTTGCCGAGGCTGGCCTGGCCCTGGTCGTCCCCGCGGCGGGCGAAGGCGCGCAGGCTGGCGGTGATCCGGCCCATGCGGTCGATCAAATCGTTAATGGTCTTGAGGTTAGTGCTGGCGATGTCCAGTTGGCCGCGCTCCAGGAAGCGTACGGTATTGCCGGACAAGGTGCGCAGTGCCGCCAGCGGCTGGTTGAGTTCATGGGCGATGCTGGTGGACATCTGGCCGATGGCCGCCAGTTTACCGGCCTGGACCAGTTCGTCCTGGGCCCGGCGCAAGGTCTCTTCGGCCTGACGCCGTTCGCGTATCTGGCCCTTGAGTCGTTCGTTGCTGGCGCGTAGGTCCGTGGTGCGTTCGGTAATCCGACGCTCGAGCTGGTTGTTGGCTTGCTGCAAGGCTTCCCGGGCCGCGAGACGGGTGGCAATGACCTTGCGCCGTTCGTTCCAGGCGATCAGCAGGAACGCCACCAGGGCGAAGGCCACGGCCACCAGGATGCCTTGGTTGATCGCCTGGCGACGCAGGTCTTCAAGCGGGGTCAGCAGGGTGAAATTCCACGGTGTGTCGCTCAAGGGTCGGGTCTGCGACAAGTAGCTGATGGCGCGCTCGTCGGACACCAGTTCGCTGTTGGCCGGGAACGTCAGCTTCTCCATGCCTTCGGCCAGGCGCTCCCGGGCCAAGGGCACCAGTTCATTGAGCGGGAACCAGTAGTACTGCAGGCTGCGGGCCAGGCGTTCCTTGGTGTCGTCGCTCAGGGGGCGCACCGACTTGAGCCGCCGCGCCGGGTCGCTGGACAGGATGATGATGCCGTTCTCATCACTGACGAACGCCTCCAGTCGCGCTCGCTGCCAGCGTTCCTCCAGGGCTTCGAGGCGTACCTTGACCACGGCGACGCCGATGATCTTGCCTTGTTGCTCCAGGCCATGGGCCAGGTAGTAGCCGGGTTCGCCGTTGGTGCTGCCGATGCCGTAGAAGCGCCCCGGCTGGCCGCGCACGGCGTTCTGGAAATAGGCGCGGAAGGACAGGTCTTCGCCCAGGTAACTGTCGACGTCGCGCCAGTTGCTGGTGGCCATCACCCGGCCAGTGGTGTCCATCACGTAGACGGCCCGGCTGCGGCTACGGCGGTTCAGGCCTTCGAGGTATTCATTGACGGTCCTGCGATGCTCGGGTGTCGGGTCATCGAGCAGTTGCGAGACACTCGATTCAAGCTCCAGCAGGCTGGGCAGGTAGGTGTACTTGTTGATTTCGCTCTCGACCGCACGGGCGTGCAGCTCCAACTGGCGTTCGCCATTCTCGGCGAGGCCACGTACGCCATAATGCTCGCTGATCCAGAAGCCGAGGTAACCCAGGCCGATCATCAGGGCAATGACCAGTGGCGGCAGGAACAGATGGCGGATCAGACGGGGTTTCACGGCGAGTGATGGCGGCGCGGCGCGATAGAGGGTGGGGTCGCATTTCATCACAG
Source organism: Pseudomonas sp. RL_5y_Pfl2_73 (assembly GCF_963970515.1). Classification (NCBI taxonomy): domain Bacteria; kingdom Pseudomonadati; phylum Pseudomonadota; class Gammaproteobacteria; order Pseudomonadales; family Pseudomonadaceae; genus Pseudomonas; species Pseudomonas sp. RL_5y_Pfl2_73. The sequence goes on along the minus strand of NZ_CAXAPD010000001.1, from coordinate 249,401 downwards.
AAGCCTTGGGTCAACCACAACACTTACTCAGAGTCACCACGGCCCCTTGTGGGAGCGAGCCTGCTCGCGATGGCGGACCTACCTTCAACATTGATGTTGACTGTGATGGCCTCATCGCGAGCAGGCTCGCTCCCACAGGAGGCGTGGGAGCTTTCGCAAATGTGTTTTTAGTGCTGCAGGATTTTCTCAAGGAAATGCTGCGCGCGTTCGGAGCGGGCGCTGATGTCGCCGAAGAACTCTTCTTTCTTGCAGTCTTCGATGATCTGGCCCTGGTCCATGAAGATCACCCGGTTCGCCACTTTGCGGGCAAAGCCCATTTCGTGGGTCACGCACATCATGGTCATGCCTTCGTGGGCCAGTTGCACCATCACGTCGAGCACTTCGTTGACCATTTCCGGGTCAAGGGCCGAGGTCGGTTCGTCGAACAGCATCACCACCGGGTCCATCGCCAGGGCACGGGCAATTGCCACGCGCTGCTGCTGGCCGCCGGAGAGCTGGCCCGGATGCTTGTGGGCGTGGGCCGAAAGGCCGACCCGCTCAAGCAGTTGCAGGCCTTTCTTGGTGGCTTCTTCCTTGCTGCGGCCCAACACCTTGATCTGCGCGATGGTCAGGTTTTCGGTGATGGTCAGGTGGGGGAACAGTTCGAAATGCTGGAACACCATGCCCACGCGCGAGCGTAGTTTCGGCAGGTTGGTCTTCGGGTCGGCGATGGAGGTGCCGTCGACCACGATGTCGCCTTTCTGGAACGGTTCCAGGGCGTTCACGCACTTGATTAGCGTCGACTTGCCCGAACCCGATGGCCCGCACACCACCACCACCTCACCTTTGCTGACCTCGGTGCTGCAATTGGTCAGTACCTGGAAGTCCCCATACCACTTGTTGATGTTCTTGATAGAGATCATACGGCGAACCTTTTTTGCAGATGCTTGACCAGCTGCGAGGCGGCAAAGCTGATGGTGAAGTACACGAGACCTGCGATGATCAGGAACTCATTGGAGCGGCCGATGATGTCGCCACTGGCCCGCGAAGCATTGAGGAAGTCCACCAGGCCGACCGTATAGACCAGCGAGGTGTCCTGAAACAGGATGATGCTTTGTTGCAACAGCAGCGGGGTCATCTTGCGAAACGCCTGGGGCAGGATGATCAGGCGCATGGTCTGGCCGTAATTCATGCCCAGTGCCTGGGCGGCGCCCATCTGGCCCTTGGGAATCGACTGCACGCCGGCGCGGACGATTTCGCAAAAGTACGCCGCTTCGAACATCATGAACGCCACGATGCAAGAACCGAATGCCCCGATCGGCGTGTCTTCGCCGGTGATCCAGCGCAGCACGAACGGTACCGCCAGGTAGAACCAGGTGATCACCAGCAGCAGCGGGATCGAGCGGAAGTAGTTGACGTAGGCGCCAGCGATATTGGAGACCAGCTTGTTATGGGACAGGCGCATCAGCGCCAGGATCGTGCCGAGGATGATCCCGCCGACCACGCCCAAGGCCATCAGCTTGAGGGTCATCACCATGCCGTTCCACAAACCGGGAATGGCCGGGATGATGCCAGTGAAGTCGAATTCCATTATTTACCCCCCACGGAGATCAGGCCGGGCACCGCGACTTTCTTCTCGACCATGCGCATAAGCAGCATCAGGCTCATGTTCAGGGTGAAATAGATCAGCGTGGCCAGGGTGAAGGCTTCGAACAGGTTGGCGGAGAACTCGGCGGTCTGCTTGGTCTGCGCGAGCAACTCCATCAGGCCGATCAGCGAGGCCACGGAGGAGTTCTTGAAGACGTTGAGGAACTCCGAGGTAAGCGGCGGAATGATGATCCGATAGGCCTGGGGCAGCAGCACGTTCCAGTAGATCTGTGGCAGCTTGAAGCCCATGGCACGGGCGGCGGATTCCTGGCCGCGCGGTAGCGCCTGGATACCGGTGCGCACCTGTTCGCAAACCCGGGCGGCGGTGAACAGGCCCAGGCACACGACGACGCTCAGGTAGGCCGAGGTGGTCGGGTTCAGGTCCTGCTTGTACCACTCCTGAATATCGGCGGGCAGCAGGTCCGGCACCAGGAAGTACCAGATGAACAGCTGAACCAGCAGCGGTACGTTACGGAAAAGCTCCACGTAGCAAGTGGCGATGCCCGACACCAGTCGGTTCGGCACGGTACGCATCACACCCAGAATCGAGCCCAGCAGCAAGGCGATGATCCAGGCTACGATGGCGATGGCGATGGTCCAGCCCAAACCGGTCGCATACCAGTCGAGATAGATCTCGCTGCCTATGCCGGTGGACTTGAAGAACACGCTCCAGTCCCAGTTGTAATTCATTAGGGTCTCCCCTCAGATCGTTCGATGTACAAATGCCCGCCTGGGGAAACTCCGTTCCCGCCTGGCTTGAAGGCCAGGCACACGCGATCGGCTCGACAGCCACCGGTTCGAGTGTTTCCAGATTTGCCAGCAGGGAGTGACCATCCCCTGAAAGGGCCGGGCCCCTTCAGGAGACAAGGTTAGTCAGAAATCAGGATTTCTTGTCGTCAGCCGCTTTGTCGGTCGGCTTGGCGATCAGTGCCTTGAGTTCTTCGCTCATCGGGAAGTTCAGGTTCAGGCCTTTTGGCGGGATAGGTTGCATGAACCATTTTTCGTAGATCTTGTTGATCTCGCCCGACGCGTAAGTGGCCTTGATGGCGTCATCGACAGCCTTCTTGAACGGCTCGTCGCCCTTGCGCATCATGCAGCCATAGATTTCGTAGGACTGTGGGGTACCGGTCACGGCCCAGTCATCGGCCTTCTTGGCCTTGGCGGCTTCGCCTGCCAGCAGGGCGTCGTCCATCATGAACGCAACGGCGCGACCCGATTCCAGCATCTGGAAGGATTCGCCGTGGTCCTTGGCGGAGATGACGTTCATGCCCATCTGCTTGTCGGCGTTCATGGACTTGAGGATGCGCTCGGACGTGGTGCCGGCAGTGGTCACGACGTTCTTGCCCTTGAGGTCGGCGAAATCCTTGTACTTGGAATCTTTCTTGGACAGCAGCTTGGTGCCGATTTCGAAGATGCCAACGGAGAAGTCAACCTGCTGCTGACGCTCGACGTTGTTGGTGGTGGAGCCGCATTCCAGGTCCACGGTACCGTTCTGCACCAGCGGGATACGGGTTTGCGAAGTGACCAGGTTGTATTTGACTTGCAGGTTCGGCAGGTCCAGGTCCTTCTTGATCGCTTCGACGACTTTCATCTGGATGTCGTGGGAGTAGCCGACTGGCTTGCCCGTAGCGTCCGCGATGTAGGAAAACGGAATGGAAGCGTCGCGATGGCCAAGCGTGATAACGCCGGATTCTTTGATCTTTTTCAGTGTGCCGGTCAGTTCGGCCGCGAAAACCGGAGTGCTGATCAGAGCGGCAGCAATGGCTGCGCCCAGGAGATGGGGAACGATGCGCATCTATATTTCCTCGACATTGTTTTTTTTATTTCGGCCGGTTCGTCGGCCCTGAGTACTTCGAAGTGCCTGGAAGCTCCTGTTGTGTTGGCGTACAGGCATTCGTCTCGCAGGAGTGTAGAGCATGACTCGTGCCAGGCTCGGAGGTTACTACTTAACTTGTTGATTTAAATAATAATTAATGTTTTGTTTCAGGCTTTGTGCGGCCTGATTTATCCGGTTAGCCGAACTGACTGGTGGGTCTTGTTCGGAAAACCGAATGGCTTGAGCTTGCCTCGATCCATCGGGCGCGCTCGCTGGCGATAGCGGTGTGCCAGCCACCTGGATGTCGAATGTGCCGGCCTCTTCGCGAGCAAGCCCGCTCCCGCAGGATCTGTGGCGAATTTCAGATAGCAAAAAGCCCCTGAATCGCAGGATTCAGGGGTCTTGGGTGCGGCGGGCTATCGTTCAGGCCGCTTCGATCTTGCGGCGGTTGTGCTCGAGCTTGTCCAGGTACTGCTGCAGTTTCTCCTGCTCGACCGGGGTGGTGAACAAGCCTAGCTTGCTGCGGCGCCAGAGGATGTCCTGGGCATCGACGGCCCACTCGTCGCTGCACAGGTAGTCGACTTCGCGGGTATAGAGACCGGCGCCGATGTGCTCGCCCAGATCTCCCTGGTTGTGCACACCTTCGAGCATGCGCCAAGTGCGGCTGCCGTAGGTGGTGGCCCAGCGGCGGGCGATGTCGGTTGGCAGCCAGTCGAACTTGTCGCGGATCGCCGAGCACAGCGCCTGCGGGGTGGTCATGTTTTCGCCGCCAGGGAGGGCCTCTACGGCGGTCCAGCTCGGACGCATTTGCGTGAAATACGGGGCCAGTTGCGCCATCGCCGATTCGGCCAGTTTGCGGTAGGTGGTCAGCTTGCCGCCGAACACCGACAGCAGTGGGGGTTCTTCACCGCCACCCGACAGCGCCAGGGTGTAGTCGCGGGTCACGGCCGACGGGTTGTCGGATTCGTCGTTGCACAGCGGACGCACACCGGAATAGCTGTGCAGAATATCGTCGCGGCTGATCTGCTTCTTGAAGTGGGCATTGACCACTTTCAACAGGTAATCGGTTTCGCCTTCGGTGATCGCCACTTTGGCCGGGTCACCGGTGTATTCGCGGTCAGTCGTGCCGATCAGGGTGAACTGGTTCAGGTAGGGAATGGTGAACACGATGCGCTGGTCTTCGTTTTGCAGAATGTGCGCATGTTCGCCTTCGTAGAGTTTCGGCACGATCAGGTGACTGCCCTGGATCAGGCGGATGCCGTAGGGCGATTCCAGCTTAAGGTCATCACGAATGAACTTGGCGACCCACGGGCCGGCGGCGTTGACCAGTGCCTTGGCACGAATCGAAAACAGGCTGCCGTCGGCACGTTCCAGGTGCAAGTGCCACAGGCCTTTGCTGCGACGGGCGTTCACACAGCGCGTGCGGGTGTGGATATGCGCGCCTTTTTCCCGGGCGGCCATGGCGTTGAGTACCACCAGCCGGGCATCGTCGACCCAGCAGTCGGAGTATTCGAAACCTTTGGTGATCTCGCTTTTCAATGCGCTGTCGGCACCGAACTTCAGGCTTTTGGAACCGGCGAGCTGCTCACGTTTGCCCAGGTGATCGTAGAGGAACAGGCCGGCGCGGATCATCCAGGCCGGGCGCAGATGCGGGCGGTGAGGCAGCACGAAGCGCATTTGCTTGACGATGTGCGGAGCCTTACTCAGCAGCACCTCGCGCTCGGCCAGCGCTTCGCGCACCAGGCGGAACTCATAATGTTCGAGGTAGCGCAGGCCACCGTGGATCAACTTGCTGCTGGCCGACGATGTGTGGCTGGCCAAGTCGTCCTTTTCGCAAAGGAACACCGAAAGACCGCGACCGGCAGCGTCCGCGGCAATCCCCACGCCGTTGATACCGCCACCAATGACGGCGACGTCGTAAACCTCGGCGAGAGGGGGCGTAGGCATGGTAGAAGTGGGCATCGGCTGGCCTCAGGCTCTTTTTCGTAATATTTTAATTCGAACATAAATGTTCATTTGCGAAAATACTAGCCCATAAAGACAGCAACAGCCAGCCATCTTCGATTGAAAATACTGATCAAGGGGAGCTGAAAGGAAAATTTTCGAACATGGAAGGACGAGCAAAGGTGCCTGGGCACGCTTTTGTGGCGAGAGGGATTTGTGGGAGCAACGCTTGCTCGCGAAACAGGCGCCTCGTTCTATGTAGAAAGTGTGTTGCCTTCATCGCGGGCAAGCCATGCTCCCACAGCAGCCTCGCCACAGGGTATTGAGGCGGTCGTCAGACCACTTCCAGCCGAATTTTGTGCTGGCTCAGCAATTGCGCCAGGGCCGGCACGGGTTGCTGGTCGGTCACCAGGCAGTCGATCAGGCTGATGGGCCCCAGTCGGACCATGGCGTTGCGCCCGAATTTGCTCGAGTCCGCCGCCAGCAGCACCTTCCGGGCGTTGGCGATGATGGCTTGGGAAACCCGCACTTCCTGGTAGTCGAAGTCCAGCAGGCTGCCGTCTTCATCGATCCCGCTGATGCCCACCAGGGCGAAGTCGACCTTGAACTGGTTGATGAAGTCGACGCTGGCCTGGCCCACCACGCCGCCGTCACGCCGTACGTTGCCGCCGGCGATCAGGACTTCGAAGTCGTCCTTGGCGCTGAGGATCGAGGCCACGTGCAGGTTATTGGTGATGACCTTCAGGTGGTTGTGATTGAGCAGCGCCCGGGCGATGGATTCGGTGGTGGTGCCGATGTTGATGAACAGCGAGGCGTGATCAGGGATCTGGGCGGCGATGGCTTCGGCGATGCGTTGTTTCTCGTCGCGCATCTGATCGGCGCGCATGGCGTAGGCGGTGTTTTCCACGCTTGAATCGTAGGCGGCGCCGCCATGGTAGCGGCGCAGCAGGTTCACTTCCGCCAGCTGATTGATGTCGCGGCGGATGGTTTGCGGGGTGACGACGAATAGCTGCGCCATTTCCTCGATGCTGACATAGCCGCGTTCGCGGACCAGTTCGAGGATTTGCTGCTGGCGGGGAGGCAGATTCATGGGGCTTCCTTTGGGCTGCCATACAAAATTTGCCCATGATGCCGCAGGAATCTGCTCCCGACCAGTTTCAGAACCTTGTCAGGCTCTATTCAGCGTCTTCATGGGGTTCCCAGTCACGGGTGCGGCTGACCGCTTTCTGCCAACCGGCGTAGAGTTTTTCCTTCGCCTGCTCGTCCAGCTGCGGTTCGAATTCACGCTCGATCACCGCTTTGCCGCGCAGTTCTTCCAGACTGCCCCAGAAACCGCACGCCAGTCCGGCCAGGTACGCAGCACCCAGGGCAGTGGTTTCACGCATTTTCGGGCGCTCGACCTGGGTACCCAGGATGTCGGCCTGGAATTGCATGAGGAAGTTGTTAGCCACCGCGCCACCGTCGACGCGCAGGGCCTTGAGGCGTTCACCTGAGTCCTGCTGCATGGCGTCGAGTACGTCGCGGGTCTGGTAGGCAATCGACTCCAGCGCTGCACGAATGATGTGATCGACCCGTACGCCGCGGGTCAGGCCAAACAGTGCGCCGCGGGCATAGGGGTCCCAATACGGAGCGCCCAGGCCGGTGAAGGCGGGCACCAGATACACGCCGTTGCTGTCCTTGACCTTATTGGCGAAGTATTCGGTATCCAGTGCGTCGTTGATGATCTTCAGTTCATCGCGCAGCCACTGGACCGTGGAGCCGCCATTGAATACGGCGCCTTCCAGGGCGTAGGCGACTTCGCCGCGCGGGCCGCAGGCGATGGTGGTGAGCATGCCGTGATTGGATTTTACGGCTTTGTTGCCGGTGTTCATCAGCAGGAAACAGCCGGTGCCGTAAGTGTTTTTCGCCTGGCCTGGCTCCACACACATTTGGCCGAACAGGGCCGCCTGCTGGTCGCCGGCGATGCCACCGATGGCGATGCCGCTCTTGGTGCGGCCATAGATCTGCGAGGAGGGCTTCACTTGCGGGAGCATTTCGCGGGGGATGTCGAGGATGTCGAGCATCTTCGCATCCCATTCCAGCGAGTGAATGTTGAAGAGCAGGGTGCGCGAGGCGTTGGTGTAGTCGGTGACGTGGACCTTGCCGCCGGTGAATTTCCAGATCAGCCAGCTGTCGACGGTGCCGAACAGCAGTTCACCGTTGCGCGCACGCTCGCGGCTGCCTTCGACGTTGTCCAGGATCCACTTGAGCTTGGTGCCGGAAAAGTACGGGTCGGTGACCAGACCGGTGGTTTGGCTGATGTATTGCTCGTGGCCATCGCGCTTGAGCTGCTGGCAGATTTCGGTACTGCGGCGGCATTGCCAGACGATGGCGTTGTAGATCGGCCGGCCGGTGATCTTGTCCCAGACCACGGTGGTTTCACGCTGGTTGGTGATGCCGATGGCGGCCACCTGGTCATGGTGCAGGCCGGCCTGGGCGAGGGCTTCGACCATGACCGCGCTCTGGGTGGCGAATATTTCCATCGGGTCGTGTTCGACCCAGCCGGCCTGTGGGTAATGCTGGGCAAATTCGCGCTGGGCGGTGCAGACCACGTTGGCGTCACGGTCGAAGATGATCGCCCGCGAGCTGGTCGTACCCTGGTCGAGGGCAATGATGTAGTTCTTGTTCTGTATGTCGGTCATGTCGATTGCCTTGGGACGTAAAAGGAAGAAGCCACGGCGCAGGCTGGAGTGGCAGGAGCCTGCGCCGACTGTTTCAGGATGTTCTGGGCTTGCCGTCAATGGCCGGTTCTGCATCCTTTGTAGCAGTTATGGCGCTGGGCAGGTGCCGGGCAATCAAGCCGCGATAGGCCGCGGCACCGAGGCATGCACCCACAATCGGGGCAAAAATCGGAACCAGGAAGTAGGGGATGTCGCGTCCACCCGTGAGGGAAATTTCACCCCAGCCAGCGAAGAAAGTCATCAGTTTAGGACCGAAGTCTCGCGCCGGGTTCATCGCAAAACCCGTCAGCGGCCCCATGGAGCTGCCGATCACCGCAATCAGCAGGCCGATCAGCAGTGGTGCCAGAGGGCCACGGGGTAAGCCATTGTTGTCATCGGTCAGGGACATGATCACCCCCATCAGGATGGCCGTGATGATCACCTCCACGAGGAAGGCTTGGCCGGTGGAGAGCGCTGCGTGCGGGTAGGTGGAAAACACCGAGGCGAGTTCGAGGCTCGCTTCGGTGCCGCGGATCATGTGTCGGGACTGTTCGAAATCGAAGAATAGGTTGCTGTACAGCGTGTAGACCAGGAGGGCGCCGCAGAAGGCGCCAGCCACCTGGGAAATCATGTAGAGAGGCAGCTTGCGCTTTTCGAAGTCAGCGAAAATGCACAGGGCAATGCTGACGGCGGGGTTGAGATGGGCGCCGGAAATGCCCGCGCTCAGATAGATCGCCATGCTGACGCCGACACCCCAGATGAGGCTGATTTCCCACAAACCGAAGCTGGCACCCGCAACCTTGAGCGCCGCGACGCAACCGGTGCCAAAAAAAATCAGCAGGGCAGTGCCCAGGAATTCAGCCAGGCATTGGCTGGACAGGGATGGCTGTTGTAAAGCAGTTGTCATTCAAACCTCGGTTTTTTGTTCTTTTGCTGCGCCTTCGATAAAGCTCAATTGCGCGATCTCCACCGAGGCAGGATCCCCATCCTGATCTCGGGTTGCTGCTTGAGACATGTGATACGACTTTCAGTTTCGAAAAAATATAGACAAGAAACGCTGGTGTCAAAGGTCGAAAGTGAACCATCGGTCACATTTCAACTATTCGTGGCGTGAATGACTCTTCCTCTGGCGGTGGGTCACCGCTACTCCTGACCCCCGTCCCAAGCCTTTTCGCTGGCGATGGCTTAGAATCCGGCCACTCTTTTTTTTTGATTTCCTTGCCAGGAGCAGTCATGACACCCGCGTTGGATCTGCTTAAGAAAGTGCGCGCCGAACATCGCATCCACAGTTACGAACACGATCCCAAGGCCGCGTCCTACGGTTTGGAAGCGGCGGAAAAGCTCGGGCTGGATCCGACGCAGGTGTTCAAGACGTTGTTGGCGGCCAGTGAGAAGGGTGAACTGTTGGTGGCGGTAGTGCCCGTAGCCGGAAGCCTGGACTTGAAAGGCCTGGCCCATGCGGCCGGGGTGAAGAAGGTCGAGATGGCCGACCCAACTGCGGCGCAGCGTTCGACCGGCTATTTACTTGGCGGGATCAGCCCGCTGGGGCAGAAGAAGCGCTTGCGCACTTTTATCGACAGTTCCGCACAGCCGCTCGTCAGTATGTTTGTCAGTGCGGGAAGGCGCGGCTTGGAAGTCGAGTTGGCGCCTTCGGTATTGAAGGCGCACACCGGGGCGACGTTTGCTGATATTGGGCGTGCTTGAATAAAGCCAGGCACGAGCAAGTCTCGCCACAAGGGTGTGAATGGCTAAGCTGTGCGTCAGTTCTTCCATCCCACGCTGTAGGGTGAAAATGCTGCTGATCTGTCACTGGATAAGCCGTGCCGCTGCCCCGGATACTGGCGCCTCAAGAAAAGGAGAAGTGCCATGCAGCTTGCGTTTCATCAGGTCGATGCATTCAGTGACCGCCCGTTCGGCGGTAACCCGGCGATGGTCTATCGACTCGACGGCTGGCTTGCCGATGACTTGATGCAGAAGATCGCCGCCGAACATAATCTGGCGGAAACCGCGTTTCTGGTACGTGAAGACCAGCATTGGCATATCCGCTGGTTCACGCCCACCACCGAAGTCCCGCTGTGCGGACACGCCACGTTGGCCGCCGCTTATGTACTGTTCGAGGTCTACCGCGAAACCGCCGAGCGGCTGGACTTCATCTGCCAGTCCGGTTCATTGAGCGTTACCCGCGAGGGCGATCGGCTGTGGCTGGATTTTCCGGCCGTCGTGCCTGCCGGGTTGGGGGCGTCCTTGGCCGTCCAGAGTGCCCTGGGTGTCGCAGCTGTGGATGTGCTGAGTTCCAATGAGCTGTTCGTGGTGCTGGAGTCGGAGCAAGCGGTGCTCGATTGCAAGCCGGACATGGCGGCCCTGGCAAAACTGCCTTGGCCCGGCGCTATCGTGACCGCGCCGGGGAGCAAGCATGATTTTGTCTCACGCTATTTTGCCCCGGCGATCGGGATCCACGAAGACCCAGTGACCGGCTCGACCCACTGCAGTCTGATTCCCTATTGGTCCAAGCGCTTGGGCAAGCACAGCCTGACGGCTTACCAATGCTCGAGCCGGGGCGGGGCGTTGTTCTGCCGGTTGGAGGGTGAGCGGGTGAAGATCGGCGGGAATGCGACGTTGGTGGCCAGTGGGACGTTGATGCTGGGGTGATGGTATTCCCTGCTGGTTTGCGCCCTGCAGGAGCTGGCGAAGCCTGCGATCTGTTGATCTTTTGATCTTTCGCTTGAGATTCAAGTGGCTGGGCAAAGATCGCAGCCTCGTTCCACTCGTCAGCTCCTACAGGCTATAGCGCCGCACACCACTGTCCACCGGCGGGATGTGCGCCGCGGTGCTGCCCGAGGCCTGGAACAGCACCAAGTGTTCAGCGGCGACGCGGATACCGACACTGTCCCCGAGCTGATGGTCGGCGTGGCTGGGGAAGATCGATTCCAGTTGCGCGCCAGTCGGCAATTGCAGGCGATACAAGGTTGAAGCGCCCAGGAAGGTCTTGCCGACAATACTGGCGGTGAGCGGGCTGTCCGGTGCGTAGACGATATCGTCTGGGCGCAGCAAGACATCCACCGCACCGCCGATGGGCCAGGTGTAGGCCCGGTTACCGCGCAGGGTGCCCAACTCGGTTTGCACCGATTCCGGGCTGTCGAGCCGGCCGCGAATGAAGTAACCCTGGCCAATGAAGCTGGCGACGAATGGCGTCAGCGGTTCGTGATACAGGTTGTAGGGCGTGTCCCACTGTTCCAGTCGACCTTCCTTGAATACCCCGACATGGTCACTCACGGCGAAGGCTTCTTCCTGGTCGTGAGTGACCAGGATCGCGCTGGTGCCGCGGGCCTTGAGAATATCCCGCACTTCGTGGCTGAGCTTGCGTCGCAGCTCGCCATCGAGGTTGGAGAACGGCTCATCGAGCAACAGCAGTTGTGGTTCGGGTGCCAGCGCGCGGGCCAGCGCTACGCGCTGTTGCTGGCCGCCGGACAACTCATGGGGAAAACGCTTGCCCAGGTGCTTCAGGTTGACCAGTTCCAGCAACTCTTCGACGACGCGATCCTTGTCGGGATGCTTGCGAATGCCAAAGGCGATGTTCTCGGCCACGCTCAGGTGGGGAAACAGGGCATAGTCCTGGAACACCATGCCGATACGGCGTTTTTCCGGGGCGAGGGTGAAACCGGCACGGGAAATGGTTTCCCCGGCCAGTTGGATTTCACCCTCGTGCACCGGTTCGAAGCCGGCGATGGCGCGCAACGTGGTGGTCTTGCCGCACCCGGACGAACCGAGCAGGCAACCGATATCGCCGGCATTGAGGTGCAGGTTGAGGTTTTGCACGACCCGCTGGTTTTGGTAGCCGCAGGCCAGGTCATGCAAATTCAGCAGCAGCGAATGGCTCATGCGTGGTGATACGCCGGCTCGACAAGGAATTCGAGCAGTGCCTTTTGCGCGTGAAGTCGATTTTCTGCCTGGTCCCAGGCCACCGAGCGCGGGTCGTCCAGCAAGTCGAGGCTGATCTCCTCGCCACGGTGGGCCGGCAGGCAGTGCATGAACAGCACGTCGGCATCCGCCAGGTCGAGCAAGGCCCGGTTAACCTGGAGCGGCGCGAACAGCTTGAGACGCTTGGCGGTTTCTTCTTCCTGGCCCATGGAGGTCCAGACGTCGGTGCTCACCAGGTGCGCACCGGCCACGGCCTGTTTCGGATCACGCACAATGGTCACCCGGTCCCCGGCCTTGGCGAGCAGCTCGGCATTGGGGTCATAACCTTCAGGGCAGGCAATGCGCAGTTGGAAGTCGAATTGCATCGCCGCTTCTATGTAGCTGTTGCACATGTTGTTGCCGTCGCCGATCCAGGCCACGGTCTTGCCCTGGATCGAGCCGCGCTGCTCGAGGAAGGTCTGCATGTCGGCCAGCAACTGGCAGGGGTGCAGGTCATCGGACAGGCCATTGATGACGGGGACGCGGGAATGGGCCGCGAACTCGGTCAGGGTGCTGTGGGCAAAGGTACGGATCATCACGGCGTCGAGCATGCTCGACATGACGATGGCGCAATCGCTGACCGGTTCGCCACGGCCTAGCTGGGTGTCGCGCGGCGATAGGAAGATCGCCTGGCCGCCCAGCTGGATCATGCCGGCTTCGAAAGAGATGCGGGTGCGGGTCGATGACTTTTCGAAGATCATCCCCAGCACGCGGTTTTTCAAGGGCTCGAACAGTACGCCGCGGTTACGCAGGTGCTTGAGCTCCACGCCTCGACGGATCACACCGAGCAACTCATCGGGCGTTAAATCCATCAGGGAGAGAAAGTGCCTAGCGCTCATGATTGACTACCTTTTTGTAACTGACCGCAGATGCTCAAAGCCTTGTTTATTCAAAAAACGGGCGAGACCTGCGGCAAAAGCCGCACGGGGCGACGAAATAGGGGAAGGCGCGATCTTATAATTAAATGTCGCGTCTTACCAATAGGGCTACGGTTTTTGGGGATTTCAGCGAGGCCATCCCGCGAATGCGATGGCATGTTCGTGGCCGGTTTCCTGACAGCAGCGACCCATTTGTACACTGGCGTTGCTTGGCTTGGCAATCAAGTGTGGCGGGCGTGCCATGGATGGAGGGCGTTTTACGCCGTGGTATCTCATTCTTTCGCTGGTCTGCCGGTGGTTGTGAAACATTTCCTAATGCAAAGGCCTGGGTTATAAATGAGCCACAGCGGCACAGGAGCCTGAAATGGATTCGAAAGAGCAACAATTGATGGAATTGCTGGGGCTGACTGCACGCTCGCTGACGCACCTGACGGCTTCGATGACTTCCATGTCATTCGAATTGCTGCGCAGCGATGATGAGGTGACCAAGGCCGCGGGCCGCCGGATGATCGATCGCATGGCCACTATCAGCAGCGGCCTCGATGAACATTGGCGGCTGATTGGCGAGCTCACGGGGGTGCCCATTGCTCAGGAGCAGGTGGAAACCGTCGAAGAAGTTCAGATGCTGGCGCCGCCTCCCGGCCAGCCTTGACGCGCTGTCATCGGTGGGCCTGATGCCCGGCAATTCACAGGACGAACGTCGCTGGCGCTGCCGGGAGTCACGCGCCATAGTTTTGTTCCCGCGGCCGAAAGCGCCCGCCACGAATAAAACAGAGACTGGCCATGACCAAGACTCTCCACCACCGTGCGTGCCACCTGTGTGAAGCCATCTGCGGCTTGACCCTCGAAACCACTGAAACCGACGGCCAGGGCATGGCGATCACCTCGATCAAGGGCGATGCACTGGACACCTTCAGTCGCGGTCACATCTGCCCCAAGGCGGTGGCCCTGCAAGATATCCAGAACGATCCGGATCGCTTGCGCCAGCCTATGCAGCGCGTTGGCAATGAATGGCAACCCATTGCCTGGGACGATGCCTTCGCGTTGGTGGCCGAGCGCCTGGCGGATATCCAGGCGCGCCACGGCCAGAACGCGGTGGCGGTCTACCAGGGCAACCCCAGCGTGCATAACTATGGGCTGATGACCCACAGCAACTATTTCCTGGGCCTGCTGAAAACCCGCAGCCGTTTCTCGGCGACCTCGGTAGACCAACTGCCCCATCACCTGACCAGCTACCTGATGTACGGTCACGGCCTGCTGCTGCCGATTCCGGACATCGACCAAACCGACTTCATGCTGATCCTGGGCGGCAACCCACTGGCTTCCAACGGCAGCATCATGACCGTGCCAGACGTGGAGAAGCGCCTCAAGGCGATCCAGGCCCGTGGCGGCAAGGTGGTGGTGGTTGATCCGCGCCGCAGCGAAACGGCGGCCATTGCCGACCAGCATGTCTTTGTACGCCCTGGCGGTGATGCTGCGATGCTGTTTGGTTTGCTCAATACATTGTTCAGCGAAGGCTTGACCCGAGACAGTCACCTGCCGGTGGACGGCCTGGACGAGGTGCGTGAGGCCGTCACCACGTTTACGGCTGAAGCCATGAGCCCGCTCTGTGCGGTGCCGGCAGCGCAGATCCGGCAATTGGCCCGGGACTTCGCCGCCGCGCCGTCAGCGGTGTGCTATGGGCGGATGGGGGTGTCGACCCAGGCGTTTGGCACGCTGTGCCATTGGCTGATCCAGGTGATCAACCTGGTCACCGGTAATCTTGATCGGGTGGGCGGGGCACTGTGCACCGAGCCGGCGGTGGATCTGGTGGCTACCACCTCGGGCGGGCATTTCAACCGTTGGCAGAGCCGGGTGTCCGGACGTCCCGAGTATGCAGGGGAGTTGCCGGTATCGGCCCTGGCCGAGGAGATGCTCACCGAGGGCGAAGGCCAGATCCGTGCGCTGGTTACCGTGGCCGGCAACCCGGTGCTGTCTACACCCAACGGGCGGCAACTGGAGCAGGCCCTGGACGGGTTGGCGTTCATGGTCAGCCTCGATTTGTACATCAACGAAACCACGCGTTATGCCGACCTGATCCTGCCCTCGACCTCGGCCCTGGAGAACGATCATTACGACACCACGTTCAACCTGTTCGCGGTACGCAACGTGACCCGTTTCAACCGGGCGATCCTGCCCAAGCCCGAGGGCGCGCTGCACGACTGGGAAATCTTCGTCGGCCTGGCCAAGGCTTTTGCCGCCCGAACCGGCAAGGAACTCAAGCCGACCATGCCGCCGGCGCAGATGATCGATTTCGGCCTGCGTAGCGGGGCGTATGGCGACGCCTCGCCGCATAAGCTGTCCCTGACGACCCTGTTCGATCATCCCCATGGCATCGACCTCGGCGCACTCAAGCCCAACCTGGCTGCGCGCCTGAAAACCGAAAACCAACGGGTGCAAGCCGCGCCAGCGGTGATTCTTGCCGACCTTGCGCGCTTTGCCGCGTTGCAGGCGCCAAAACCGGATGAGTTGCTGATGATTGGCCGTCGCCATGTGCGCAGTAACAACTCCTGGATGCATAACTTCCATCGACTGGTGAAGGGCAAGCCGCGTCATCAGTTGCTGATGCACCCGGATGACCTCACCTATCGGGGCCTTGTCGACGGGCAACGGGTCACGGTCAGTTCGCGGGTGGGCGTCATCGAGGTCGAGGTGCTGGGCAGCCTGGACATGATGAAAGGCGTGGTCAGCCTGCCCCACGGCTGGGGCCATGCCCGGCCGGGCGTGCAGATGACCATTGCCAGCGGACAGCCGGGCTCCAGCGCCAACGACCTGACCGATGATTGTCAGCTCGATGAGTTGTCCGGCAACGCGGCGCTTAACGGCGTACCGGTGAAGGTGGCGGCTGCGTAAAATTGTCTCTGGAGCAGGTTCGGCTTTCCGTTACAATGCGTCACCGTGTCGACAACTTAAGTCGCAAAAGTTTTAAGCCGAGGTGCTCCATGGATATCATCGAAACGATTAAAGACCAGATTGCCAACAACACCATCCTGCTTTACATGAAAGGCTCGCCGAACGCGCCACAGTGCGGTTTCTCGGCCAAGGCTGCTCAGGCTGTGATGGCGTGTGGCGAGAAGTTTGCCTACGTGGACATCCTGCAGAACCCGGAAATCCGCGCCAACCTGCCCAAGTACGCCAACTGGCCAACCTTCCCACAGCTGTGGGTGGGTGGTGAACTGATCGGCGGTAGCGACATCATGACCGAGATGGCCGCTGACGGCTCTCTGCAGGCCACGATCAAGGAAGCGGTAGAAAAAGTGGCGGCGAACAAGACCGAAGCCTGATCTACACATTCGTATTCACCACGTAGGTTGTGGCTGAATGCGGACACACAGGGATAGGCAATAAAAAGCCCCGCCTCTCGAAAGAGGGCGGGGCTTTTTAGTGGCTTGCTTTCGGGGAAGCTTACTCTTCACCCATCTGCGATTGCAGGTAATTCTCAAGACCGACTTTGTCGATCAGGCCCAATTGGGTTTCCAGCCAGTCGATGTGCTCTTCCTCGGATTCGAGGATGTCTTCCAGCAGTTCGCGGCTACCGAAGTCGCCAACGCTTTCGCAGTGGGCAATAGCGGCCTTCAGGTCAGCATGGCCGGTACGTTCGATACGCAGGTCGCACTCAAGCATCTCGCGGGTGTGTTCGCCGATGTGCAGCTTGCCCAGGTCCTGGACGTTTGGCAGGCCTTCGAGGAACAGGATGCGCTTGATCAGCTTGTCCGCGTGCTTCATCTCGTCGATGGATTCGTGATACTCATGCTTGCCCAGTTTGTTCAGGCCCCAATCCTCATACATGCGTGCATGCAGGAAGTATTGATTGATCGCGACCAGCTCATTGGCAAGGATCTTGTTGAGATGCTGGATGACTGTAATGTCGCCTTTCATGATGAGGCCTGCCCTGTAATAGCTGTGTATAGGGCTGAGTTTGAGCCGCGCATTTACGAGTGTCAAACCTAAGTTATTGAATAATAAATGAAAATTAATCGGAATAAGAATGTTTGTGTTCCGCGTCTGGACGCTAAGCATTTGATTTACAGGCATAAAAAAACCGGACGCTGGGTCCGGTTCTTTGAAAACTGTTTATTACGCGTTATTACGCGGCGCTAAATTCTACCGGGTAAGGGATCGAGGCCTGTGCCGTTTGCACTTTGGCGAGGGTTTCACGAACCACTTCCTTGGCCAGGCAGGCACATTTGCCGCATTGGCTGGCTACGCCGGTGGCATGGCGGACTTCGCGATAGCTGCAGCAACCTTCGTAGATCGCTTCGCGGATTTGCCCGTCGGTGACGCCAGTGCAGAGGCATACGTACATAAGTAAGAACCGTCGCTGGTTGTGACTCAATTGGGATGGATCTTAATGTTAACGAGAATGATTGTCAAAGTTGTTTCTCAAGGTCTTGCGCCAGAGCGTTGCCAGGCTGACGAACGGTTTATCCAGGACGGCTGATGCGGCATGCAACCGGATGGCGATTTTTTGATGCCACCGAAAAACCGTTGAAGACAGTCCAAATGCGCGGTGTATGATGGTCGGCCCTTGCAAGCGGGTTCGTGTCACAGGGCTGTCGCCTGAGGGTGACAGGCTGGCCCGGACCTTGTTCTCACGCTATTACATCAGGAGATATCCAATGAGCGTACTCGTAGGCAAACAAGCCCCAGACTTCACCGTTCCAGCCGTCCTCGGCAACGGCGAAATCGTTGATAGCTTCACCCTGTCCTCGGCCATCAAAGGCAAATACGGCCTGGTGTTCTTCTATCCACTGGACTTCACCTTCGTCTGCCCGTCCGAGCTGATCGCACTGGATCACCGCATGGATGATTTCAAGGCGCGCAACGTCGAAGTGGTCGCTGTTTCGATCGACTCGCACTTCACCCACAACGCCTGGCGCAACACCCCGATCAACA
This sequence comes from Pseudomonas sp. RL_5y_Pfl2_73, assembly GCF_963970515.1. NCBI lineage: Bacteria > Pseudomonadati > Pseudomonadota > Gammaproteobacteria > Pseudomonadales > Pseudomonadaceae > Pseudomonas > Pseudomonas sp. RL_5y_Pfl2_73. The sequence continues at coordinate 231,546 of NZ_CAXAPD010000001.1, read as the reverse complement.
ATGGCGGTATCGGTCAGGTGAAATACACCATGGCTGCCGACATGAAGCACGAAATCGCCAAGGCCTATGATGTTGAGTCCGAAGGCGGCGTAGCCTTCCGTGGCGCGTTTCTGATCGACGACAAAGGCGTTGTCCGTTCGCAGATCATCAACGACCTGCCACTGGGTCGTAACATGGAAGAACTGATCCGTCTGGTCGACGCGCTGCAATTCCACGAAGAGCACGGCGAAGTCTGCCCGGCCAACTGGAAAAAAGGCGACAAGGGCATGACCGCTTCGCCTGAAGGCGTTGCTGCTTACCTGGGCGAGCACAGCGGCAAGCTGTAAGCGCACCCTGGCATAAAAAAACCGGCCCACGATGGCCGGTTTTTTTATGGGTGTGTAGGAGCTGCCGAGTGCAACGAGGCTGCGATTTTTCCTAAGCCAGTGAGTCCTGGGTGCAAGCCTAGATCAAAAGATCGCAGCCTGCGGCACTTCCTACAGGGCAGTCCCGCCTCGCCACAGCTGCGCTCTCTTAGTCGTCGAAATCCTGCCAGCCACCCATCTCTTTCCACCGGTTGACGATGCCGCAGAACAGCTCGGCGGTCTTCTCGGTGTCGTAACGGGCCGAGTGGGCTTCACGGCCATCGAAATCGATGTCGGCTGCCTGGCAGGCCTTGGCCAGGACGGTCTGGCCGTACGCCAGACCAGCCAGGGTCGCGGTGTCGAAGCTGGAGAACGGGTGGAACGGGTTGCGCTTCATGTCCAGGCGCGCGACGGCGGCGTTGAGGAAGCCCAGGTCGAAGCTGCTGTTGTGGCCGACCAGGATCGCTCGCTTGCACCCATTGGCCTTGAGCGCCTTGCGCACGCCACGGAAGATGTCGGTCAGGGCCGTTTCTTCGCTAACCGCCATGCGCAACGGGTGATCGAGCTTGATCCCGGTGAACTCCAGGGCTGCCGCTTCGACGTTGGCGCCTTCGAACGGTTCGACACGGAAGAAATAGGTGTGGTCGGGGAACACAAAGCCTTTTTCGTCCATACCAATGGTGGTCGCGGCGATTTCCAGCAAGGCGTCGGTGGCGGAGTTGAAACCGCCGGTTTCTACGTCGACGACCACCGGCAGGTAGCCACGGAACCGAGCAGCCATGGGGTGACGGGCGCCGCCCGAACCACCGTTGCCGTCCAGTTCGTCGTCGAAATGATCTTCACTCACGCGTTTTCCTCCAGCAGGCGCCAGCGCAGTTTTTCACCGGCGCGCAGCGGGATAACAGCCAGATCGCCGAGAGGCAGGCTGGCGGGGGCGGTCCACTCATCGCGGACCAGGGTAATACGATCGGTGTTCACCGGCAGGCCGTAGAAACGGGGGCCGTGCAGGCTGGCAAAACCTTCGAGTTTGTCCAGCGCGTTGCGCTGTTCGAACGCCTCGGCGTACATCTCGATGGCGGCATAGGCGGTGTAGCAACCGGCGCAACCGCAGGCCGCTTCCTTGGCGTGCTGGGCGTGGGGTGCCGAGTCGGTGCCGAGGAAAAACTTGGCGCTGCCGCTGGTGGCGGCGTCCAGCAGGGCTTCCTGGTGAGTGTTGCGCTTGAGGATCGGCAGGCAATAGAAGTGCGGCCGGATCCCGCCCACCAGCATGTGGTTGCGGTTGTATAACAGGTGATGGGCTGTAATGGTCGCGCCGACGTTGGCCGGGGCCTCGTTGACGAACTGCACGGCGTCGCCGGTGGTGATGTGTTCGAACACCACCTTGAGGGTCGGGAAGCGCTCCACGACGCGGCGCATGTGCTCGTCGATGAAGATTTTCTCGCGGTCGAACACGTCGACGTCGCCCCGGGTGACTTCACCGTGGATCAACAACGGCATGCCGACTTCGGCCATGGCCTCCAGCGCCGGGAAGATCTTGTCGATGCTGGTGACGCCGGAATCGGAGTTGGTGGTCGCGCCGGCCGGGTACAGCTTGGCGGCGTGGATGAAGCCGCTGGCCTTGGCCTCGCGGATCTCTTCGGGCTGGGTGCGGTCGGTGAGGTACAGCACCATCAGCGGTTCGAAGCGGCTGCCAGCCGGGCGTGCGGCGAGGATGCGCTGGCGATAGCCGTCGGCCTCAGCGGCATTGCGCACTGGCGGAACCAGGTTAGGCATGATGATTGCGCGCCCGAAGGTGCGCGCGACATCGGCGACGGTATGGGTCAACACAGCACCATCGCGAAGATGAATATGCCAGTCGTCGGGACGCAGCAGGGTCAGGCGGTCGGACATTGGGGGTCTTCCAGGCGGGTCAAACTGTGGGAATGCTACCGGAAAAGACCGATTCAGGCACCCGCTATCAAGTTCTGGCGCAACTTACCGATAGCTCCTACAGGTGTGCCACGAATCCGTGCAGTGCGCCGGACAGGCGTCATGCCCACAGCATGCGTCGATCTTTGTATAAAAGTCAGTGGAGCCTCCCGTGCGCCAGCGTTATCTAGCCTTGCTCAGTGTGTTTGCCAGCCTTCCCGCCATGGCGCTCACTTTCCAGACCCGTCTGGAGAGCATTGAGTGGACGGTCGAAGGCGACAAGTTCGAGTGCCGGTTGAGCCAGCCGGTCACTGATTTTGGCAGTGGCGAATTCGTACGCCGGGCGGGCGAACAGGCTACGTTTCGCCTCAAGACCTACAACCCGATGCTTGGCGGCGGTTCGGCAACCTTGCTGGCGGCCGCCGCACCGTGGCAACCGGGGCGGGGTGATGTCAACCTGGGTTCGGTCAGGATCGGTAGCGGTGACGTACTGTTCAACAGCTCCCAGGTCCAGGCCGGTCGCTTGATCAGTGGACTGATGGAAGGTCGCAGCCCTGTGGTGCGCCGCAACACCGAGGACGGGCGGGTTTCGGAAGTACGCCTGCTGCCGGTGCATTTCAGCAAGGCGTTCAATGACTACCAAGGCTGCGTGGCGAAACTGTTGCCGAAAAATTTCGAGCAGGTGAAGCTGACACATATCGGTTTCCCCGGCGAATCGGTCGAGCTCGATGCCCAGGCCAAGGCTCAGTTGCAGGTGATGCTCGACTTCATCAAGGCCGATCCGAGCGTCAATCATGTTGAGCTTGACGGCCACTCCGACAACAGCGGCAATCGCCTGACCAACCGTGAGCTGTCACGCCGACGGGCCCTGGCGGTCCAGGACTTCTTCAAGGCCAATGGCTTCCAGGAGTCGCAGATTACCCTGCGCTTCCACGGCGAGCGTTATCCCATGGTGCGGAACAGCAATGCCGCCAACCGTGCCAAGAATCGTCGTGTGGTCGTGCGCCTGGAGCGCGTGGCGCCGACCGAAGCGCCAGCACCGCAGGCACCTGCCGTGCAGCCCGCACCCACTGCGGCGCCTACCAAGGCTCCGGCGTCCACCGCGACGCCGGCCAAGTCACCCGCCGTCACGCCCGCTGGGACGACAGCGCGGACGTCCTGAGTCGATTTTTATCGTCGCACGCTCGACATAATCTGTCGCTTCGTCGTCATAAGCTGTCGCGCCTCTGTAAATTATTTGCGTTGGACGTTAGACTTCCCGGCTTTCCGTACAACCCGTGGAGTGATGGCATGGCGGACGTAAACAAGGTCGTTCTGGCGTATTCCGGCGGCCTGGACACTTCGGTGATCCTCAAGTGGCTGCAGGACACTTATAACTGCGAAGTGGTGACCTTCACCGCTGACCTGGGGCAGGGCGAAGAAGTCGAGCCTGCACGCGCCAAGGCCCAGGCCATGGGCGTCAAAGAGATCTACATCGATGACCTGCGCGAAGAATTCGTCCGCGACTTCGTGTTCCCGATGTTCCGCGCCAACACCGTTTACGAAGGCGAGTACCTGCTGGGTACGTCCATCGCCCGTCCGTTAATCGCCAAGCGCCTGATCGAAATCGCCAACGAAACCGGCGCCGATGCCATTTCCCATGGCGCCACCGGCAAAGGCAACGACCAGGTGCGTTTCGAACTGGGTGCCTATGCCCTCAAGCCGGGCGTGAAAGTCATTGCCCCGTGGCGTGAATGGGACTTGCTGTCCCGTGAAAAACTGATGGACTACGCCGAGAAGCACGCGATTCCGATCGAGCGCCACGGCAAGAAAAAATCCCCGTACTCGATGGATGCCAACCTGCTGCACATCTCCTATGAAGGCGGCGTGCTGGAAGACACCTGGACCGAGCACGAAGAAGACATGTGGCGCTGGACCGTCTCCCCGGAGAAGGCTCCTGATACCCCGCAATACCTGGAGTTGACCTATCGCAATGGCGATATCGTCGCACTCGACGGCGTGGACATGAGCCCGGCCACCGTGCTGGCGACTCTGAACCGCATCGGTGGCGAACACGGCATCGGTCGCCTGGACATCGTCGAGAACCGCTATGTGGGCATGAAGTCCCGCGGCTGCTACGAAACCCCGGGCGGCACCATCATGCTGCGCGCCCACCGGGCGATCGAGTCGATCACCCTGGACCGCGAAGTGGCTCACCTCAAAGACGAGTTGATGCCCAAGTACGCCAGCCTGATCTACACCGGCTACTGGTGGAGCCCAGAGCGTCTGATGCTGCAACAGATGATCGACGCCTCCCAGACCAACGTGAACGGTGTCGTGCGCCTGAAGCTGTACAAGGGCAACGTGATTGTGACCGGACGCAAGTCCGACGACTCGCTGTTCGATGCCAACATCGCGACCTTCGAAGAAGACGGCGGTGCCTACAACCAGGCTGACGCGGCCGGCTTCATCAAGCTCAATGCGCTGCGCATGCGCATCGCGGCGAACAAGGGTCGCAAGCTGTTCTGACCCTGATGACGTGAAAACGGCCTGCCATGAGCAGGCCGTTTTTTTTTGCGCTTTTTTTGTGTGTGGCCTTTGCTGCGGCGCTGCCCCCGATCGCTCATTCATCCTGTCCGCGCGTTGCCTGGTCTGCGTTGCTGTAGATGATGTACACGACGATGCTGGCTTGTTTCAAATGTCTTGATCGACAGGTCTCGATCGGGCGTTTCGATTGGCTGCATACGATACAGAGGGTGTCTGGTTCGCGCCTGCGTCGATGAAAGCGTATCACCAGCAGTGCGTTGGCCTCGTCCGTCCGACCTAGCTGTCGTTTGCGTCGACAGGGCGAATCATTCATGGACTTTATGAAGTGTTTGCTCTTGCTAAAATCCGACGGTGAATACAAGGAACGATAATTGAAGTTGAGCGTTATGAAAAAAAGCAGCAGTAGATAAAAAGGAAAGCTGATCAGGAACCAGAGATAATATTCACGATCCTGATCATCCAGAAAGGGCAGGGAAATCGCTGCGGAAGTTTCGGATAAAGTTGCGAATATGGCGATGAGGGTCATGGGGTTGGTTATGGTCTTCAAAGGTTTGTTCATGGTTAATGCTCATGGAGTGTTTGTGCTCGGTGAGTGGGTTGGAAAGTAGTTGTCCATGCCAAATAAAATATTGGCGCGGTCCAGTGGCTGCCCATGTTGGATGTCAGGTGCCTGAGTGTGTTTTATATATGATTCCCCCGCCCTAAGTGAGTGGAAGGCAGTTTTAAGAGTAAATAATTCAGTTACTTTCTATGAGTGAGGAGATTTTCAAAGGGTTGGCCATAGGTGGGTGTGGCGGTGAAAGAACGCATTGTTCACAGGGTTGTCGGATTGTTAAGAAAGGTCATTCCTTCTCTGTAAAAAATCCATGACACATTTTTTCTGCGGCGATTTGTAGGAATTTTCTGTATAGCTTGTAGGTTCTGTCTCTCGGTGCAAGTGTTCAGGGGGGGGCGGCATGCCAAGGTAGAAATGACTAGGCTATTGTGCGTGCTCTAAAAATTCGAACAGCGAAGTTGGATTTGCCCATGAATAAAGTGCTGATCGTGGATGATCATCCCGTCATTCGTCTTGCTGTACGTTTGCTGATGGAGCGTCATGGTTATGAAGTCGTTGCCGAAACCGATAATGGCGTCGATGCGTTACAGTTTGCTCGCGAACTTATGCCCGATATTGTCATTCTTGATATCGGTATTCCGAAGTTGGACGGATTGGAAGTCATTGCTCGCCTGACGGCCATTCCATCACCCATGAAAGTGTTGGTGCTGACTTCCCAGGCGCCGGGACATTTTTCGATGCGTTGCATGCAGACGGGGGCGGCGGGGTATGTATGCAAGCAACAGGATCTTACCGAGTTACTGAGTGCAATAAAGGCGGTACTGTCCGGTTACAGTTACTTTCCCAACCAGGCATTGCATACGGTGCGGTCGAGTCTGGGTAATGCCAGTGAGTCGGATATGGTCGATCGACTATCAGGGCGGGAAATGATGGTCTTGCAGCAACTGGCGCGCGGAAAGACCAACAAGGAGATCGCCGATGGAATGTTCTTGAGCAACAAGACCGTCAGTACCTACAAGACGCGCCTGTTATTGAAACTCAATGCCCGTTCGCTGGTCGACCTGATCGAACTGGCGCAGCGCAATGGGTTGGTGTGAGGTTTCGGGTCACGCGTACTCAGTAAAAAGCCTCCATCAGGGAGGCTTTTACGTGTCAGAGGTCAAAGTCATAATCGGCCAGTTGCTTCTGCAGGCGACGCTCTTCCAGCAGGTTATCAATGGTGCGGCGCTTGCTCAGGTTGGTTTTCGCCACTTCCGCGACCACAGGTTCGACGTCGTCGGCCTCAGCGGCGATGAATTCGTCTTCTACATCCAGTTGTTCTTTGCCAGCACTCATGGGTTCGACTCCAGGCTAAGACTGCCATTGGCGCTCCTTATATCGATAAACCACGGGCGGGTAAAAAAGATTTTTTCAATCGAAGGATCGATAAAAGCAATGGCGCCTCAATCGTCGGAGGTCTTGTGCTTGTATTCGCATAAATCTTCGATTCGGCAGCTGCCGCAGCGAGGCTTGCGCGCCAGGCAAACGTAGCGCCCGTGAAGGATGAGCCAGTGATGGGAGTCCAGCAGGAAATCCTTGGGAACAAATTTCATCAGTTTATTCTCGACCTCCACCACGTTTTTACCGGGGGCCAGCCCGGTGCGGTTGCTGACGCGGAAAATGTGGGTGTCGACCGCCATGGTCAACTGCCGAAACGCGGTATTGAGCACGACGTTGGCGGTTTTGCGGCCGACCCCCGGAAGGGCTTCCAGCGCCTCACGAGTCTGAGGGACCTCACTGCCGTGGCGCTCGATCAGCAGGCGGCAGGTTTCGATCACGTTTTTGGCCTTACTGTTGAACAGCCCGATGGTCTTGATGTAGTCGGACAGTCCTTCGACGCCCAAGGCGTAGATCGCCTCCGGCGTATTGGCCACCGGATAAAGTTTGGCCGTGGCTTTATTGACGCCGACGTCGGTGGACTGGGCTGACAGGATGACTGCGATCAGCAACTCGAACGGCGAGGAATAGGCCAGTTCGGTTTTCGGTTCCGGGTTGTCTTCGTGAAGGCGACGAAATATTTCCAGGCGTTTTGCGGCGTTCATGGGCGCGGCGTTTCCTCAACGGATGAATGGGGTTTGGCGACCGTCCAGGCCTGCCGGGCCGCCAACAGCAGCCCGAGCAGAATGAACCCGCCTGGGGCGAGCAGGGCCAGGGGCAGGCCGCTGCCAATCAGCCCACGCATGGCACCCAGACTGATCATCAAAAGGCCAAACTGCCCGGCCAGTCTGAGGCGTCCGGGCCAGCGAGACTCAACGAAGAAACCCTCATGCTCCAGTGCTACGCAGCTCAGGGCGGTCCAGCCAACGTAAAGGCTCAACGGTCGATACAACTCCAGCGCCCAAGCCTGGGCGACAAGGCCAATGCAGGTGGTCAGGGTCGCGGCCAATACGATGGAGGCGAGCAGCCGTTGACCGACTGTCAGGCGTTGCCGGACAAGCCCCATTGCCAAGCCATGGCTGAAAAGAACCAAAGCCCAGGCCAGCCATAACCCCAGCGCGCCAACCAGCGAATCGCTCGCGCCGACCAATGGGACGAGCAGCAGGCCGTGTGTCAGCCCCCATGGCTTATTCATTCGCAGCCACCCCCATCAACTGAGCCTTGTGCTCGTCGAAGTAACGCAGCGCATCGTGAACAGCCTGGAGGACCGCCCGGGACGTCACTGTCGCGCCTACCAGTTGATCGAACTGCCCCTGGTCCTTTTTCAAGGCCCAGCCGCTGTCATCAGGCGCCTGGCGTGATTTACCCGTGAAGGTTTGCAACCAGGCGTTCGGCCAGCCGGCAATCGCCGCGCCCAATCCGGGTGTCTCGGATTGGCGCAGGGTCTTGACGCCCAGCAACCGGCCCTGTGGATCGATGGCGACCAGCAATTCGATGCTGCCTTCATAGCCCAGCGCTTGGCTACGCAGCAGCACGGCGCTGGGTTGGCCGCTGCGAGTCGCCAGGTAGCCACCCAGCAGCGTGCTATGGGCCAGGGGCACCGAGGCTGTGACAACGGGGTGCGTCAATGGCTGGTTATCATAGTGGTCGGTGGGCAGCACCTCGAGCAAGGCCCTGTTCGCCAGCGTTTGCTGCTGGGCCTCGATGCGCCCGGCCGTGCCGAGGTGGGTGAGGTAAGTGGCACCGATACCCAGGCCGATCAACAAGGTCAGGATTGCGACGCCGAGGGGATTGTTCATGTCAGTGGCCGCCGTTGTCGCGCTTCGGCAAACCGGTCCAGCGCCGGCACGCCGAGGTTCATCAACAACACCGCGAATGCCACGCCGTCCGGGTAGCCACCCCAGGTGCGTATCAGATAGACCAGCAATCCCATGCCCGCGCCAAACAGCAGGCGAGCGAGAGGCACCTTGGCACCCGAGACCGGTTCGGTCGCGATAAAAAACGCGCCGAGCATGGTTGCGCCGCTGAACAGATGAAACAGCGGCGAGCCATGGGAGTCCGAACCCGAACCGTTCCAACACAGCAGGCTGGCGATGGACAGGCTCACCAGCATGCCCACGGGTGCATGCCAACTGAACACCCGTTGTTGCAGCAGAAACAGACCGCCCGCCAGGAAGGCCAGGTTGACCCATTCGACACCCCGGCCACCGAAACGCCCGAACGCCGGATTGTCGGCGAACAGTTCATCGACGGTCAGGTTCGTGTTGATTCGCAGGCTGTCCAGTGCGGTCGCCCCGGCCCAGGCGTCGGGCTCCGGATGAACGCCGAATACCTGCTGCAGGCCTTCAGACAGGCCCATGCCATGGAGGGCCGGCCAGTGGCTCATCTGGGACGGAAACGCCACCAGTACCAGGGCATACCCGAGCATCGCCGGGTTGAACGGGTTGCTGCCGACGCCGCCCCACAGGTGCTTGCCCAACAGCAAGGCGCAGGCGGCCGCCGTGACGGTCAGCCACCAGGGGCAATAGGCCGGCAGGGCCAGAGCCAGCAGCGTGGCGCTGACCAGGGCGCTGCCATCGTTCAGGTCGGGCTTGAATGGTCGGCGTCGCAGACGCAGCACCAACGCTTCGACTGCTAGCGCCGTAACGCCGGACAACAGCAGGTTGAGCGCCACGCCCCAGCCATGGAACCACAGCAACGCCAACACGCCGGGCAGCGTCGCCAGCAACACTCGCATCATTGCTTGGCGCAACCGGTCGTCCATGGGCTCAAGAGGCGGCATGGGCGTCCACCTGGCGTTCGGCATCCGTCACCGCTTGTTCCAATGCCTGCAGTTGTTCATCCGATGCCGTAGCTGCCCGGGCTTTGCTGAGTTCAGCGCGACGCATCGCCAGTTGGATCTTGGCCCGCTTCAGCTCGGCGCTTTGCGTCGGTGCAGGGGCTGGCGCGGTCGCGGGTATGGCATTTTCCAGTTGGCTCAGGGCCTGCTCGGCCGCTTCGAACTGGCGTTGCAGCACGATCAGTTGCGATTGCTGCTCGAAGGTTGGCGGGTGGCCGAACGCTTTCAAGGATTTGTTCAACTGCGCCCGGCTCATGGCCAGGTCGACCTTGGCTTTTTTCAAGGCGGCATCGGCCGTGGCGTTTTTTTGCGCACGCACGCGCTCCAGTGCCGCTTGTACGGGGTCGAGTGCCGGGTCCTGGGTTTGAGCCTGGGCCTGCGCTGCTCGTTGGGTTCGAGCCAGGCGTTCAGCCTGGCGCTGCTCTTCTTCGCGGCGCAGGCGGACATTGCGTTGTTTGAAGCGGCGCCGGGCATGATTGCGCTTGGCGGTTCGCGCCTGCTGTTCTTCGGCGCTGAAGGCCAGGTCGCCGACGATCGGCAGCACGTTTGCCGTCGGCAGCGGGTGCATTTCAATGCAATCGACCGGGCAGGGCGCCACGCACAGATCGCAGCCTGTGCATTCGTCGATGAGGACGGTGTGCATCAGCTTGGCGGCGCCGATAATCGCATCCACCGGACAGGCCTGGATGCATTTGGTGCAGCCGATGCATTCGGCTTCACGGATAAAAGCGATTTGCGCTGGGGCCACGCCGCGGCTGGTGTCCAGCTCCAGCACCGGTATTTTCATCAGCTCGGCCAGGGCGGCGATGGTTTCGCGGCCCCCGGGCGGACATTTATTGATCGGCTCGCCCTGGGCGATGCCTTCGGCGTAGGGCTTACACCCGGGATGGCCGCACTTGCCACATTGGGTCTGCGGCAGCAGGGCGTCGATACGTTGAATCAGGCTCATGTTTTGACCAGCCCGCGCAATCCGAGAAAGGCCACCGCCATCAGTCCGGCGCTGATCAACTGAATCGGCAGGCCCCGAAAGGGCAAGGGAATATCATTATTAAAGGTGCGCTGGCGCAGATCGTCGAACAGGCTCAGCACCAGCCAGAACCCCAGCCCGGCACCCAGACTCAGGGCAATGGCATGGCTCAGGCCTCGCTCATCCTGGCCGTTGAGCAGCGTGACGCTCAGTATGCCGGCATTACCCAGCAACAGCGGCCACAACCCCTCGAACGACATTGCCGGCCGCCAGCGTGCCAGCAGGCGCAGCAAGGGGCCAATTAGCAAAACACTCAAGGACAGCCAGGCCAACAGGCGCAGCGAGACCAGGTTTGTCGGCGCCAACAGCCCATGATCGATCAGATAGCCCAGGGTGCCAACGATCAGCATCAGGCATGCCGTCGCCAGCCCCAAGGCGTGTACCTGCGTCCTGCCATTGGCCGCCAGCAGCGGATTGACGCCCAGCGGCCAGTGCAACACCAGGTTGTTGATCAGGGCAGCGCTGAACAGCGTGAGGACGATTTCGGTCATGGGCGTGTTGGCGACAAAGGGCCTGTTACAAGATTAGGCATTATCTGGCACGCCGGGGGCGTGGGCCAGATATGAAAATCCCACAGTCACCTGCAAGGCAACTGTGGGATCGGTGCCGCAAGCGCTCGTGTTACTTGATCCGCTGGCCCGGCTTGGCACCGCTGTCAGGGCTCAAGAGGTAGATTTCCTCGCCGCCAGGGCCTGCCGCCATCACCATGCCTTCGGAGATACCAAAGCGCATTTTTCGCGGCTTGAGGTTGGCGATCATCATCGTCAACCGACCTTCGAGCTTGGCCGGGTCCGGGTAGGCACTCTTGATGCCGGAGAACACGTTGCGTTGTTCGTCGCCAATGTCCAGGGTCAGGCGCAGCAGCTTGTCGGCGCCTTCGACGGCCTCGGCCTTGACGATCAGCGCCACACGCAGGTCAACGGCGGCAAAGGCGTCGAATTCGATTTCCGGCGACAGCGGGTCCTTGGCCAGTTCGCCGTTCCCGGCAGGCGCGCCGGTGTCGGTCTGGCTGGCGGCCAGGTCTTCCTTGGAGGCGTCGGTCATGGCTTGCACCTTGGTGGCGTCGATACGGGTCATCAACGGCTTGAACGCGTTCAACTGATGGTTGCTCAGCAGCGTCTGATGATCATTCCAGGTCAGCGGCGCGACGTTGAGGAACGCCTCGGCATCGGCGGCCAGCAGCGGCAGCACCGGCTTGAGGAAAATCACCAGTTGGCGGAACAGGTTGATGCCCAGGGCGCAGATCGCCTGGACTTCGTCCTGTTTGCCTTCCTGCTTGGCCAGGGACCAGGGCGCCTTGTCGGCGATCCAGGCATTGGCGCGGTCGGCCAGGGCCATGATTTCGCGCATGGCACGGGCAAAGTCGCGGGACTCGTAGGCCTCGGCGATGCTTGGCGCCGCCGCCAGGAAGGCGTCGGTCAGTTCCGGCGCGGCGTTGCCAGCGACCAGGACTCCGGCGTTGCCCTTGTGGATGAAGCCGGCGCAACGGCTGGCAATGTTGACGACCTTGCCCACCAGGTCGGAGTTGACCTTCTGTACGAAGTCTTCGAGGTTCAGGTCCAGGTCGTCGACGCCGCGGCCGAGCTTGGCCGCGTAGTAGTAGCGTAGGTATTCCGGGGACAGGTGGTCCAGGTAGGTCCGGGCCTTGATGAAGGTGCCGCGGGACTTGGACATTTTCTGGCCGTTGACGGTCAGGTAGCCGTGGACATTGATGCCGGTCGGTTTACGGAAGCCGGCACCTTCGAGCATGGCGGGCCAGAACAGCGCGTGGAAGTTGACGATGTCCTTGCCGATGAAGTGATACAGCTCGGCGCTGGAGTCCTTGCTCCAGAACGCGTCGAAGTCCAGCTCCGGCGTGCGGTCGCACAGGTTCTTGAAACTCGCCATGTAGCCGATCGGGGCGTCCAGCCACACATAGAAATACTTGCCGGGTTCGTCGGGGATCTCGAAGCCGAAGTACGGCGCATCGCGGGAAATGTCCCACTGTTGCAGGCCGGCATCGAGCCATTCGGCGATCTTGTTGGCGACGGCGTCCTGCAGGGTGCCGCTGCGGGTCCAGGCTTGCAGCATCTGCTGGAAGTCCGGCAGCTTGAAGAAGAAGTGCTGGGAGTCCTTGAGCACCGGTGTCGCCCCGGAAATCGCCGATTTCGGGTCCTTCAGGTCGGTCGGTGCGTAGGTGGCGCCGCATTTTTCGCAGTTATCGCCGTACTGGTCTTCAGTGCCGCATTTCGGGCAGGTGCCCTTGATGAAGCGGTCGGCCAGGAACATTTTCTTTTCCGGGTCGAAATACTGGGTGATCGAACGGGTGGCGATGTGTCCGGCGTCACGCAGTTTCAGGTAGATCTGGCTCGACAGCTCACGGTTTTCTTCGGCGTGAGTGGAGTGGAAGTTGTCGAAGTCCACCAGGAACTCGGCAAAGTCGGCGCTGTGTTCAGCCTGGACGTTGGCGATCAGTTGTTCCGGGGTGATGCCTTCCTTTTCTGCGCGCAGCATGATGGCCGAACCGTGGGCGTCGTCGGCGCAGACATAAATGCATTGATTGCCGCGATGCTTCTGGAAGCGCACCCACATATCGGTCTGGATGTACTCCAGCATATGGCCGAGGTGAATCGAACCATTGGCATAGGGCAGGGCGCTGGTGACGAGGATCTTGCGTGGCTCGGACATGGGGCTCGGCTACTTGATGAAACGGAGGTCGGCCACTATAAAGCGCTGGGAAATATATTTCACCCTGCCGGCCTGTTTCCCACCGAATCCGTGGCGAGGGAGCTTGCTCCCGCTGGGCCCTGTAGGAGCTGGCGAAGCCTGCGATCTTTTGATCTTTGATCTTTCGCTTGGGATTCAATTGGCTGGGGAAAGATCGCAGCCTCGTTGCACTCGACAGCTCCTACACAGCTTCTACAGGGTCGAGCGGGGGCAAGCTCCCTCGTCACAAGAGGGTTCGTCGCCCTTAATCGGGTCGCCACGCGGGAGCGCGCGGCGTAGGATAGCGGCCTGTTTTCAAGTCTTGCTATCGGAGTTGCCCATGAGCGCCGTCAATCGCGCAGCGGTAGAAACCGTCCTTCGCCAGTACACCGACCCTTACCTGAACCAGGACCCGGTCAGCGCCGGATGCGTGCGCGCCATCGACATCCAGGGCGATCGCGTCAGTGTCCAGTTGGAAATCGGCTACGCCGCCGACCTGTTCAAGAGCGGCTGGGCGCAGATGCTGCAAATGGCGATCGAGGCCCTGGACGGGGTGAGCGCCGCCAAAGTCGACATTACCTGTGTGATCGCCGCTCACAAGGCTCAGGCTCAGGTCCCGGGGCTGGCGAACGTCAAGAACGTGATCGCTGTGGCCTCGGGCAAGGGCGGCGTGGGCAAGTCCACTACCGCGGCCAACCTGGCCCTGGCGCTGGCCCGTGAAGGGGCGAAGGTCGGGATTCTCGATGCCGACATCTACGGTCCGAGCCAGGGCATCATGTTCGGTGTTGCCGAGGGCACCCGGCCGCAGGTCAAGGACCAGAAGTGGTTCGTGCCGATCCAGTCCCATGGCGTGGAGGTCATGTCCATGGCCTTCCTGACCGACGACAACACGCCGATGGTCTGGCGTGGGCCGATGGTTTCCGGTGCCTTGCTGCAACTGGTCACGCAAACCGCGTGGGGCGACCTGGATTACCTGGTGATCGACATGCCACCGGGCACCGGCGATATCCAACTGACCCTGGCGCAGAAAGTCCCGGTGGCCGGTGCGGTGATCGTTACCACGCCTCAAGACCTGGCCTTGCTGGACGCGCGCAAGGGTGTGGAGATGTTCCGCAAGGTCAACATCCCGGTGTTGGGCGTGGTGGAGAACATGGCCGTGCACATCTGCTCGAACTGCGGGCATGCCGAGCACTTGTTCGGCGAAGGCGGCGGGGAAAAACTGGCGAGCCAATACGGCGTCGAATTGCTGGCTTCGCTGCCGCTGTCGATGCTGATCCGCGAACAGGCCGATGGCGGCAAGCCGACGGTCATCGCTGAACCGGACAGCCAGATCGCCATGGTCTATCAGGAATTGGCCCGCCACGTGGGCGCGCGGATCGTGTTGCAAGAGGCTGCGTCACCGGCGATGCCGAACATCACTATGAGCGACGATTGATCGACTGAACTGCAATTCCATGTGGGAGCAAGCCTGTGCTCCCACATTTGTTATGCGCTGGGTTTAGATCCGCAACCCGCCATCCATCTCCAGGATCCGACCGGTGTAATAGTCGTTCTCGAAAATATACGCCGCCGAATGAGCAATCTCCTCAGGTTTGCCCATGCGCTTGAGCGGGATCCCCGAGGTCATTTTTTCCAGGGCCTCGGGCTTCATGCCCAGGGTCATCTCGGTTTCGATGAAACCCGGTGCGATGCCGGCGACACGGATGCCGTAGCGTGCCAGTTCCTTGGCCCAGGTCACGGTGGCAGCGGCTACACCGGCCTTGGCCGCCGAGTAGTTAGTCTGGCCGACGTTGCCGGCGCGGGAGATCGACGAGATATTGATGATGGCGCCGCTGTTCTTCAGCTCGACCATTTTCGCCGCCACTTCACGGGTGCACAGGAATACACCGGTGAGGTTGACGTCGATCACGGCCTGCCACTGGGCCAGGCTCATCTTGGTCATTTCGCCGTCCTTGACCTTGAGCAGCAGGCCGTCACGCAGGATCCCGGCGTTGTTGATCAGGCCGTGGATCGCGCCGAAGTCCTCGGCGACCCGGGCGACCATGTCGCTGACCTGCTCCTCACTGGCAACGTTGCACAGGTACGCCTGGGCTTCGACGCCCTTGGCTACACACGCAGCAACCGCCTGGTCGAGTTTTTCCTGGTTGAGGTCCACCAGGGCGAGCTTCGCACCTTTGCCCGCGAGATACTCAGCCATGGAGCGGCCCAGGCCCTGGCAACCGCCGGTGATAATGATTACTTTGTCAGTGAGTTGCATGCTCATGTCCAGGTGGCGCAGCGGTGGAGGGGGACCTTTTGGGAGGTCTCTCGATTTGCAACGGTGTAGCCCGACTGCACGCGAGAACTGTCCCATAGGCGTACCGGAACATTACTCCAGTCTCCTGACCGTTTTCTAGACGAATTTCATAAAAGGAGTCATAAATTGAGCGTTGAAGCTGACAAGCACGCCCGGGAACTGCTGCTCAAGGAGTACCGTGGAGTGCTCGCCACTCATTCCAAATCCATGCCTGGCTTTCCGTTCGGCTCCGTGGTGCCCTATTGCCTGGACGAACAAGGCCGACCACTGATCCTGATCAGCCGTATCGCCCAGCACACTCATAATCTGCAAAAAGACCCTAAGTGTTCGATGCTGGTGGGCGAGCGGGGCGCCGAGGATGTACAAGCCGTGGGGCGCCTGACCTACCTGGCCGAGGCCCGCCAACTCGAAGACAGTACCGCCATCGAGGCTGCCGCCGAGCGTTACTACCGCTATTTCCCTGATTCGCAGAACTACCACAAGGCCCATGATTTCGATTTCTGGGTGCTCGACCCGGTGCGTCATCGCTACATTGGCGGCTTTGGCGCTATCCACTGGATCGACCAGCTCACCCTGGCCAATCCTTTCGCCAACAAAGCCGAAACCAGCATGATCGAGCACATGAATGCCGATCACGCCAAGGCCATTGCCCATTACGTGGAGCTGGCCGGCCTGCCGAAAAGCGAACCGGCGCAATTGGTGGGCATCGACAGCGAAGGCATGCACCTGCGTATAGGCCAAGGCCTGTACTGGCTGGCTTTTCCGACGCCTTGCAACACCCCGACACAAGTGCGCGAAGCCTTGGTTTATCTGGCTCACGCCGAGCAATGGCCGAAAAATGCCGAGCTCGACGCTTGAATTCACGAAAGGGCGACGTCATTTAGGGTTTCATAGCAAGGCATTCTTGCGTTGAGGAACCATTTGATGCGCCCTTTTTTGTTGCTCTTTCTGCTGTTCCCGGTGTTGGAGCTGTTCGTATTCGTCAAGGTCAGCGGTGCGATCGGGTTTTTCCCGGCGCTGCTGCTGGTCATTCTCGGCTCGATGCTCGGCGTGCTCGTGCTGCGCATTGCCGGCCTGGCCACGGCGTTGCGTGCCCGTGAAAGCCTGAACCGTGGCGAGCTGCCCGCCCAGACCATGCTCGAAGGCCTGATGCTGGCCCTGGGTGGCGGCCTGTTGATCCTTCCAGGTTTTATCAGCGACGTGCTGGGCCTGGTCATGCTGTTGCCGTTCACCCGTCGGTTGCTGGCCAATAAAATGCGCCAGCGCGCCGAAGAGCAGGCGATGCGTCAGCGCGCCTTCGCCGATGACCTCCAGCCCCGCGGCGGTCCGGCCCCGCGCGAGCCTTTGGGCCGCGAGCCCAACGTGATCGAAGGCGAATTCGAACACCGCGACTCCAAGTAAAATCCTCACCACGGCGCCATCGGGCGCCGTGTTCGTTTTGGCTGCGTGAAGTAAAAAAAATTCTACCCCCACCCTTGTAATTCACTTGTACGCCCTTATGTAACGGTCACCGCAAGGTTTCCGGTGGCGACACCGGACAGACTTCCGCGGTTCGACTGACGAACCGCACCCGGCTCTGCCGGCTTTGTTAAACCCGCCGGGACTACACCGGCCGATGAAAACCAAAAATTAGGAGAGATCGACAATGAAGCTTCGTCCTCTGCATGACCGCGTCGTCATCCGTCGCAGCGAAGAAGAGAAGAAAACCGCTGGCGGTATCGTCCTGCCAGGTTCGGCTGCTGAAAAAGCCAACCACGGTGAAGTTCTCGCTGTAGGCCCAGGCAAGGCACTGGAAAACGGTGAAGTGCGTGCACTGGCCGTGAAAGTGGGTGACAAGGTTGTGTTCGGCCCTTACTCCGGCAGCAACACAGTGAAAGTCGACGGCGAAGACCTGCTGGTGATGAGCGAGAACGAAATCCTCGCTGTCCTGGAAGGCTGATTCCCCCGCTCATTTTCCCGTTACTACAAAGTATTTAAGGATTATCGATCATGGCTGCTAAAGAAGTTAAATTCGGCGATTCCGCCCGCAAGAAAATGCTCGCCGGTGTCAACGTCCTGGCTGACGCAGTAAAAGCGACCCTGGGCCCTAAAGGCCGTAACGTGATCATCGAGAAGAGCTTCGGCGCTCCGACCATCACCAAGGACGGCGTTTCCGTAGCCAAAGAAATCGAGCTGAAAGACCGTTTCGAAAACATGGGCGCGCAGCTGGTCAAAGACGTTGCCTCCCGTGCCAACGACGACGCCGGTGACGGCACCACCACCGCGACCGTTCTGGCTCAATCGATCGTCAACGAAGGCCTCAAGGCTGTCGCTGCCGGCATGAACCCGATGGACCTCAAGCGCGGCATCGACAAGGCGACCATCGCCATCGTCAAAGAGCTTAAAGCCCTGTCCAAGCCATGCGCTGACACCAAGGCCATCGCTCAGGTCGGCACCATCTCGGCCAACTCCGACAACTCCATCGGCGACATCATTGCCGAAGCCATGGAAAAAGTCGGTAAAGAAGGCGTGATCACCGTTGAAGAAGGCTCGGGCCTGGAAAACGAACTGTCGGTTGTAGAAGGCATGCAGTTCGACCGTGGCTACCTGTCGCCGTACTTCGTCAACAAGCCGGACACCATGGTTGCCGAGCTTGAGAGCCCGCTGATCCTGCTGGTCGACAAAAAAATCTCCAACATCCGCGAAATGCTGCCAGTGCTGGAAGCCGTTGCCAAAGCCGGCCGCCCACTGCTGATCGTGGCTGAAGACGTTGAAGGCGAAGCCCTGGCGACCCTGGTCGTGAACAACATGCGTGGCATCGTTAAAGTCGCTGCCGTCAAGGCACCAGGCTTCGGCGACCGTCGCAAGGCCATGCTGCAGGACATCGCCGTACTGACCGGCGGTACCGTTATCTCCGAAGAGATCGGCCTGAGCCTGGAAAGCACCACCCTGGAGCACCTGGGTAACGCCAAGCGCGTGATCCTGTCCAAGGAAAACACCACCGTCATCGACGGTGCCGGCGTCGAGTCTGATATCCAGGCTCGCGTGACTCAGATCCGCGCACAAGTGGCCGAGACTTCGTCCGACTACGACCGTGAAAAACTGCAAGAGCGCCTGGCCAAGCTGTCTGGCGGCGTTGCAGTGATCAAGGTTGGCGCTGGTTCCGAAGTTGAAATGAAAGAGAAGAAAGCCCGCGTTGAAGACGCCCTGCACGCTACCCGCGCAGCCGTCGAAGAAGGCGTGGTACCTGGCGGTGGCGTGGCACTGGTTCGTGCCCTGCAAGCCATCAGCGAACTCAAAGGCGACAACGATGACCAGAACGTGGGCATCCAGTTGCTGCGTCGTGCTGTTGAAGCACCGCTGCGCCAGATCGTTGCAAACTCCGGCGACGAGCCAAGCGTTGTGGTCGACAAGGTCAAGCAGGGTTCGGGTAACTACGGTTACAACGCTGCTACCGGCGAATACGGCGACATGATCGAAATGGGTATCCTGGACCCAGCCAAAGTGACTCGTTCGGCTCTGCAAGCGGCTTCGTCGATTGCCAGCCTGATGATCACCACCGAGGCGATGATCGCTGAAATCAAGGAAGACGCTCCAGCTGGCGGCGGTATGCCAGACATGGGCGGCATGGGTGGCATGGGCGGCATGATGTAAGCCAGCCTTACCCCTGTAGCGAAAAACCCCGCCTGCGAAAGCAAGCGGGGTTTTTTTTGCCTTGGGTTTATCCCAGCATTGAGCTGGACCCAACTGCCACAGGGTTTGTCCGGGGCGCTTTTCAGGCGTCGACGGGCTGGCTCAATGCTACGCGATCAGCCATGACGGCCGGTCGGTACAGGATGTAGTAGTAACACCCCAGGCAGATCAGCCAACAGAACACCGCCGTCCACACATTGTGGGAAAAGAAGTGCGCCCCTTGCATCATCCGACCCACGGAGAAGACTGTTCCCAAAGTAAAAGCGAATACTAGGACCTGACGGGCCAGGCGCGGGCGGCGGTCGCGCAGGACGAAGAACAGCGCAAACAGCGTGAACCCGGTGGCGGCGTGACCGCCGGGCCAGCATCGACCGGGTTTGTTCGTGGCCGGACGTGGGCTCAGCAGCTCGCTATAGGTTTCCTTGCCGCCGAATTCTTTCAGGCTCCAGGGGCATTGCACCGCCGTCACCGCTTTCATCGGCGTGACGAAGGACGTCGCCAGTGCCAGGGACAGCACCAGGCAACCGAGTTCGCGCTTGAACGGTTTGAGCCGGGTGATGAAGAACGAGCTGATGAGTCCCACGACCGCCAGCACGGAGAATACGATAACCACCTGTTTGGCTCGATCGTGCAGGATGTCTTCCAGAAAAAAACTGTGCCGACCGATGAATCCACCCGACATCGGGTCGTAAAACAGCTTGGCCACGTCCATGTCCAGCGTGGTCAACTCCAGCAACACCAGCGTCGCTGCGACAACGGCAGGCAGGCCCAGGGCAACCCAGAAATTCAGGGGTCTGGAAGCAGGGCGGATGGCGGTGGAGACCATGGCAGTACCTTTGGTGGAGGTTTTCGTAAGCAACGCGTCGCGCAGTCTGGTCTGCGTTGCGTCGGGGCGGTGTGAATGTTGGGTGAAAAACTCGTCAATGCCCGCACAGTCTTGCTCCTGGGCTCACTCAACCTTTGTGGGCGCTTGCTCGCGAAAGCGTCGATCCAGCATTGATGCCGGCTGACCCACCGCTATCGCGAGCAAGCTCGCGCCTACAGCCGATACAATCCTAGCCGTAAGCCAGACTTGGCCGTAAGCTGCGCGGGCCAAGATGGCCGTTAACTGTGTACGCAGAGGTGCCCATGCGAATTTTATTGGTCGAAGACAACCGAGACATCCTGGCCAACCTGGCCGATTACCTGGGGCTCAAGGGCTACACCGTCGATTGTGCCCAGGACGGTTTGTCGGGGTTGCACCTGGCCGCGACCGAACACTACGACCTGATCGTGCTCGACATCATGCTGCCGGGCATCGACGGCTACACCTTGTGCAAGCGCCTGCGCGAAGACGCCCGGCGTGATACGCCGGTGATCATGCTCACCGCCCGGGATCAGTTGGACGATCGTCTGCAGGGCTTCAAGTCCGGGGCCGATGACTACCTGATCAAACCGTTTGCCCTGTCGGAGCTGGCGGCGCGGATCGAAGCCGTCATGCGTCGGGCCCAGGGCGGTGGCCGCCGAGCCTTGCAGGTCGGCGACCTGAGCTACGACCTCGATACCCTGGAAGTGACGCGTGAAGGCAAGCTGCTCAAGCTCAACCCTGTAGGCCTCAAGCTGCTGGCGGTACTGATGCAGAAAAGTCCTCACGTGCTGCGTCGAGAAATCCTCGAAGAAGCGTTGTGGGGCGATGATTGCCCGGACAGCGACAGCCTGCGCAGCCACGTCCATCAACTGCGCCAGGTAATCGACAAGCCGTTCGACAAACCGTTATTGCACACCGTACATGGCGTCGGCTATCGCTTGGCCGAGGGTCGGGATGGAGTTTAAGCAGAGCCTCGCCCAACGGATCATCATCGCCTTTGCGCTGATGAGCGCATTGGTGGCTGGCGCTTTCGCCATGGGTATCGTAGCGACGGTCCACTTGGTTGAAGAGAAACTGATTTCTGCCGGGCTTGGCGGCGATCTGCAACGCTTGCTGTTGATGGACAGTGTCTCGGACTGGAACCATCGCCCGGAACCCGACCAATTGTTTTATTTCAGCGGTGGTCCAGGTGACTTCGAGTTGCCCAAGGACCTGCGCCATCTGGAGCGTGGTTTCCACGAAGTGTTTCGCGAGCAGTTGTCGTATCACGCCATGGTCGAGATCGTTGACGGTCGGCATTACGTGTTGCTGCAGGACCAGAGCGACTTCGAAGAGCGCGAGCGGGTGCTGTTCGCCGTGGTGCTGGTGGGCTTTGTGCTCAGCCTGGCACTGGCGGTATTTTTAGGCTGGGTCCTGGCACGCCGGGTGATAGCGCCGGTGGTTCGCCTGGCCCGGCAAGTGCGCCATCGCGATCAGCTCCTGGGTTTGGCTCCGCCGCTGGCCCCGGATTATGCTGCCGATGAAGTCGGTGAACTGGCCGTGGCATTCGACGCAACACTGGGGCGCTTGCGCCAGGCCCTGAGCCGTGAACGACTGTTCACCAGCGACGTGAGTCACGAGTTGCGCACGCCCTTGATGGTCCTGGCGACTTCTTGCGAACTGCTGCTGGAAAACCCAGCACTGGACCCGCGCGGCCGCACGCAGGCCGAGCGTATCAATCGGGCCAGTGAAGAAATGCGCGAACTGGTGCAAACCTTCCTGATGCTCGCCAGGGCCCAGCGCGAAGACAACGGCATGTCGCCTCGGCTGAGCCTTGCACCGGTGGCTGAAAATCTCCTCGGGGTGTGGCGCGACCCCATCGAATCCAAAGGCTTGACGCTGATCTTCGAACCGGGGGAAACCCTCGACACCCTGTATAACGCCACGTTCCTGACCGCCGTCATGGGCAACCTGCTGCGAAATGCCTTGCACTACACCGACCGGGGGTTCATCCGTCTCTCGTTGTCTGCTACCGGCTTCGTGGTCGAGGACAGCGGCGTAGGCATCCCGGAGGAGAAGCGCGAGGCGATGTTCGAGCCATTCGTGCGCGGCAACGAAAAGCGCGGCGAGGGGCTGGGGTTGGGGCTGTCACTGGTGCAACGGATTTGCGAGAACCAGGGCTGGACGGTGAGTCTCAGCACGATGGAGCCCAATGGTTGCCGTTTCGAGGTGGAGCTGAATCCGAAGGCATGATCGCTCAGGTTGGAAAAATCCTGTAAAGACTCGGTCATTTACATGACAAAGTTTTCACAACGAGATGACCTGACCCTGACATGTTGATTCATAAGGTGGGAGCTATTCACTCATGGAGGCTCCCATCGATGCCCGACCCTATCAAACTCGATTTCTCCGAAAAGTACGATGAGCAGCATGCCCAGAGGTACTTCGATAAACATCGAAGCAGCTTGAGTCGCCGTCTTTCCAACCGGCGAGACCAGCAACTGGCACGACGCGCATTGGCACTCGTGGGTGATCCAGGCTTGGTGTTGGATTTGCCGTGCGGTGCCGGGCGCTTCTGGCCCTTGTTGGCCGAAAAACTGAACCGGGTCATCATTGGCGCGGACAATTCCGAGGCCATGCTCAAGACCGCAATGGAGGCTCAACCGGCCGATGTTGTGAAACGGGTACAACCCTTGCACACTTCTGCGTTCGACATCGCCTTGCCTGATAACGCCGTCGACAGCATTTTTTGCATGCGCCTGTTGCACCACATTGGTGAACCCGCGCATCGACGGGCGATTCTTAGGGAATTCCAGCGTGTCAGCCGCGACAGCGTGATCGTTTCGTTGTGGGTCGATGGCAATTTCAAGGCCTGGAAGCGCAAGCGCCAGGAACGCACTCGTGGGCAAAAAGGCTACCAGAATCGATTTGTGTTACCGGTGGCTACAATAGAGGAGGAGTTTCGGCAGGCAGGGTTTCGCATTCAGGAACGACTGGATTTTCTACCGCTCTATGCCATGTGGCGAGTTTATGTATTACGCAAGAGGTAAAGGCATGGGTGTGCAGGCAGTAGAGGGATCAACGGTTTTCCCCGGTGACTTTGAACATTTCTGGAGTCAGCAGGGTGAGTGGGTGGAAGAGCCCAATGTACGTCGCGGCGGTGAAAGCGGCGTACAACGTATCAAGAGCAAGGACGGCAAACTGCTTTATGCCAAGCGTCAGACCGGACATATTTATCGCAGCTGGTTGCACCCATTCGGTAGACCGACGGTGCTGCGCGAGCAAGACGCACTTCTGGCGTTGACCCGATTGGGTGTTCGCGTCCCCCAGCTCATTTTCTGTAGCGCCCAGCGGGACCCGGTTCACAAGTGGCGTGCGCTGCTGGTGACCCAGGCACTGGAAGGATTTGAAGAGATCGAGCACTGGTATGCCGGGGGAGGGCGCGAGCGCCATGGCGAAGCCGTGCATGATCAAATCCTCCTGGCGCTGGCTGAAAACCTGGCGCGCATGCACAAGGGCCGTTGGCAACATGGCTGTATCTACATCAAACATGTCTTTGTACGCGTGACCGGGGAAGGCGAGGCGGCCAAGGCCGAAGTGGCTTTGCTCGATTTTGAGAAGTGTCGCCAGCGCCTGACCGCCCAGCGTGCAGCCTCCCATGACCTGAAGCAGTTGCGGCGCCACTCGTCGTTTAGCGACGTTGACTGGAAAAAACTCGTCTACTTTTACGAGGCGGCGTTTGGCAGCGCTATCAAAGGTTTATAGCGATGAAATTAGAAATTGCTAGAGGTTTGTTTTTAGTTGGAGCCCTGGCAGTTGCATCGATGGCGGTGGCTGTGTGGGAGCAGCCACGCTCGCAGATCCTCAGTGCGTCCAGTGCGGGGGCGCATTGTCCCCTGCCGCGCGTGGCCAAGGCCAGCGAGGCGATCCGACCGGACGATGATCTGCTGCTGTTCATGTTCAGCCTGTCCCAAGGGATGAGGCCGCAGAGTTGAGCGACATGAAGCCAAGATAAAGGCCTCGCTTGTGCGAGGCCTTTTTTTTTGGATTCCAAACCACACAGCGTCAGGCCTTGTCCGGCTTGGCCAGCAGCGTGTAGACGCAAGGCAACACGAACAACGTGAACAAGGTGCCAATCGACATTCCGGTAGCGATCACCGTGCCGATGTCGAAACGGCTCACCGCCCCGGCGCCTGTGGCGAAGATGAGCGGCACCATGCCGAACACCATTGCAGCGGTGGTCATCAGTACTGGCCGCAGACGAATCGACGCGGCTTGTTCCACGGCTTCCCGAGGTGTCAGGTTCTGTTCCCTGCGCAGCTGGTTGGCGAATTCGACAATCAGGATCCCATGCTTGCTGATCAGGCCAATCAGCGTCACCAGCCCCACCTGGGTATAGATGTTCATGCTCGACCAGCCGAGGAACAGCGGAATCAAGGCGCCGCAAATCGACAGCGGCACGGTCACCAGGATCACCAGCGGGTCCCGGAAGCTTTCGAACTGCGCGGCCAGTACCAGGAAGATGATCGCCAGTGCCAGGGCAAAGGTCACCCACAACGCGCTGCCTTCCTGTACGAATTGGCGCGACGCCCCGGCGTAATCGAAGGCGAACCCCACCGGCGCTTCCTCCCGGGCGATCTGGCGGACGGTCTCGATCGCCTCGCCCATGCTCACGACAGGGAAGCCCGAAATCGTCACCGCATTGAGCTGCTGGAACTGGTTCAGTTGTCGCGGTCGCGCCCGGTCGCTGACCTTGATCAGGGTCGACAGGGGGAGTGATTCACCTTTGGCATTTTTCACGTAGTAGTTGTTCAACCAGTCCGGGTTGTCCCGGAAGGGGCGTTCGACCTGGGCAATGACCTTGTAGCTGCGGCCTTCGAGGGTGAAGCGGTTGATCTCGGCCTCACCCAGCAGTGTCGCCAGGGTACCGCCCAGGTCCTGCATCGATACGCCCATCTGGGCGGCCTTGGCGCGATCGATATCCACCACGACTTCGGGCTTGTCGAACGCCAGGTCAATGTCCATGAAGGCGAACTTGCCGGATTCCAATGCGCGCTTTTTGACCCGGTCGGCAATTTCCAGCAGCGTCGCATAGTCCTTCGGCGAGTTGATCACGAACGCAAACGGCAGGCCTTCGCCGGTGCCCGGCAGCGAGGGCAGGTTGAAGCCGAAGATCTGCAAGCCCGGCACGCTTTCCAGCTTGGCCTGGACCTCTGGCAGGATTTCCATTTGGGTGCGGCTGCGTTCGTTCCAGGGCTTGAGCAGGAAGCCACCGATGCCCGACTGCACGCCGTTGTAGCCGTTGATCTGGAACGAGGAGTAGTACTCCGGGAACTCCTTGAAGATGGTAATGAAGTGATCGGTGTACGTGTTCAGGTAGTTGAGGTTGGTGGGTTGCGGGGCGTTGGCCATCATGAAGATGATGCCCTGGTCCTCGTCGGGGGCCAGTTCGGACTTGGTGAACATGATCAGCACCGGGATCAGCAGCAGGACAATCACGGCGAACACCAGTACCACCGGGCGGGTGTTGAGCGTGCCGTGAAGCATGCGCTGGTAACGGCGCTTCAGGCGCTCGAAAACCATGTCCAGCCGATGGGCCAGCCCCGAGGGGTTCTCATCGTGGCGCAGGAGCATGGCGCACATCATGGGTGACAAGGTCAGGGCGACGATCCCGGAGATCACCACCGCGCCGGCCAGGGTCAATGCGAACTCCTTGAACAAAGCGCCCGTCAGGCCCTCGAGCAAGCCGATCGGCGCGTAAACCGCCGCCAGGGTGATGGTCATCGAGACCACCGGCATGGCGATTTCCCGGGCTCCTTCTATCGCGGCGTCGAACGGGGTCTTGCCTTCCTCGATGTGCCGGTGAATGTTTTCCACCACCACGATGGCGTCGTCCACCACCAGACCGATGGCGAGCACCATGGCCAGCAGGGTCAGGAGGTTCATCGAGTAGCCCATCAACTGCATGAAGAACATCACGCCGATCATCGACAGGGGGATGGTCACCACCGGGATGACCACCGAACGCAGGGCACCGAGGAACAGGAACACCACGACAATGACGATCAGCACCGCCTCGAACAGGGTTTTCACCACCTCGTCGATGGAGGCCTGGATGAACAGGGTAGCGTCGTAGGCGATCTCGGCCTTGAGGTTGGCCGGGAGCTGGGCCTCTATGTCCGGCATGATCTTGCGCACTTCCTTGATCACATCCAGCGGGTTCGCGCCGGGCGTGGCCTTGATCCCGATGTACACCGAGGGTGTGCCACCAAAGGAGCTGATGCTGTCGTAGTTCTCGGCGCCCATTTCCACGCGGGCCACGTCCCGCAGCAACACGCGGCTGTCGCCGTCGGTCTTGAGCGGGATCGCGCCGAAGGCCTCGGCGGATTTGAGTTCCGTATTGGCGTTGATGCTGGTGACCACATACTCGCCTTTCACTTCGCCGGCAGCGGAGAGGAAGTTGTGCTGACGCACGGCATTGGTCACGTCGGCGGCAGTCAGGCCGAAGCCGGCGAGCTTGACCGGGTCCAGCCACAGGCGCATGGCAAAGACCTGGTTGCCGAGGATCTCCGCCTCAGCCATGCCAGGCAGGGTCGCCAGTTTGGGCTGGATCACCCGTGACAGGTAATCGGTGATCTGTGGGTTGCTCAGTTCCTTGCTGAAGAAGCTGATGTACATCAGTGCCGAGGCATCGGCGGCCTCGCGGCTGAGGACGGGGTCCTCGGCATCCTGGGGCAGTTGGTTCTTGACCTCGTTGGCCTTGGCCAGCAGTTCGGTAAAGAGCCGGTCGCTGTTGGAGCCGATGCGGGCATAGACCGAAATCACCGAGAAGTTCTGGCGGCTGACCGAGGTCATGTAGTCGATGCCCTCGGCACTGGCCAGGCTTTGCTGCATCGGCTGGGTGATGTAGCCCTGGATGGTTTCGGCGTTGGCCCCGGGGTAGGCGGTGGTCACCGTGATCAGGGCGTTCTCCATTTGTGGATACTGGCGCAAGGGCAACTTGCTCCAGGCCTGGAAGCCCAGTAGCACGATCAACAGGCTGACCACGGTGGCGAGCACCGGACGGCGGATGAACGGATCGGTAAAAGCCATGGGGGTTCCTTGATCAGTCCGCGCGCGGCGGGCTGTTCTGTTCGGTCAGGGTCTTGTCGTCGCTGATGGCGATCGGCGTACCGTTATCGAGCTTGAGCTGGCCGGCGATCACGACTTGCTCGCCGCTCTGCACGCCTTTGGTAACCAGCACCTGTCCGTCGCGTCGCTCGCCGGTTTCTACGAAACGCCGTTCAGCGATCAGGACCGGCTGGCCCTTGTCGTCGTTCTCGACATTGCCGTCGGCGGTTTTCTTCTGGCTCACCACGTACATGGAGTTGCCGTAAAGGGTGTAGGTCACGGCGCTTTCCGGCACGACGATGCCGGCGGCCCCGTCCGGCAGGATCACCTGCAGGTTGGCGAACATCCCGGGCAGCAGCTTGCCGTCGGGGTTAGCCAGGGTGGCGCGCACCAGTACGTTGCGGGTGCTGTCCTCGACCTTGGGGTTGATCGCGCTGATGGTGGCGACGAAGTTTTGCTCGGGATAGGCCGAGACGCTGACGTTGACCGACTGGGCAACGGCGAGCCTGGGCACGGTTTGCTCAGGGACGTAGAAGTCTACGTAAAGGCTGCTGAGGTCCTGCAGGGTGGCGATCACCGTGCCGCTGGCCAGGTAGTCGCCCACGTCCACCTGACGAATGCCGATGGTGCCGCTGAAGGGTGCCAGAATCTGTTTTTTGGCCAGCGAAGCCTTGAGCTGGTTGACCGTGGCCCGGCTCTTCTTCAGTTGCGCCGAAAGCCGGTCGAACTCGCCCTTGGAGATCGCCTGGCTGCCCACCAGTTGTCGGCCGCGACCGAAATCCAGTTGCGCCAGGCCAAGGTCGGCCTCGGCGGTTTCCAGCAGGGCGCTTTCGACTTCACTGTCCAGTTGCAGGAGCGGCTGGCCGGCCTTGACCTTCTGCCCAGACTGGAACTGCAGCTTTTGCACGGTCCCGGCGATTTCCAGGCTCAGGTCCACGCCTTGCAGCGCCTTGAGGCTGCCAACGGTGGGCAGACGAGCCTGCCAGGGTTGCTGGGCGGCCGTGGCCACGGCCACGTTCACCGGCGGTTTGGGTGCAGAAAACATCTGGATCTGCTGGTAGACGGAGAAGGCCTTGTAGCCGGCGAGCAACAGCACCACCAGCAGGACAACACCCAACATGATCAGCATGCGGCGTCGCAGCATGTTCCACTTCCTTGGAAAAGAGCTGAGAGAAAATACAGATAGACGGGCACATTACTCCGAGTGTGCGGGCTATTCCAGATCTTGGCGGGCGCGTGGCGCGGGGGATTTTTTTGAAAAAACAGGGTGCTCGGCACCGAGGGTGCTTTGCTCCCTGGCTCAGGCCAGATGCAAATGGTTGTCCCAGAGCCCTGCCGGCAGATCCAGTGGTTTTGCAACCAGTTGTGTCTGTCGGCAATCGTAATAGCGGCAACGCCCTTGGCCCGACGTCACGACAAACCCGTCACCCACCGCGCCCACGCCGGCACAGTCCGGCAGCGGCGCATCCAGGCGTACTTCGCCGCTGTCCAGGTCCCAGATGAAGAAGCGGTTGCCACGAGGAGCGGTCAGGGCCACCAGGCGCAGATCGCTGTGCACGGCGACGCTGGCGGTGTAGTGCCCCATGGCCTGCAATTGATCTTCGGGCACCGGGAACGCATGGAATGGCTGGCCCGGCCGCTTGATCGCCAGCAGTTCCGAGGACTCGTGGGCCGCGCCCATGAACTGCTGGCCGGAGACGATGGTGCCGTCGCTGGCGATGCCCAGGTGGCGCACGCTGTTCATCGACTGGGTGAGGGTTTCCTTGCTCAGCAGGGTGGCGTCACGTTGCATCAGTACCAGGCTCGGCTCCATGGCGTCGAGGTTCATTTCGACCCGGCTTTCGGCCTCGGTGCGAATGCCGCCATTGGCCACCACCAGCGTTTCGCCATCGGGCATCCATGAGACTTGGTGCGGACCGATACCGTGGGTGGACATCTCGCCGCTGTGCACCAGCCGCTCGCCTTCGAAACGGTACACGCCCAACAGGCCGCGTCCCGGGTCGGTGGTGTCGTTCTCAGTGGCATACAGCCATTCGCCGCTTTTGTGGATCACCGCGTGGCCATAGAAATGCCGGTTCGGCAACGAGGTGATGGTTTGCAGCAGCGTCCCGTCGCGCAGGTTGATCAGGTAGCTTTCGGTACCTGGGCGACGGGCGACGAACAGCGCAATCGGCTGGGTCGGATGATTGATGATGTCATGGCAACGCTGGCCGACCTGGGTGGCGAACACCCGGGTGCCATCCAGCCGATAGCCGACGGCGTAGTGCTTGCCGTCGCCATCGTCCCGTGCCGAAAGCAAGAGTGGGTGTTTGTCCTTTTGCTTGAACAGCGTCCAGCCGCCCAGAGTGACGGCGCCGAGCAGCAAGCTGCCCAGTGCCAGGACCTGACGTCGAAACATGATCAGTCACCGTCGTTGGCATTGAAGCCCAGTTGAATACCCAGCGCCTTGGCCAGTTCACCTTCGTGCAGGCGATGGACGACGTTGAGGCTGTCATACAAATCGTTGAGTTGCTGGCGCCCGGCATCGTCGTTGAGCATTTCGGTCAATGAGCGCTGACTGCTGGTAAACAGTTTCAACGAGGCATCGTAGGCGGCGTCGATCTTGTCCGCCAACGGCTTCTGGTCGCTGGGCAGCAGGCCGCGCAGGCCCTTGTTGTCCACGCCCACCCAGACGGTCCTGGCCGCGCTCAGGCTGGCCTCCAGGCCTTGCAACGACGACTGGCTGCGCCAGGCATCGGCCTGGAACGGCTGTGGTACGCCTTTGCTCTGGCGGCCCATCGGTGTGCCGAGTTTTTTCTTCAGCGTATCCAGGGCGGTGACCTGGACGCGCAGCAGATCGGCGATGGCCTCGTGGGAGTCGGCGTAGCGCTGGTTGGGGAATTTGCTCATCTGGGCGAGCATGCCGTCGTGGGTGTTCCAGCGCGACAGGATCTCTTCGGCCAGTTGTTTCTGGCGTTCGCCGATGGCGCTGAGTAGCGGGCAATACTTGGCTTTTTGCGCACTGTCGGCCATGTCGATCTTGGCGTCGAACAGCAGGTATTCATAGGCCGAGAGGCCCTGGACCACGACACTGGACTTGGCCAGGCCGGCGGCGTCGATCTGTGGCTCGCCGTTGACCAATTGCTCGACCTGACGGCCCACCAGGTTTTTCTTGTCCGGCCAGAACTGCACCTGCCAGGCGCGGTTGCCCTCGGCCAGCGGACCGATCAGCAACGGTTGCAGTTCGGCCCAGGCTTTTTGCGCCTTGAGGAAGTTGGCGCGGGCAGTTTCCAGGTTTTCCTTGCCTTGGCAGAACGCCAGGGCGCTGGTCGCCAGTTGCCGGTCGGCCTCGACCCAGCGGCTGTAGGTCGGCAGGATCACTTGCTTGGCGATAGCCGCCGAGGTTACGGCTTGTGGATCCTGGGGCGAGCAGGCAGCGAGGGCGATGGCGGCGAGGCTGGTGAACAACAGCTTGGGACGGAACATGTCGTGCTCCCACTTCTGGAAAGGGCGTTTAAAGGGAATTCAGGAAGGCCAGCAAAGCAGTGCGCTGCTCGGCATTGAACGCTAAAACCTGGCGCTGCGCCGCGTGTGCTTCGCCACCATGCCACAGCACGGCTTCGAGCAGGTTGCGGGCCCGTCCGTCATGCAGGAACTGGGTGTGGCCGTTGACGGCTTCGGTCAGGCCGATGCCCCACAGTGGCGGGGTTCGCCAGTCACGGCCGCTGGCCTTGAATTCGCTGCGGTTGTCCGCCAGGCCTTCGCCCATGTCGTGCAACAGCAGGTCGGTGTAAGGGCGGATGACCTGGTTCGCCAACTCCGGTTCGGCGGCGTTGGCGGAGGTGGTGTATTTCGGTGTGTGGCAGGACTGGCACCCGGCCTGGAAGAACAGGTTCTTGCCCGCCAGCACCTGGGGTGAATTCACGTCGCGTCGGGCCGGTACGGCGAGGTTTCGACTATAGAACAGCACCAATCGCAGGATGTTGTCGCTGACTTCCGGTTCGCCGTTCGGGCCATTACCGCTGGGCGCACGCTTGCAGTCGAGCTGGGTCTGGGTGCAGTCGTCGAAGGGCCGCAGGCTTGTCGTCAGGCCCATGTCGCCGGCGAACGCGTGGACGTTCTGCTGGTTGAGGTTGGGCTGTCCGGCCTTCCAGCCGAACCGTCCCAGGGCGGTTTTTTGCTGGACGTCGTCCCAGACCTGATTGGGACGCCCGGCGATGCCGTTTTTCTCCCGGGCCTGGTTTTCGGCGTTTGCCAGGATGGCTTCGTCGGGGATGGCCTCGAGCAACCCCAGGCCGATCATCGGCGGGGCGACGCGGGCGGAAAAACGCGTGTCCGGGTGCATTGGCCCATAGGCCAGCTGGGTGATCTGCAGATCCGGCTTGCGCAGTTCCACGACGGTGCCGTCCTTGAAACGCACCGGGACCGGCGTGTAATCGACCCGCACCTTGCCTTCGGGGGCAACGCCGGGTACGGACATGTCCTGCAACTGCCCGCCGTAAACCGGTTCCGGCACGACCCCCAATTGTTCGATGAGCTTGGCATAGGGCGGTGCGTCGGGGATCGACAGGCGCACCAGCATCGATACCGCGCTGATCGCGTCTGGTGCTGGCGGGTGGCCGCGACCGTCCTTGATGTGGCAGTTCTGGCAGGCGTTGGTGTTGAACAGGGGGCCGAGGCCGTCGCGGGCAGTGGTGGTCGAGGGGGCGATCACCCAGGGGCTGCGGAAGAAACTGTTGCCGACGCTGAAATCCACACGTCGCGAGGGCGGCAGGTTGGCCGAGGGCAGGGAAAAGGCGTTCTGATCCGTCTTGCGTACCGTCGCGGCGCCACCGGAACGGGCTTCACCCGGTTCGGCCTGGGTAAAACGCGGGGCATCATCGCAGGCACTCAGGCCCAGGGCCATGAACAGCGCACATAAACGAAGAGGCAACGACGGCATCGGGCGTCCTGGGAGATGAGTGAAAACGAGGGCGCAAAGTCTAACAGGGCGGGGCAGTTTGAATAAGAGGAATTATCGTTTGGTTTGAAGGCAGACTGCATGATTCTGACGCCGCGTAGAAACGGTGTAGGAGGTGTGGGCCCTGTGTAGGAGCTGTCGAGTGCAACGAGGCTGCGATCTTGTCCCAGACAATTGAATCTGGAGCGAAAGATCAAAAGATCGCAGCCTTCGGCAGCTCCTACAGTGGGGGGCTTACGGCTGGATCACAGCCCCCGGCACCAACGGCAATTCCAGCGTCGCGATGAACCCGCCGCCAGGATGATTATCCAGCACCAACGCGCCGCCATGGCGTTCGGCGGCTCGGCGTGCGATGGCCAGGCCTAGGCCATGGCCGGCGGCGGTCTGGCCGGGCGCGCGGTAGAACGGCTCGCCCAATTGCCCGAGGTGTTCGGCCTCCACGCCTGGCCCGTGGTCGCGCACGCTGATCAGGATTCGTTCGCCCTGGCGCACCGCGCGCATCTCGATCGATTGCCCGGCCGGATTGAAGCGCTGGGCGTTGCGCAGCAGATTGTCCACCGCTCGCTCGATCATGGTCGGCCAGCCCTTGAGTGTCAGGTCCGCCTCGGTTTCGAGTTGCACGGTTTGTTCCGGTGAGGCCAGTCGCGCATCTTTTTGCAGGGTGACCAGCAAGCCGTTGAGTTCCACCTCTTCGGCGCCGGCGTTGTCGGCATCGACCCGGGCCAACACCAGGATTTCACTGATCAGCGCTTCCAGGCGATCGCATTCGCGGGTCAGGCGCGGCCAGAGCCTTTCACGCTCCTCGGGGCTGGCCCGCTCAGCCAATGCCAAGGCAATGCGCAGCCGGGCCAGGGGCGAGCGCAGTTCGTGGGACACGTCGCGCAGCAGTTGTCGCTGGCTGGCGATCAAGCTTTGCAGGCGCGCGCCCATGCGGTTGAAGTCAGTGGCCAGTACGCCGAACTCGTCCCGCCGGTTGGCCAGCTTGGCGAGGCTGTTCTGCTGATAGGCGGCCTGGCCCAAGTCATGCACCGCGCCGCGCAGGCGACTCAACGGGCGGGTGATCGAAAGCGTCACCAACAGGCTGAACAAGGTCAGCACCACCAGCGCGATCCCCAGTGCACTGAGGGGCCAGAGCAGGCTGTCGCGATGCCAGGCGTCCAGTTCGGGATGGGGGATGCGGTAGATGAACAAATACGTGTCACCGGTTTTGGCGCTGGTGACCTCGTCGGTCAGCCGCCGCCAGGGCAGGCGTCGCTCGTTGCTGTTCTGCCGAGCCTCGAAGGCTGCGGCGCGATGCGGGAAGGTGCCGCGCACCACGGGGTCGCCGCTTTCATTGAACACTTGGACGTCGACGTGATACTGACGCTTGCGCTGTTGCAGGATGTCCTGGGCGGCGTCCTCACCCTGGCTTTCGTAGGTTTGTGTCCACTCTTCGGGCAGGGTGTTGAGGCCTGGATGGCGGCTGAGGATCCAGGCGTCCTGATTGAGCATGTGGCCCATCAGGAGCGAAAGCCCTGCAACCAGAGCGATGGCCAGCCAGAAACTGGCCAGGATGCGCCAGAACAATGAACGCACGCTAAATCCTCGAAAACAAAGAAAGCCCAACGGCGACGTGCCGTTGGGCTGGGGGCTTCAGTGCATTATTGCGCTTTTTGCGGCTGTTGCGCTTTCCAGGCCTTGAACTCAGCCCACTCGGCGCGACGCTCGGCCCGTTTCTTCTGGATCACGTCGAACTCTTTTTGCTGCTCAGGCTTCAACAGCCCGCGGATCTGGGCATCGACCTTCTGATGCCGGGCTTGCATTTCGTCCTGCATGGCTTTCTGGTCGGCTGGCGACAGCTTGGCCAGGTACTTGTCTACCAGTTCGCGTTGTTCGTGGCGCTGTTCGCCCATGATCTGGCGAATCTGCTGGCGCTGTTCACGGCTCAGGTCCAGTTGGCTGTACGGACCTTTGTCGTGCATCTGGCCGCCGTGGCGTGGGCCGTCCATAGGTCCCATCGGGCCGGTACCTTCGGGCATGGCCATGGCGACGGTTGGCAGGGCTGCAGCGAACATCAGAGCGATAAGGGTCTTGCGCATGGTGTGTCTCCTTGTCTCATTCCCGGTCAGTTCCGGATGTGTGCAGATTACGGAGATCAAGGTCAGCGGCGGTCAGGGGGGCGTAAAGCTTGAGTAAAGACGTTTTGGTGCAGACCTGACAAATCTGCTGGGAAGGACACTCAGTCCTGTGGGAGCAAAGCTTGCCCGCGATGAAGATAACGCGGTCTCTGGGGGAACCGAGGCGCCTGCATCGCGAGCAAGCTTTGCTCCCACAGCCCAGCGGCGCAGTGCTTAGGGGCTGTAGTAATAGCCACGGCTACGCAGCGCCACGATGCGCGGGCGGCCGTCGGGGTGGGGGCCGATTTTTTTGCGCAGGTTGCTCACGTGCATATCGAGGCTGCGGTCGTACAGGGTCAGCTTGCGGCCCAGAGCGATCTGCGCCAGTTCCTGCTTCTCCAGCGGCTCGCCCGGCTGCTTGAGCAAGGCTTCGAGCAGGCGACTTTCGGAAACGGTGAGGGCCTGTTCCTGTTCGTCGATGCTGACCACGCCACGCACCGGGCTGAAAGTCAGGTCACCCAGTTCGATCTGGCTGGACACGGCCGTCGGGTGACTGCGGCGCAGCACGGCGCGCAGGCGGGCGGTCAGTTCGCGTGGGTCGCAGGGTTTGGCCAGGTAGTCATCGGCGCCCAGCTCCAGGCCGAGGATCCGGTCCAGCGGTTCACCCCGGGCCGACAGCATCAGCACCGGCAGCTCCGGGTGATCGCTGCGCAATTGCTTGAGCAGTTCCAGGCCACTGCCGTCGGGCAGCATCACGTCCAGTACCACGGCTGCCGGGGCAGTTTCGGCCAGGGCCCTGCGGGCACTTTGGCCATCGTGACAGGCCCGGACCTGAAAACCCTCCTGGCTCAACCAGCTTACGAGGAGCTCGCACAGCTCCTGGTCATCGTCTATCAGTAACAGCTCGCTCATGACTCACTCAATTTAGCCATTGCCGACGTTGTCTACGTCCACCGCTGGCAAAGATACCGCAGAGCAGGGCCAATAGCGCTACCCCGGCACCGATGACAAACCATTGCTGTTGATCGGTCAACAGGCGTGGCAGCGGGCTTGCCTGGGCCTCCTTGAGTTGCAGCTTCAGGCGCTGGTTCTCCTGGCGCAGTCGCGCCAGCAATGCGCTCTCGCGTGAGCTGTCGGCGCTTTGTAATTGCTTGCTCAATGCTTCACGCTGGCGCTCGCTTTCTTTCAAACGTTGCTGCAGTTCGGCGATCTGGCTGCCGGCGCTCAGGGACAAGGGCGCCGAATGACTGCCCTCGGTGCTCTCCTCGCCATGGGCGGGTGCCCCGATCGCCAACGTGACCAATAACAGGCACAACGGACTTTTGCGCATTGCAACTCCTGAATTCCAATCGAGATTAGACAGGTTGTCGGCAGGCAAACGAGAACAATGAGCAATTGAACGCAACGAGCCGCGAAGGCTCATCGCGCCAGGGGTATTTACGGCATGACTTGCTTGAATGGCTTGACCACGACATGGGCATAGACGCCGGCCGCAACGAACGGGTCGGCCTCGGCCCATTGCTGGGCAGCGGCCAGGGAGTCGAATTCGACCACCATCAGGCTGCCACTGAAACCGGCGGCGCCAGGGTCATTGCTGTCCACCGCCGGATGCGGGCCGGCCAGCACTACGCGGCCTTCGTCCTGGAGTTTTTGCAGGCGCTCCAGGTGCGCGGGGCGAGCGGCCTGGCGTTTTTCCAGGGAGTTGGCGACGTCGGTAGCAATGATTGCGTAGAGCATGTCAGTCCTCGGTTTTTGGCGTGGTGGGGTCGGCATCATGCAGATGACGGGACAGGTAGATACCCTGGCCAATCAGGAACAACAGCGTCAAGCCCAGGCTACCGAAGACCTTGAAGTCGACCCAGTAGTCCTGAAACGTGAAGGCAACGAACAGGTTGGCGGCGCCGCAGAACAGGAAGAACGCGATCCAGGCGATGTTCAGGCGGGTCCAGATCAGGTCCGGCAGGCTCACGGCATGGCCCATGATGCGCTTGATCAGCAGGCGGTCACCGACGAAGTGGCTGCCGATGAAGGCCAGGGCGAACAGCCAGTTGACCACCGGGGCCTTCCATTTGAGGAAGGTTTCGCTGTGGAACGCCAAGGTCAGGCTGCCGAAGACAAGGCAGGCGATCAGGGTCAGCCACTGGCTCTTCTCCAGTTTGCGCTGGGATACGAACAGCGCGCCGTAGACCACCAGGGAGCTGATGATCAGCACTGCCGTGGCGCTGTAAATACCGCCTACAGTCAAGGAATGACCGGCGAAGTCGACGGCCCGGGGATCAAGTTTGTAGACGATGAAAAACAGCAGGAGCGGGATGAAGTCGATGAATTGTTTCACAGTGGCAGCCAGAAGCAGGATGTGGCGGCATAATAACAAACATCCTTGGCCGCGATAGGGCCAGCTGATTTGAGGTAACAAACTCTCGTGAATGTTGATTTGCACTGCCATAGCACGGCCTCCGATGGCGCCCTGGCGCCCGCGGTTCTGGTGGCGCGGGCGTTCGAGCACGGCGTGCGAGTCCTGGCCCTGACCGATCACGACACCCTCGAAGGCCTCGACGAGGCCCGCAGCGCCGCCACGGCGCTGGGCATGCAGCTGGTCAATGGGGTCGAGTTGTCCTGTACCTGGGGCGGGGCGACCATCCATGTGCTGGGCTACGGTTTCGATGTGAATGCGCCCGCGCTGGTCCAGGCCATCGCGCAACTGCATGACGGGCGCTGGCTGCGGTCCGAAGAGATCAGCCGCAAGCTGGCCCTCAAGGGCATGCCCGGTGCGCTGGACGGCGCCCGGCAGATCCAGCAGGAACTGGGCGACAGCGGCAACGCACCGGCCCGGCCACACTTCGCCGACTGGATGGTGCGCGAAGGGTTCGTCAAGGACCGCGCCGAAGCGTTCCGCAAATGGTTAGGGGCCGGCAAGCTGGGGGACGTCAAGCAGCACTGGCCGACGCTGGAAGACACCGTCCAGACCCTGCGGGCCGCTGGCGCCTGGGTCAGCCTGGCACATCCATGGCATTATGACTTCACTCGCAGCAAGCGCCGCCGCCTGGTTGCCGACTATATTCAAGCGGGGGGGCATGCCATTGAGGTGGTCAACGGCCATCAGCCTGCCGAGCAGGTCGGTAGCCTGGCAATCCTGGCCCGTGAGTTCGGCCTGCTGGTCACCGCCGGCAGTGATTTCCATGGCCCTGGGGGCTGGTCCGAGATTGGCGAATACCGCCCGTTGCCGGAAGATCTGCCACCACTCTGGTGTAGATTCAAACATGATCCCGTTACCGCCGCCGTCTGAACAGGTAGAACACGTGAGTCAATTTTTCCAGATTCATCCGGAAAACCCGCAAGCGCGCCTGATCAAACAGGCCGTGGAAATCATTCGCGGCGGAGGCGTGGTGGTCTATCCCACCGACTCCTCCTACGCCATCGGTTGCCAGATCGGCGACAAGAATGCCGTGGAGCGAGTAAGACGCCTGCGTCAACTGGACGACAAGCACAACTTTGCGCTCATCTGCAGTGACCTGTCGCAGTTGGGCCTGTTCGCCAAGATCGACACCGGCACCTTTCGCCTGCTTAAGGCGCATTTGCCGGGGCCGTACACATTCATTCTCAACGCCACGCGAGAAGTCCCGCGGCTGTTGCTGCACCCCAAAAAACGCACCATCGGCCTGCGGGTGCCAAGCCATCCCATTGCCCTGGCGCTGCTGGCGGAACTGGGTGAGCCGCTGATGAGCGTCACGCTGATCATGCCCGGCGAGACCGAGCCTCTGACCGATCCCTATGAGATGCGCCAGATTCTCGAGCATCAGGTGGACTTGATCATCGACGGCGGTTTCGGCGGCATGTCGGCGTCTACGGTGATCAACCTGGCCGATGACGAGCCCCAGGTGGTGCGCGTCGGTTGTGGCGATCCGACGCCGTTCATGGTCGAGGCCTGAATGTCCGCCGTGGAAACCGCCGTGGACAATGCCGACAGCCAGGCCGGCGCGCAGCAGGAGCTGCCGTTCGCCATGGTCTATGGCCAGGCGGTCATGGAAATGCCCCTGGACCTGTACATTCCGCCGGATGCGCTGGAAGTGTTCCTCGAAGCTTTCGAGGGCCCGCTTGACCTGCTGCTGTACCTGATCCGCAAACAGAACATCAATATCCTCGACATCCCCGTGGCGGAGATCACCCGTCAGTACATGGGCTACGTCGAGTTGATGCAGTCGGTGCGCCTGGAACTGGCGGCCGAGTACCTGGTGATGGCGGCCATGCTCGCCGAGATCAAGTCAAGGATGCTGCTGCCGCGCTCGGCAGCGGTCGAAGAGGAAGAGGACGACCCGCGGGCCGAGCTTATCCGGCGCTTGCAGGAGTACGAGCGTTTCAAGGTCGCGGCCGAAGGCCTCGATGGCTTGAACCGGGTCGGGCGCGATGTGGTGGTGCCCAAGCTCGATGCCCCCGAGGCGCGGGCGCGAAAGCTGCTGCCAGATGTGAGCCTGGAAGAGTTGCTGGTGTCCATGGCCGAGGTCCTGCGCCGAGGTGATATGTTTGAAAGTCACCAGGTCAGCCGCGAAGCGCTGTCCACCCGCGAGCGCATGAGCGATGTGCTGGAGCGGCTCAAGGGCGGCGGTTTCGTGCCGTTCGTCGAGCTGTTCACCGCCGAGGAAGGGCGCTTGGGGGTCGTCGTGACGTTTATGGCGGTCCTGGAATTGGTCAAGGAATCCTTGGTCGAGCTGGTGCAGAATGAGCCGTTCGCAGCGATCCACGTGCGGGCACGAGCCGAATAACGAGCAAATCAATGAATCTGACTGAACCCCGCGAGCTGGCCCCCTTGCTTGAAGCTTTCCTGCTGGCCTCGGGAAAGCCGCAATCGATGGAGCGCCTGTTCGAACTCTTCGAAGAAGGCGAGCGGCCTGAGCCCGCCGTGTTCAAGAAGGCCCTGACGCTGTTGGGCAAATCTTGCGAGGGGCGGGCCTTCGAACTCAAGGAAGTGGCGTCCGGTTATCGCCTGCAGATCCGCGAGAAGTTCGCACCATGGGTCGGGCGCCTGTGGGAGGAGCGGCCGCAGCGCTACTCCCGCGCCATGCTCGAAACCATGGCATTGATTGCCTATCGCCAACCGATCACCCGCGGCGAGATCGAAGATGTGCGCGGCGTGGCGGTCAACAGCCATATCGTCAAGACGCTGTTGGAGCGCGAGTGGATCCGTGTCGTAGGCTATCGCGATGTGCCGGGCAAACCGGCGATGTTCGCCACCACCAAGGCCTTTCTCGATCACTTCAACCTGAAGAACCTGGATGACCTGCCGCCGTTGGCCGAACTGCGGGAGCTGGAACCCGAACCGATGCTGGCGTTCGACGATGCCCCGGTGCCCCAGGGGCTGCAGGAACTGGCTGACGCCAGTGCCGAGCCTGAGGAACCGAAGGAAGAGACCAGTTTCCACTCGTTGTTGCTGGAGCTGGACACCATGGAGGAGGGCTTGAAGACCGATTTCGACGACCTGCTACGTGAGGGGCCGGGGCCGGACGGCGAGACGGATGAGTTGCCGGAGCCTGACAGCGAGTCGGAGCCTGAGCCTGAGCCCGAACCTGAAGAGGACATCCTCGGCGTTGCCGAAGCCCGGGAAAAACTGCTGGCCGCCGTCGCCGCCCTCCAACCGCCGGAACCCGAACTGAGTGACGAAGAAGCCGAAGCCCGCGCCCTGGCCGAAGCGATCGAAAACGAACGGCGTCAGTTCGACGATTGATCCAGCTGACACCACAACACCCCTGTGGGAGCGAGCCTGCTCGCGATAGCGGTCTGTCAACTGACATTGTTGTGGATGTGAAATCGCTATCGCGAGCAGGCTCGCTCCCACACTAGATAATGAATTCCACCCCGTTACGCGCCACCGGTCGGCGGAAAAAGCGCCGGGCGCGCGTCGATCAGCTAGTCTCTGATGCGCAATCGCCTCAACGAGCGTATGATTCGCGACCCTTTGGCGATCCCTTCGTCAAAGACCCGTTTTCAAAGCGTCAGGCCAAGCCTGGCTCGACCACACCGGGAGGTGCCCAGAATGAAAGACCAAGACCAGAACGACAGCCAGGAAATTGGCCCAGCAGGCGAGAAGCTGCAAAAAGTCCTCGCCCGTATCG
The DNA here is from genome assembly GCF_963970515.1 of Pseudomonas sp. RL_5y_Pfl2_73. Taxonomy (NCBI): domain Bacteria; kingdom Pseudomonadati; phylum Pseudomonadota; class Gammaproteobacteria; order Pseudomonadales; family Pseudomonadaceae; genus Pseudomonas; species Pseudomonas sp. RL_5y_Pfl2_73. Next base: position 191,199 of record NZ_CAXAPD010000001.1, on the reverse strand, counting down.
GCGTCGGTTCGCGCCGCGACGTGGAAGCCTGGATCACCCAGGGCCGAATCAAGGTCAACGGCAAAGATGCCACCTTGGGCCTGCGTGTCGACATGCACGACGCCATCACCATCGATGGCAAGGTGATCAAGCGCGAAGAGGCCGCCGAAACGGTGCGCCGCGTGATCATGTACAACAAACCCGACGGCGAGATCTGCACCCGTGACGACCCGGAAGGCCGTCCGACCGTGTTCGACAAGATGCCACGCCCCAAAGAAGGCCGCTGGATCAACATCGGTCGCCTGGACATCAACACCACCGGTTTGCTGATGTTCACCACTGACGGTGAACTGGCTAACCGTTTGATGCACCCGTCCTATGAGATGGACCGCGAATACGCCGTGCGTGTGCGTGGCGAAGTCGACGACGAGATGATCGAGCGCCTCAAGGCTGGCGTTGTGCTGGAAGACGGCCCGGCGCGTTTCACCGACATCAAGCAGGCTCCCGGCGGTGAAGGCTTCAACCACTGGTACCACTGCGTGGTGATGGAAGGCCGCAACCGTGAAGTGCGTCGTTTGTGGGAATCCCAGGGGTTGGTGGTCAGCCGCCTCAAGCGCGTGCGTTTCGGTCCGGTGTTCCTCAATTCCGACCTGCCGATGGGCCGCTGGCGCGAAATGAGCCAGTACGAAGTCGACATCCTGGCGGCCGAAGTGGGCCTCAAGCCGGTGGCAATGCCGCAGATGACCGCCAAGAGCAAGGACAAGCTGGAACGGATGCAGCGTAAATCCTCGCGTCCGATGGGCAAGACCGAGCGCGTGCGTACGCTGCGTCCGGCTGCCGAAGGCGCGCCGACGGGGCCGCGTCCTTCGCGCGAGCCGCAGATCGAAGGCGAACGCCCGGCCCGCAAGCCTGCCCCGCGTCCGGCCAACGGTCGGACTGAACGTGGTGAAGGGCGCGGTGCTCCGGCTGGCCGAGGTACGCCAGTCGCCGATCGCCCGGTCGACACCAAGCGTCCGGCCAAGCCAGCACCGAAAAAGCGTCCGGGTATCGTCCTGGCCGACCGCGACACGCCATCGGGCAAGCGCCGTGGCGCACCGGCAGGTTCGGGACAGCGTCCTGGGTTTGGGCGTCGTAAGCCGGAGTGATCGGCAACCGCCCATGAAAAAAAGCCAACTTTCGAGTTGGCTTTTTTTTGCGCTGGCTTTAGTGATGGGGCGCAAGTGAGTCCGCCTTCGCGAGCAGGTTCGCTCCCACAGTTAGATCTTTAGTGAATGGGAGATGCGTGTTCGGCGCCGTTCCATTGTGGGAGCGAGCCTGCTCGCGAAGAGGTCAGTAGCATCACCGCCATCTCTAAAGCACAAACCGCCCATCAAACATCGGCTCATTATCCAGCGCCAACATCCCCTTCTCGAAAATCAGATCCAGGTGATGGCTGCCCTTGGCCCCGCCGCCGAGCCCCAAGTGCAGGCCGCAATGACGCTCCTCGAAACCGGCATTGCGGGCGTACAGGCTCTTGACCCCTTCGTTGGTGCCAATCCCCAGCTCCTCGATGCGGCGGTTGGACGGGTTGGCGTCCAGGTATTTGTTGAAGTCGTGTTCCAGGCCTGGCACGTCGGTGGCGATTTTCTGGATGGTGGAGTCTTCGATCCACAGCTCCAGCGGCGATTGCAGCACACCATATTTGCGTGCGAACGGGATGGTGCTCAGGAACGTGCCGACGAAATTCACTCGGCCATTGATGGTGTCGCTGTGGGTGGCGATTTCGCCGGGGGCCAGGTCGTAGTTGCCGAGGCCGTTGATGTCGGTCCACTTCTTAACGCCGCCCAGGGCGGTGTCGAAATACGAACCGTGGTCATCCTGGAAACTCAAGCTCGTCGCCTGGGACATGCGCCGGATCAGGTGGCTGTTGAGCCCGGCGATACGCTGGGGAATCACGCTGAAAGTGTCGTAGAAGTAGTCGCCGTAGTCCTTGAACAGCAGCGATTTTTTCCAGTTGTCGGCCATCACGCCTTGCAGTGCGCGGACAAAGTCCGGGCCGTCGGGACGAGGGTTGGGCAGGGTGGAGGAGTCGTAGAAGAAAATATACAGATCGCTGTCGGCAATGGCCTTGGACAGGCGCTCCGTGGGCTCAAGGTCCAGGCGCATGACGCTGAACCGGAAGGGCGAGTCGCTGCCCGCCTGTTCGGCAATGGCACTGGTCAGCGCTTCATAGTCAGCGGTATGGCCGAGCAGCACCTTGGCGGGCTGGATGCCGACCAGGGCGGGATGGTGTTCGAGGTAGTAAAGGAAATGTGAGATGGCTCGTTGTGTGTCCATGCTTATTCTTCCCTGACAAGTGCATTAAACGTCCCTGGCAACCGGCAAAAGTGGCGGAGTCGACCGGCCGGATCGCCTCCGCCGGGCGCTGCCTACAGAGGCCACATCGCCGTGCCGAACGGAACGACGGCATCGGCCTGCATCATTTCAACGGCGGCTTCATGGGTTGGGGCTTCAAACCATTCGTCCAGTTGCAGTTCGGTTTCCAAGTCTTTGTCCAGTGCTTGCATAGTGAATCTCCTAGATGACTTTTACGGAAATCAGCGGTTCGGTTCGGCAAGTGAAAACAGACCGGCAACGGCACCGCAGAACTTGTCGGCACGATGCCTTGGCAAGTCGCTGAAAACCTAGTCGAGGGTTTTTTGGATTGCAAAAAATAATTTCATTATTTTCGTTTGAACTTTTTGTTCCATTTTTGGTGACAACATTACTCATTCAAAAACAGCTGCCTGGGTGTTTTTTTTAATAGGTAGCTACCTACCGTCAATTTGCAGTCAGCCCGCAAAAGATTGCTGCATGGCAACTCTTCGTTACGTGTTGTAAAGAAATGCTGACGAAAAATGCCCATCGCGGTGGCCGGAAACCGGGTCGCTCCGGGGTGTAAGGAAAATCTTCCGCAAGACCTGTCCAAGCGGGCTTTCAAAGGCTCTGGCCCGCTTGTTTCCAGTCGACCAGAAGGGTGAGATGCGCCTCATGCCTGTCGTGCAGGTGAATAACAAGAAGGAGGCGCAATGAACGCCGTAGCTCACATGCTTTTCTCCCGTCGTGGCGTTTTTCACGCTACACCCTTCAGGGACTCGCGAGAGTCTGGACACTTTTTTGCAGCCGCCCGGCAGGTTCGAGGCGGCCCCATGCAATCCCGGCAAATGACACGCTGATCCGGTGGTGTCTGGCAGCAGGGGGTCAGCGGTGTACAATGCGCCGCGTTTTACTGTGACCCTTCGCGTACCCACGCACTTTCAAGGTTATCCGCCTTGTTCACTCCGCCACGCCACAAGCGTGTCGGGTTCGATTTCGTCACAGATAAAAACAAACAGGTGACGCATGACCGTTGTAAAAACGCTGAATTCCTGGTGCCTGCGCTGGGGTTTGATCGGCGCTGCTTGAGATCCGATTCGAGCGGCAACGTCTAACGAACATCATCAAACCTTGCGTGAGACCCTTTTCATGAGTGGACAAAACTCGCATTCGGGCGAGCTGAAACGCGGCCTGAAAAATCGCCACATTCAACTGATCGCCCTCGGTGGCGCGATCGGTACCGGACTGTTCCTCGGCTCGGCGGGGGTGCTGAAATCAGCCGGCCCGTCAATGATCCTTGGCTACGCCATCTGCGGTTTCATCGCCTTCATGATCATGCGCCAGTTGGGCGAAATGATCGTTGAAGAGCCGGTGGCCGGTTCCTTCAGCCACTTTGCCCATAAGTACTGGGGCGGTTTCGCCGGTTTCCTCTCGGGTTGGAACTGCTGGATTCTCTACATCCTGGTGGGCATGTCCGAGCTGACTGCAGTCGGCAAGTACATCCATTACTGGGCCCCGGACATCCCGACGTGGGTGTCGGCGGCGGCGTTTTTCATCCTGATCAACGTCATCAACCTGGCCAACGTCAAAGTCTTCGGCGAGGCCGAGTTCTGGTTTGCGATCATCAAGGTCGTGGCCATTGTCGGCATGATTGCCCTGGGCAGCTATTTGCTGGTCAGCGGCCATGGCGGGCCGCAAGCGTCGGTGACCAACCTGTGGTCCCACGGCGGGTTCTTCCCCAACGGCGTCAGCGGCCTGGTGATGGCCATGGCAATCATCATGTTCTCGTTCGGTGGCCTGGAAATGCTCGGTTTCACCGCCGCCGAGGCCGACAAACCGAAAACCGTGATCCCCAAGGCCATCAACCAGGTGATCTACCGGATCCTGATTTTCTACATCGGTGCGCTCGTGGTGCTGTTGTCCCTGACGCCTTGGGACAGCCTGCTGACCACGCTCAACGCTTCCGGCGATGCCTACAGCGGCAGCCCGTTCGTGCAGGTGTTCTCGATGCTGGGCAGCAACACCGCGGCGCATATCCTCAACTTCGTGGTGCTCACCGCCGCGCTGTCGGTGTACAACAGCGGCACCTACTGCAACAGCCGTATGTTGCTGGGCATGGCCGAGCAGGGCGATGCGCCTAAGGCCTTGTCCAAGATCGACAAACGCGGCGTGCCGGTGCGTTCGATCCTCGCCTCGGCGGCGGTCACACTGGTGGCGGTGCTGTTGAACTACCTGGTCCCGCAGCATGCGCTGGAGTTGCTGATGTCGCTGGTGGTCGCGACCCTGGTGATCAACTGGGCGATGATCAGCTACTCGCACTTCAAGTTCCGCCAGCACATGAACCAGACCCGCCAGACGCCGCTGTTCAAGGCGCTGTGGTACCCGTACGGCAACTACATCTGCCTGGCGTTCGTGGTGTTCATCCTGGGCGTGATGTTGTTGATTCCCGGCATCCAGATATCGGTCTATGCGATTCCGGTGTGGGTGGTATTCATGTGGACGTGCTACGTGATCAAGAACAAGCGCAGTGCCCGGCATGAACTGGCTGTGGCGGCTGCTGCCAAGTAAGCAAGCCTGAAATACAACAAACCCGGCCAAGTGCCGGGTTTGTCGTTTCAAGCCAGGCACAAATCCTGTGGAAGCAAGGTCTGTGGGAGCACGGCTTGCCCGCGATGCAGTCACCGCGATTTGTCGATAGACCGCATTGTCGTTCATCGCGGGCAAGCCGTGCTCCCACAGACCAGTTCCACAGACCAGTTCCACAGACCAGTTCCACAGACCAGTTCCACAGACCAGTTCCACAGACCAGCTCCATAGGTCGGGCTCTCACAAGCCTCATTCCAGCGGTTTCGGTTATCCTGTGGGTCCTGATACCGGACACTTTCCATGCTGGCGATTTCCAACACCGTGCACATCCCGGACGCCGAGATCGAGCTGACGGCCATTCGCGCCCAGGGGGCAGGGGGGCAGAACGTCAACAAGGTCTCCAGCGCCGTGCATTTGCGTTTCGACATTCCGGCCTCGTCGCTGCCCGAGTTCTACAAGGAGCGGCTGCTGGCCCTGCGCGACAGTCGCATTACCAGCGACGGTGTATTGATCATCAAGGCCCAGCAATACCGCACGCAGGAACAGAACCGGGCCGATGCCCTGGAGCGCCTGACTGAACTGATCCTCAGCGCCACCAAGGTCGAAAAGAAGCGCCGCCCGACCAAGCCGACCCTGGGTTCGAAAAAGCGTCGCTTGGAATCCAAGACCAAACGCGGCTCGATCAAGGCCGGGCGCGGCAAGGTGGACTTCTAGCTTTTCTCCCGTTCCTGGCGATGCCTCGGCGCCTGTCGGTACAGGTAGACGCTCAATGCCAACCCGCCCAAGGCCGCCAGTGCGGCGAACAGAAAGATCGAGGCAAAGCCGAAGCCCGCGGCAATCGCACCGGCCAGCGGTCCGGTGATCCCCAGCGACAAATCAATGAACAGCGAATAAGCGCCCACCGCCGCGCCGCGGCTGGAGGCCGGCACCAGGTTGACCGCTTCCACGCCCAGCGCCGGAAACACCAGGGAGAAGCCCAAACCGCTCAACGCCGCGCCCGCGAGGGCCCAATGGGCATCCGGAGCGAGCCACAACAGCAGCAGGCCCAGGGTTTCCACCGACAGGCAGGCAATCGCCACGCGAAAGCCGCCCAGACGGTTGATCAGGTTGCCGAACAGCAGGCGCGCGCCGATGAAGCTGGCGCCGAACAAGCTCAGGCACAGCACGGCGTTGTCCCAGTGCTGGGTGGCGTAGTACAGGGTGATGAACGTGGCGATGGTGCCAAACCCGATGGAGCCCAGGGCCAGGCCGCAGCCGTGTGGCAGCACACGTCCCAGCACGTGCATGAACGGCAGGCGTTCGCCAATGACGATGGGCGCGGCGGTTTTGCGCCAGGCCAATGCCAACCCCAGCAAACCGAGCAAGATAATGCTCACGCCCATGCTCCACAGTCCCAGCGCATTGACCAGCCACACCCCCAGCGGTGCGCCAATCGCCAACGCGCCGTAACTGGCGATACCGTTCCAGGAAATCACCTTGGCGGTATTCGCCGCGCCGACCCGGCCGATGCCCCAGCCAATCGAACCGGAGCCCACCAGGCTTTCCGCGCTGCCGAGCACCAGGCGACCGATCAGCAGGCTGATCAGGCTGAACGTTGGCAGGTGGGCTGTCCAGGCAGACACCAGCATGAACACGCCGCTCAGCCCGCAGCCGGCGAGGCCGAACATCACCGCACGCTTGCTCCCCAGGTTATCGATGATCCGCCCTGCATAAGGACGACTGAGCAGGGTGGCCAGGTATTGCACGCTAATCACCAACCCGGCGATCACCGCGCCGAAGCCCAGTTCGCCGTGGACGAACCCGGGCAACACGGCCAGGGGAATGCCGATATTCAGGTAGCCGATAAAGGTGAACAGGACGATGGAAACGACTTGCAGCGTGACCGCCAGGGGGCGCTGGGAATCTGACATGGGAAAGAGGTCCGCGGAGCAGCAGGATAGATAGGCTGCTTATGATAACGGCGAGCGCGGGGTCAAGGCGGGGAAAAGTAAAACTATTTGCCCAATGGTGGCTCAGCTGTCGCTCTCACCGCTGACCAAGTGTGTGGTGACCAGTGCGGCGATGGCGTTTTCTTCGCTGCCAAAGCGCGCCAGCAGGGCCGCTTGTTTCTCGGCCGGAAGGCGGGTCCAGATCTCGACCATTTTCTCGGCAGTGCCGATCAGCACACTGGCCTGGGCTTCGCTGAATGGAGGGGTGTCATTGGTCATAGAGGGCTCGGGATTCAGGCAGTGTGGAAAACGCATCTTAGCGCTTTCCACACGGTCTGGTGGTGCGGGTCAATCAGTCTTCGCTGTCGGCCTGGCGGCGTTCAGTGGCTTCTTTGGGCTCGGGTTGCTGGACGTCTGCTTGCCCCCCGGCTTGTAGCGTGGTCGTCTGCTCAGTGTCGTGCAGGCTAGGGAAGGGGAGATTAGGGATCTCATGCATATCGCGCTCCTCGCAAAGTCTGTGGATAGATCTGGTAGATCCGCGCTTTTACAAAGCCTTTGCAGGATACAGCAGGAGAAATGACAAAAAGACTTTTAAATCCCGTCGGGCCGACAAAAGGGATTGTCTAGACACGTCATGTTCAATAGTCACGTCGCTTGCGAAATGCCCAGCGGCCGGCAATCAACGTGAAGGTCGCCACCAGTGCCACCAGGATCCAGAAGCCTTCGGGATCGCTGGCCAGCGGTACGCCGCCGACGTTCATGCCGAAGAAACCGGCAATGATGTTGATGGGCAACGCCAATACCGTCACCACTGTCAGGGTGAACAGGGTGCGGTTGCTTTGTTCGTTGAGGTTGGCGGCGATTTCTTCCTGGAGCAGCTTGATCCGTTCGCTCAACGCGGTGAGGTCGTTGATGATCAGGGCGAACTCCTCGGTGGATTTGCGCAGTTCCTTGACGTCTTCTTTCTGCAACCATTGCGGCGGACGGTTGAGCAGACGTAGCAATGAACCCGGCTCCAGGGCCAGCAAGCGCTGCAGGCGCACCAGTACCCGGCGGTTGCTGCCCAGCTCGGCGCGGTTGGTGGACAGCCGCGAGGACAGCAACTGATCCTCGACCTGGTCGACACTCAGGCTGGTCTTGCGCACGATCTGGGTCAGCACTTCGCCCTGATCGCGTAGCAAGTGCACGAGTAACTCCACTGGCGAGCGAAAGCATTCGCCGGCCTTCACCGACGAGCGCAGCTTGTCGACCGAGTGCAGGGGTTGCAGCCGCGCGCTGACGATCAATCGACTGTGCACGCAAACCCATAATGTGGAGACATCCGAGGACACCAGGTTGCTGAGGTTGAACACGACATCGTTCACCACGGCCAGCAACGCCGAGTCGACATGCTCGATGCGGGTCGAGCGCGAGCCTTCGTGCAAGGCTTCGAAAAACTCCTGGGGCAGGGCCAGGTGACTTTTCATCCAGCGCTCGCAGGCGGCATGAGCCAGGTTCAGGTGCAGCCAGAGGAACTCATCCGAGTCTTGCGGGTGTTGCAGGCACCGTAAGGCCTGGGCCGAATCGATCTCCTGCCCGCGTGCGCCGGGGCGGAAACGAAACCCGTAAAGCAGGCCAAACAGGTCCGGATCACGGTGGCTTTGGTCGATGCTGTGGTTCATGACGTCTCGCTGGCGGGAAGTGCCCGTCGCGCCTACAGGCTCACTTGAGCGCCATCTTCGCAAGTTTTCTTGATGGTTTTGTGACCGTTCCATTCGCACCGCCAAGCTGGCGCTACCGGCAGTCGCCAAGGTTCAAGAATGTCCCAGGCAGGCCGATGGTATGTGCGTACCCCTCCCTGCGATGCGGTGTGTTGCGACATGGAGGTCGGGACGTCGTTCCGTTGTTTTTGCTTAGAGATTGCTCCCTATGATTTTACAGAAGTCCCTTAGAGCCCAGATTCTTGCCCTGTTGAGCGGCAGCCTGCTGGCGATGTTGCTGATCGCTCTGGCGTCCTTTCATTTCCTTTCCAATGGTGTCCAGAACTATCGCAACCTGATCGATGGACCATTGCGTGCCTCGCAGTTGATTGACGAGGCCAACCTACAGTTCAAGGTGCAGGTGCAGGAATGGAAAAATGTCCTGCTGCGCGGCAAGCAGACGGCGGACCTGGATAAATACTGGAGGCAGTTCGAGGAACGTCAGCGTGAGGTCCAAGACATCCTTGGCCAATTGAGCGGGCATGAAGGTGTGCCGGCGCCAATCAAGACCCGCATCGTGGCCCTGCGCGATGAGCATCGTCAGTTGGGCGCGGCCTACCAAAAAGGCCGTGACGCATTTGTCGCCTCCGGTGGCGATTCGGCGGCGGGCGATGCGGCGGTAAAGGGCATGGACCGTGCTGCCAGTGAACAGATGAGTGCGCTGGTGGTGGAGCTGCGCAAGCTGGGCATCGAGGAGTCGACGCTGATCAGCGCCGGCGCCGATCGCACGATTATGCTGGGCACCGTGATCATGCTGGTGTCGGGCGTGCTGATTGGGTTGTTCAGCCTGTGGCTGGTCAATCGCAACCTGGTTCAACCGATCCGTAAACTGATCGACTACGTGACCCGACTCAGCCATGGGCATTTCGCCGAGCGTGTGACGAGCAACCGTCAGGACGAGCTGGGCAATCTGGCGGTAGCGGCCAACACGTTGCGCGATTTCCTTGCCGAAACCTTTAGCCGCCTGCAACGCAGTGCCACGGAACTGGACGGTGCCAGCGGTGAGCTCAATGCCATTGCCCGCTTAATGGGCCAGGGCACCAGCGAGCAATTCGAACGCACCGATCAGGTGGCGACGGCGATGACCGAAATGTCCGCCACAGCCCAGGAAGTGGCACGCCATGCCGTCGATGCCGCGCAGGCGGCCGATGATGCCGATCAATCGGCGCAGCAGGGCGGGAAGGTCATGCAGGGGACCATCCACACCATCACCCGGATGCGCGGCGAGATCGCCAACACGGCCAAGGTCATCCGTCAGTTGGAAACCGACAGCGGGCGCATCGGCAAGGTGTTGGAGGTGATCCGCGGGATCGCCGAACAGACCAACCTGTTAGCCCTCAATGCTGCCATCGAAGCCGCGCGGGCCGGGGAGGCGGGGCGCGGTTTCGCGGTAGTCGCCGATGAGGTGCGCAGCCTGGCCCAACGCACGGCCTCGTCGATCATCGAGATCAACCAGATTATCCAGACCGTACAAACGGGTGCGGTGGACGCGGCCCATGCCATTGAGAGTGGGCAGTCGCGCAGCGAAGAAAGTGTGGAGCAAGTGACCCAGGCCGGTGTGATGCTCGAACGCATCACCCAGGCTGTCGAAGCGATTCGTGACATGAACCGCCAGATCGCCACCGCAGCCGAAGAGCAGACTTCCGTGGCCGAAGACATTTCCCGCAACCTGACTGAAATCACCTGCATTGCCAGCACTAACCTGGACAATGTGCAGCGTACCGAAGCCGCCAGTCGGGATTTGCACGGTTTGTCGGGACAGTTGAATGAAGTGACGGCGAGGTTGAGTGCCTGACGGTCGTTCGCGACAGGTATCGATAAATGCAAAAGAGCCGCGCAACCCTAAGGTTGCGCGGCTCTTTTTTACTGATGGATCAAGTGTCTTGCTTGTTGCTCAAGACTTTGCCGGTCGAGGCATCGAAATCAACATCGAACTCTTTGCCGTCGGCTGTTTTCAATTCGACTTCATATTCATAACCGTTGAAGTGGTTATCCAGGTCGGTGTCGGTGATGGTGGCGCCCGGGTGCAACTTCAGGGCTTCTTCGTTCATCGATTCAAGGGACTTGATCTTGTCGTCCTTGACCAGTTGAGAAATTTGATCGACGCGAACATCCGCCTGGGCCAGGCCAGCAGTCAGGGTCAAGGCAACAGCGGTAAACAGGGCAGTCAACGTTTTCATGAGATCTTTCCTTGGTGTCGTTAAGGGTGAGTCGTTTTAAGTGGGTTCAGATTAACTGTGGCAACTTAATTCACCCTTAATTCGAAAAAACCTGAAGCAAGTTGCCTGGCAACTGTCTTGCGACTCAGTAGCCGTTCTTTTCCAATAGTTGCACCACGCTGCCTGTCTCGGGACGCTGGAGGTACTTGAGCAGTTCACTGGCACGGTTGGTGAAGATGCCATCGACGCCGGCATCCATCACTTTCTTGAAGTCCACAGGTTCATCCGCGGTGTAGACATGTACCAGCAAACCTTGGTCATGGGTGTACTGGTTCATCCATGGCTGCACCAGGTCCGCGTAACTCTGGCTGCCGCCGTGGGTCAACATCGCCGAAGGACCGGTGCCGATGGCGCCGTGGGCCTTGGCATACTGGACCCACTGCTCGAATTCAGCCTTGTCCTTGGGTTCTTGCTTGGCGTAATAGGCGGCCTTGTCCGTTTCGCCGGACTGGGCAAAAGGTACCTTGGACTTGGGCTCGATGTTGCCTTCGCCCACCCACAACAGCAGGATCTTCGGCACCTTTGGCATCTCTTTGTGCAGCAGTTCGAGACTGCTCTTTTCAAAGGTCTGCAAGACCACTTTGCCCTTGCCCTGGCCGACCCCCGTGGCCCGCTTGGCCAGTTTTGACCCGGCCGGGCTCAGCCAACCACGGTCCTGCAATTTGTCCTTCAGGTCGCGCTCGATATCGGGGAACAGCTTCGGCTCCTTGGTTTCGATGTACAGCCCGGGTTTTTGCTGCGGGTTGCCCTCGGCGATATTGATCACTTCATCGAGGGTCAGGATTTTCAAGCCCACGAACGAAGGCCGCGCGCGGTCCGGGTAAGCGGTGTTGAACCAACTGCCGGCATCGAGGGTTTTGAGCTCCGCCATGGTGAATTCGTTGGCGGTGCTGTCCTTGCGCTCGGGGAATTTGACCGCGACATCCGTGGTGCGCAGCAAGCTGTCGTCATGCAGGACGAACAGCACGCCGTCCTTGCTGCGTTGCAGGTCCAGTTCCAGGTAGTCGGCGCCCAGGTCGCGGGCCAGCTTGTAGGCGGCAGCGGTTGCTTCCGGCGCGTCGAACGAGGCGCCGCGGTGAGCGATCACGGCGGGATGAGGAATCCCCTGGAGGGCCGCCAAAGCCTTGGGGCTCGGGGCCTCGGAGGCCTGTGCCTGACCGAAGCCGAGCAACAGGCTCAGCATCAACGCACTGCGGATGAAGGTGACAGGCATGCTCGAGATCCTTTCGTAGGTTTTGCAAAGAGCTATCTTTTAGCAACTGAACGCAGGCGGCGCTATCGTCATATCGACATAAATATGTGTAAAGCAGATTTTTCCCACGCATTTTCGGGATGCTTTGCAGTACCCTTGGCGCACCAGTTTCCCCGGCAGAGGGAAACCTGAAACCATCGTTCACTTGCCTTGTGTGTAAACCATTGATCAGACGTCCTGCGAGACGCATCCGTGAGGTTTACCATGCGCACCACTTCGACATTCATCTGCCAGGCCGCCGACCAGCTCAAGGGCTTTGTTGGCCTGAACCGCAAGACCGGCCAATACATCGTACGTTTCAGCGAAGACGCCTTCGGCATGGACGTGGCCGACGACGGCATCATCCCTACCTGCGAATTTGTCTGGGCTCCCGTGGCGGACGGCACCATGGCCCTCAAACGCGAGCGGATCCAGTTGCTGCTGGACCAGCACATCGACGACCGGATCAACCTCTGCGAACCCTTGCGGGTGTACATGGCCCGCAGCGACCTGCCGGAAATCGTGGCGGTGCGGCAGTTGGTGGCAGGCTGAGCCTCAATCTTGAATTGAACAGAGATCCTGTGGGAGCGAGATTCAGTGTGGGAGCAAGGCTTGCCCGCGATGGCGGCGGCACATTCAACATCGCAGCAAGCTGACCCACCGCTATCGCGAGCCAGCTCAGCTCCCACAGGGGATTTGTGGTAACCGCCGGCCCTCCACAGGTTTTGTATCCTGGCATCAGGTTTGGCGGCGGAACGCATAATCGCGTTCGACCTTGCACACCCTCGTGTGGCAATGGGCATACCAGGTGGAGCGGCCGCGCTCGCGGATCGCGCTGTGTTCGGGATGCTGCTTCCAGGCCAGGATCGCTGCTTCGCTGTTCCAATAGGACACGGTGATGCCCAAGCCATCTTCGCCGCGCGCCGATTCGACGCCGAGAAACCCCGGCTGCTCTCGAGCCAAGACCAGCATGCGCTCGGCGGCTTCGGTGTAACCTTGGTCCCCCTCGGTGCGCAGGGAGGTGAAAATCACGGCGTAGTAGTGGGCGCTCATGGCGTTGTCCTGGCGCATGCTTTGACAAACGCGCTGACCAGCGGCGGCACGCGCCCTTCCAATGCGGCACGTTCAGGTTGGAACAGCGTGGCGACAAAGAACGGATGGCCCTGCAGCTCCACTGCGCGCAGGCCGCCGGCGGAGTCCCGGGCCACGGCGTGCAGGCGCTGATTGAGTAAGTCCTTTTCAAAATCCGGGTTGACCCCGAAGCGGCAATGGTAGCCCTCGAATACCATCTGGGTTCCATAAGCCTTGGTAATCAACGAGTCCGCATCGAGCTGGAGACTGTCGATGGTTTCGATCAAGGCACAGCTCAGCGGCGTCAGCAACGCCCGTTCAGCCTCGGGATCGTTTTCGCCATGGGCGGCATCGACCCACCCCCTCACGTTGCGGGCGTATTCCAGCACGGCATGTTGAAAACCACCGCAGGTGCCTAGGAAAGGGCGACGCTGTTCGCGGGCAAAACGAATCGCCTGCAAGGCGCCGGTTTCGTTTTGGTAGGGACTGCCCGGCACGCACCAGATACCGTCGAAGCCCTCTAGCACAGCGTTGTCGGCGATCAGCGGCGTTGCCAGCCAGTGGACGCGAATGTCATGGCCGGTTTGCCCACCGGCCAGTTCAAGTGCGACGGGGATCGCGCGGTGAGCGGTGATGTGTGGGTCGTGGTCGCCGACCAGGGCGATGTGTAAAGGACGCTGTTTTTCCATGAGAGACTCGCCGCTTGTTGATTCCTGGTCGCCACTATAGATTGGCGTTCACGCAATCAATATTGGCGTTTATCCAAGTGATCAATGCAGCAGCGCACTATCGTCTGGACTATTCCGACTTGTCCCTGATCCTGGCACTGGTCCGTGGTGGCTCACTGGCCCGGGCCGCTCGGTTGCTGCAGGTAGACGTGTCCACGGTATTTCGTTCGGTACGTCGACTGGAGGCGGCCCTGGGCCAGCCCTTGTTTGAAAAAAACCGTTCCGGGTACTTGCCCACGAGCCTGGCCCAGGCACTGGCCGAACAAGCCGAGCGCGCCGAACAGGCGTTGGAGGCGGCGCGGGTGGGTGTGGAGCAGGGCGGTGAGGTCATCAGCGGGACGGTGCGCCTGACGTGCAGTGACTCGGTCCTGCAAGCCTTGTTGCTGCCTGCACTGGCGCGCTTCATGCCTGCGTATCCGGCGCTGGCCCTTGAGCTGAGCACCTCGAACGACTTCGCCAACCTGAGCCGCCGCGATGCCGACATTGCATTGCGTCTGACCCGTACACCGCCGGAACATCTGGTCGGTCGAAATCTGGGCAATGTGGCTTACCGGGTATGTGCCAGTACCACGTATCTGCGCTCGGTGGATGCGAATGACCTGGCCGCCATGACGTGGATCGCACCGGACGATTTCCTCCCGGATCACCCTACGGTAGCCTGGCGCCGCCAGCATCTACCCGGCGTGGTGCCCGCCTATCGCTGCAACAGCATGCTCTCGGTCACCGAACTGGTGCGAGCCGGCTTGGGGGTGGCGGCGCTGCCGGACTTTCTGGTCGAGGAACACCAGGGCCTGATGCCCTTTGGCGAACCGCTGGAGGGTTATGACACGGCCCTGTGGCTCCTGACCCGTCCGGACTGCCGGGCCTTGCGTTCGGTGGTGACCTTGTTCGAGGAGTTGGGGCGCAATCTGCGGTGGGGCTGACCCTCAGACTTGGTAACGGCTCAGGAACATGTCGAGGGCAGATTCGATCACCCGAGTCTGCTCATCCTGGGGCAGGCTGGGTTGCCCCATCGAAACCTGCGGCCAGAAGGCGAACGTCTTGAGCAGCCCATGCATTTGCTGGGCGGCAAATGCCGGCTCCCCGGGTTTCAACCGGCCATCGGCCTGGGCTTGGCGAATCCAGGCCGTCAGGCCTTCTTCACGCTGGCCCATGCGCGACACCATGTCCTGGGCTCGCTCGGGGGAATGAATGGTCGCGGCGATGGCGATGCGCGCCAAGTCGAGAAAGTTCTCGTCCGCCAGCATGTTCAGTTTGGCTTGCAGCAACGTTTGAAGCTGTTCCCGCAGCGGCTTTTGCGGGCTGTAGGGCATGTCCTGTTCTGCGGTAATGCTGTTCCATAACCGGTTGAGAATTTCGGCAAACAACGCTTCCTTGCTCGGGAAATGGTTATACACCGTGCGCTTCGATACGCCGGCAGTCGCCGCGATCTTGTCCATGCTGGTGATCTCGAAACCGCTGCTACGGAATTCAGCAATCGCGGCCTGGAGGATGGCTTCGCGTTTTCGCTCGGTAAGGCGCTGCGGTACGGTCATGGGCAATTCGTCGGTTGAGATGATAGAGCTTACACTCGGCAGTTTACTTGCTCCCGGGATTCATGCAATCTAGAAACTACACCGAGTGGTGTAGTTTTGAGTCAAGCGGCTGAGCGTGCATGCAACGGCCATCCAGCGTCCCACAACGGCGAAGCGCAATTGCGCCGACGCCCTTGGAGTTATCGCACCATGACCATTCCCTCTCTTTCGACCGACAATCCGTCCACCCAGGACGCATCCCGGCATGAACAGGGCAAGTATCGCAATCATGCCTTCACCCCTCGGGAAGGCTTTGGCACCACCCTGCGCATCATCTGGAACATGATCTTCCACAAGCCGCGCACCACTCGGCCTTCGGGCGCCATCGAGGTTCAAGCGCTGACGCGCGCCGCGCTGCTGGCGGCGCCGAACAACAGCGTATTCCGTCTCGGCCATTCCACTCTATTGCTCAAGCTGCGGGATAAATTCTGGCTGACAGACCCGGTGTTCTCCGAGCGTGCCTCACCTGTGCAGTGGGCCGGCCCTAAGCGTTTTCATCAGCCGCCCATCAGCCTGGAGGAATTACCGCCGATCGAAGCAGTGATTCTTTCCCACGATCATTACGACCACCTCGATCGTCAGGCCATCCTCAAGCTGGCGGCCAAGACTCGCCACTTCCTGGCCCCCCTTGGCGTGGGCGACACCCTGATCAAATGGGGCGTCGACGCCAACAAGGTACGTCAGTTGGACTGGTGGCAAGGTACCGAGGTGGACGGTATCGAGTTCGTTGCGACACCTTCCCAGCATTTTTCCGGGCGCGGCCTGTTCGACAGCAACAGCACCTTGTGGGCCTCATGGGTGATGATTGATGGCGCCACACGAATTTTCTTCAGCGGCGACACTGGATACTTCGACGGTTTCAAACGCATCGGCGAACGATATGGCCCCTTTGACCTGACGCTGATGGAAACCGGTGCCTATGACGTCGATTGGCCCCACGTCCACATGCAGCCAGAGCAGACCCTGCAGGCTCATATCGATCTCAAGGGCCGTTGGCTGCTGCCGATCCACAACGGTACGTTCGACCTGGCGATGCATGCCTGGTATGAACCTTTCGATCGCATCCTGGCCCTGGCCTGGGAACGCAATGTTCACATTGCCACGCCGCAAATGGGCGAAGCATTCACCCTGACGCAGCCGCAACGTGGCCGCGCCTGGTGGCTAGACGTGGAGCCCTCGGCGTACCAGGATCAGGCCGGTATCGCCTAGCACTCACAGGGTTGGCGTTATTCAATCATTGCGTAGTCGGAGCGCCCCATTGGGTCCGGTGTCGCGCCCTTGATGTTCATGCCCCGCCCTGGTGCGAAGCCGGGGAAGAACACCAGGCCCTCGGCCTCCAGGCGAAAGGCCAGGGCCAGGCGAGTGACATCGAGCAACTCGCCACCGGTCTCGAAGCGGCGGATGGCCTGGACCGAAACGCCGGATTGGTGGGACAGTTCCTCGACACTCCAGCCCAGCATGGCTCGGGCCTGTGCACTGTGAGCAGGGGTGAATTGATAGACAGCGATGCGTTCCAGGGTGGTTTTGATTGCGAGAGAGGCCATGGGGTGCTCCAAAGCTGTTGGATTTAAAAATACTGTGTTTTTGTACAGTTGTTTTGAATCCCGATCAATCTCATTTTTTGATCAATGACCGGCGGTCTTCTCCAGCCAGGCGCTCGGGGCGTGACCCAGTACGCGACGAAACATCGTGGAGAATGCCGCGGGGCTGTCGTAGCCCAGATCCAGGGCTATGCGCGTCACCGAATCCCCTTCGGCCAGACGGGCCAACGCCGCCATGACACACGCCTGCTGCCGCCACTGGCTGAAACTCAGCGTGGTTTGCCGACTGAACAGGCGATTGAATGAGCGCAAGCTGACAGGTAACTGCGCCGCCCATTGCACGGGCGAGGCATGGGCGTCTGGGCGTTTCAGAAATGCCTGGCACAGACCGAGCAGGCGCGGGTCTTGGGGCAGTGGAAGGTGCAGGGGCAGATGGGCGCTGCGCAGCAGCTCGTGCAGCAGCAGATCGATCAGCGCACAATCGCGCCCAGCCTCGTCGTAATCCGGTGCAAGTTCCACGGCTTCCATCAGCAACTGGCGCATCAGGGGCGACACGCTGATGACCTGGCAACGGGTGTCCATGGCCGTTACCGCAGACGGTTCGATATACAAACTTCGCGTGCTGACGCCCAGCATCAGCACCTCATGGGCAACCCCGGGCGGGATCCACACCGCCCGTTGCGGCGGCACCACCCAATTGCCGTCCGCGGTGCTGACCTGCATGACTCCGGTGGCGCCGTAGAGCAACTGCGCACGCCGGTGGGTATGGCGCGGCAACCGATGACCGTCGGGGTAATCCGTGCCGATAGCCACCACTGGCCGTGGCGTGTCGTCCAGCAGGTCAATCGAAACATTGCGCATCGAGCGGTATCCAACGATTGGCGTAAACGCAAACATTATTGGCTTACTTGCTGAAGCAGGCCAAGCCCCATCGCTCTATCGTCGGCCTCTCTCAATTAACGGATGCTGCGCGATGTTCTACCTCTTGCTGGCACTTTTCGGCTGCATGACTGGCGTCACCGCCGTGTTGTTCGGCTTCGGCGGCGGATTCGTCGTGGTGCCCTTGCTATACCGCATGCTCACCGCCAGCCACGGCGCTGACGACCCTATCGGCCAATCGGCGATGCACATCGCCGTGGCCACCTCGACCTGCGTGATGATCGTCAACGCGCTGATCGCCACCGCCAAGCATCACCGCGCCGGTAACCTCATTCGCCACTACCTGTGGCCGTTGGGCGGCTTCATCGGCCTGGGCGCTATCGTCGGAGCTGTTGCCGCGATGTGGGCGAGTAGCGAAGTCATTCGCTATGCCTTCATCGTTTATCTGGGCGTAGCCATTCTGGACTGCTTGTTCAGACGCGGTTTTCTGACACAGTCTGACGCTGTAATCCCACGGCGATTGGGCAGGGCAGAGGTATCGGCAGGCGGCATCAGCATCGGCGCCATCGCCACTTTTCTGGGCGTGGGTGGAAGTGTCATGACGGTGCCATTGTTGCGCCGTTGCGGGCTGAATATGTCGCGCGCAACGTCCATGGCTAACCCGCTGAGTTTGCCGGTTGCGGTGGCCGGGACGTTGACTTACATGGCCATGGCCGGGTTTACCGAATTTGATTTGGGGCCGTGGTTTGTCGGTTACGTCGACTTGATGGCCTTCGCTGTGCTGACACTCGGCGCGTTAGTGGGGATTCGTCTGGCAACGCCATGGATCGGACGGATACCGGATGGGCTTCACGCTTGGGTCTATATTGGATTGTTGGTCAGTGTGATGCTGGGCATAGCTATAAAATAAATCGCTGCATGGTGTTGCTCGATAGCGCTACAGCTAGCCTGAGGCGAAGTCACTTATCGGCCAATCCCGGGGCCTCCCGAATAATAAAGTGATCCAAGTTCTCGATATTGGCACTGAACACCCCGAACGTTTCTTCGGGGTTCTTCTTGCTCGGCACCTGCTTGAACTCCGGCGTCACGCCATAAAAGAAGCAATACAACGGCGCGTCACTGTCGACGGCATGCTTGATCTCTTCCAGGAACGCTTTGCGCTTGCGGTAGTTATCGATCAGCTTCTTGCTCAGGTAAACGTTGACCGAGTAAGGCTTCTTCTTCGCCTCGTCCGGTTGTTTGAACCAGACCTTGGGTTCGAAATCGATGCGAAAGCTTTGCGTGTAATCCTTGATCTCCTTGATCTTGCCCCAGTAGATCAAGCCCTTGTTGTCCTGCAAATACTCGATCTTCTTGAAGAACGATCCATAGGGCGCCGTGTGTTCGACAATCTTCAACAGCTTGCGCTTGAGCAGGTCCTTGTCCGCGAAGTTCGACACAAAACACTCCACCGGGTGGGCGAAGACGCTGGTCTTGTCGGGTGTCGAGTCTTGGACGGAATGAGCGTCATCACCGTGGGACGATAGGGTGGGCGACGTAGGCCGAGTCGCTGTTTCAACATCCTTCGGCAGATCGGACGGTTTACGCACGTACTGACGTCGAGTCAGCAACAGCTCCGATGGAAAATGCTCTTCACGGTCGTCATCCGTTTCCACCTCGCCACTCTGCGCACCCAACCCCGGCGTTTTCGGACTGACGTAAGGACAGCCCTCGATATGCCGGGTAGTTGGCTGATTCTTGAAATGTGGCGTGCGGATGTAATTGACGTTCTTGGCGTTGAACGTCGTCAGCCGATTGTCCTCATCAAACGCCGCCCGACAGGCATCGTTGGGGCACTGAAAGCGCTCCTTGACCGAATCGAAGGCCATGGTCTCGTCGAAATTCAGATCCCGAACGTCATAGATCGAAAGCTTGGCATCGAGGCTGAGGCAGTAGGCGGTGTCGAATTTCATCGGGGCTCGGGTCCATGAGAGGAAGTGTATTAATACCGAAGGACGCGGCGGGCTGCACCCAAAGTTTCAACACACCACAAACCCCCTGTGGGAGCGAGCCTGCTCGCGATTCCCAAAACCAACCCCGCCATCAAGCCTGCCACCCACCTGCGCCCTGATATCAACCTGTGGCGGGGGGCTTGCTCCCGCTGGGCTGAAGCAGTCCCCGTTCGCAGCCGTGCAGGTCTCGTCGAACGCTCGCATAGTGGCCTTGTCGATAGCGCTGATTTTCAACAGCGCTTCAACCTGGTAATGACGGCCTCGATCCAGCATCAAAGCACGCAGTCATAGGTGCGGATGTTCTGCCTCAGCGCCGCCAGAAACGAGAAGGCATTTTCCACCCGCTCGCCCTGGAACCCGTGGTAATAGTTTTCCGGCGTCAGTACGGTGCCGGCGCCGCGTTTGTTGTCGGGGTGCAGGCAGTAGGGGATCGAAAGAAAACTACTGTCGAAGGCGCCGAGCAGGGCTTCGGACAAGTTGCTGTCGTGGGCCAGCGCGCCTTCGATCAGGCGTTTCGCGCCGCGCAGGACGCGCCCGTGTTCCTGGGAATCGAACGGAATCTGCGGTAAGACGCCGTTGGTGTTCAGGCAGTAGTCGCAGTACTCCAGCGCCGCGATATTTTCCTCTATCCGAGGAATGCGCCTTGATTCCACCGGTGTCTTGATGATCACGCGCTGCACACCCGTGGCGCGGATCATGGCCAGCGCATCGCCAGTGATTCGGCAAAAACCGCCAAGCGAGCGCGGGAAGAACCCCATGAACACATAACCGACAAAGTGATAGCTGCCCGGTGCAAAATATTCGGCCGCGAGTTGTTGGAGGGCCGTCACCGCCGCACGATCCTGCACCGGCGAGGTGCCTTGGGCGTAGGAGAACGACAGCGTCTTGATGCCATGGGCGCGCAAGAACAACCCTTCAAGAATATTGAGCGCCATCAGGATCACCGGGTCGCACATCTGCCCCATCATGCAGCCGGCGAAGCTTTCGATGTGACTGTTGTCGACGCCGCTGGACAGCACCTGACAGGCTTTCTCCCAGTGACCGAACGCCTCGCGCAACGGCGTGCGACTGTACGGCAGGCAATAGGAAATCGGCCCGCCCTCGGTGGTGGGCAGACCGACTTCGACCATGCGCTTGAAAATGTGCAACGGGTCGGGTGAACCATGACGAACCTGCACCGGCAGGCGGTAGTGCGCATCAATCTGATCGATCATGGCACGGGTCTGCGCCAGCGGATGGTTGACGATCGGATAACCGTTGAGCATCGATTCGCTGTCGATGGCCCGTTGCGCGGCCTCAAGATTGTTTACTCGGGTGAACGCATCAAGCGTGATGGTGCACACTGTATTCGCCCGGCTCGCTGCGGTGGCTTCCAGACCGGCTTGCATCCTGGCTGGGTCACTGAAGCCCATTCGCGGCTGGAGCACCGGGCCATGCGCGTTGAAGCGTTCAAGAACATGGGTGTTGAAATCGATCATCCTGATCTGCCTTTGTCTGCGAATCGGTAGGGGCTACGGGTCAGCGAGCGACCCGTTTCTCCACGTAATGCTCTGGATACAACTGGGCAGACACCAGTTCCTGAAAGGCATCGAAGCTGTTGGCCACGCTGTCGTCGAACACCTCATCGAAACCTGCGGCGCGCAGTGTGTCGCTATGTCGGGCAATGGTCTGGGGATCGTTTTCGGTGCAGATCTTGCCGCCGATATACACCCCGTCGGTGTGTTTGGTTTCGCTACGAATACGCCGCGCGAGTTCAGCGCCTTCGATGTAGCCATGGCCATTGACCGTGCTGACGACAACCATGGCGCTGGCGTGGCGGTTGAGCCGCGCGATCACCTCATCCATGGGGGTGTTCGGTCCCTGGTTCTCGACGTTGTAGCCAATGTCAGTGAGCAGGAACTCCATGAACACCAGATTCCAGCTATGGGAGTCCGAAGGTACGGTGGTGAGCAGAGCGGTTTTGCTGAAAGTCATCGTTAAATCCCTTTTAAGTGGCTGTCCTGGTTGCGTAGTACGGGAGCGCCCGCTGAAAGTTGCGAAAGTTGGTGGTCACCGAGTTGATGTAGCCCCAGTTGTCGGCGTAGTTCGTGGGAAAGGGTTTGGAACCTTCGATCCTGTCGCGTTCGCGGGCAGTAATGTAGTTCGGCCAGTCTTTGGATCGTGGGCGCCGATGATGAAAGTCGTGGCACGGTGTATCGCCGACCATCACAAACATCCGGACAAACAAGTGGAACGCCAGCATCTTGATCAGCCACACGCTGATATGGGCGAAACGTCGAACAGTTCCCGCACCTTCGGGTATGCGCAGTTCTTCGCCGATAAATACGCCGGTGGTGCTCTCGCAAATGAACTCGATGCCGCGTCGTTCCAGCACGTCCACGCTGGGCCAGGTGTGCTCGGCCGCCAGGCGAAATGTGGTGCTGATGTGGTAGCCGGCGTAGATCGGAATCACCCACGCCACGATGAACAGATCGAAATGCCCCAAGGCTGCCGACAGCAGCGCAAGGCCCGCCCAGAAGACCAGCGTCAATCCTGCAACTCGGCGGTTTGCAGCCGTGGCGGTGCCTTTCAATCGGCCCCAGCACGAGCGCAGCACGGCCAGTGGCGACAGCGCGGTCGAGACCAGTTTGGTCCACAGGGTGGCGATGCTGTCGGACGGTTTTAACCCCACCACACTTTGCAGGTAGGAGAGGGTGTCATCGTCATCGGTCAGCAGCGTTTTCGAACTGTGATGCAGAGCGTGTTCGCTCTTGTAGATATCGAAGGGTTTGAGCATCAGGACGCCGGAAATGATCCGGCCGACGGTCATATTGGTCTCGCGCGATTCGAAGACCATGTCATGGGCGCAGTTGTGGCAGATCATCACTTGCATCTGCTTGATGCCACCGGTGGCCAGGACAAAGCCCAGCAGCCACAGCGCAATGCTGGCCTGCGAATAACCGATACCGGCCAAGAGCGCGCCGCCGGCTATTAATCCCGCCGACACAACGATATGGTGGAACGGCTTCAGAGGACGGACTTTATCGAGATCTTCGGGCAGAGGCTTGGCTGTCAGCCAACTCAGAAACGGCTGCATGAACCCTGGAAGGGCGCGCATTGAGTTACGTATCATCCATGTTTCCTCTAGGGTTTTGCTCCATGCAAAAACTGTAACGTGGCCTCTGGATATTTCGAATAGAAATAGGTGGGGATCGACTTTCCATTTTTGGGTATGTCATCGACATGGATTGGGATGATCTGAAGGTTTTTATCTTCGTCGCTAAATCGAACAACGTGACCGAGGCCGGAATCTCGCTCAAGGTTTCGGCCTCGACGGTGTCGCGCAAGATCGCGGCGCTTGAGGAATCGCTCGGTACGGTATTGTTTTCGAAGAAGACTAACGGCTACTTCCTGACTGAAGCGGGAAGGGCATTGTTGCCATTGGCACTGGAAACGGAGGAGCGTTTCAAACTGATCGAGCGGCAGATGTCGCAACCGGGTGATCGGATGGCGGGACAGGTGCGCATTGATTGTCCGGAACTCATGGGCACGCACTTGATCATTCCGCAACTCGCGGCATTTCATGATCAGCACCCCGAGATCAGCTTCGACTTCATTAATTCGGCGGTGTCGTCGAAACTCACACAGAGCCACAGCGATATCATTATCCGCTTGCGCAGACCGGAGAACGGTAACTTCACCATGCGTCGGGTCGGGACACTGATGCAGGGGCTTTTCTGCTCCCAGGCTTATGCCGATGCCAACGGTCTGCCGGCCGAACCCGCCGACCTCAAGCACCACAGCCTGATCGGCTGGACCGAAGAAATGTCGTATATGCCGCTCGCCCAATGGTTGAACGAAATGGCCGGAGACCAGAGGCTGTGGATGCGCGTTTCAAACCTGAATGCGCAGCTCAAGGCCGTCGAGGCCAATCTGGGGATTGCCGCGTTACCCGTCTATGTCGGACATCAGTCCGGTCTGTGCCAGGTATTGGCCAATCGCCCTGCGCGTAGCTCGGAAATCTGGTTGCTGCGCAATCAGGCGACCCAGGGTGTG
The DNA here is from genome assembly GCF_963970515.1 of Pseudomonas sp. RL_5y_Pfl2_73. Classification (NCBI taxonomy): domain Bacteria; kingdom Pseudomonadati; phylum Pseudomonadota; class Gammaproteobacteria; order Pseudomonadales; family Pseudomonadaceae; genus Pseudomonas; species Pseudomonas sp. RL_5y_Pfl2_73. The sequence continues at coordinate 167,364 of NZ_CAXAPD010000001.1, read as the reverse complement.
AGCCGCGTTGATCGAGTGGTGGAGTATCTGACGGAGCTGTTTCACGGCAAAGCGGTCGCCTGCACTGACGGCCGTCTTACCGCCAGGTCATGGCACCAGAATCAATGAACCCTGGGTTTGGCGGTATTGCATGACGCAGTGGGTCTGGGCAGCCAGCACGAGGGGAAAGTGCGTTATTCGCGGCAAACGAATCGCGCCGCTGGACACCGCTTGCAGCACCCGCGCGGCCGCGCGGGTCAATTCAGCGTTGTCGCCGATGTAATGCTTCAACGACGGCCGCGTCACATGCAGCGAGCCCATTTGCCCGAGGCGGGACAGGTTGAAATCCGTCACGTCGCCCGAAGCATTGCCAAACAACACGAGGTGGCCGCGCGGGCGCAAACTCGCCAATGACAGCTCTACGGTATCTTTGCCGATGGAGTCGAACACGACATGGGCGCCTTTGCCACCAGTCAATTCACGGATCAATCCAAGTGTATCTGGCGCTTCGGCGTCGAGGGCCGCGATGCACCCCGCATCCAGAACCTGGCGGCGTTTGGCTTCGGTCGAAGCGAGACCTATCACGCGCACCCCGCGAGCGACCAGCCAGCTTGTGGCAATGCTGCCCACGCCGCCCGCCGCCGCGTGCCATACCACAAAGTCACCAGGCGCCAGCGGCACGCAGCGATGCGTCAGATATTCGGCCGTCAGCCCTTTGAATACGACGCCTGCCGCGACTTCGCTCGGCACGTCATCGGGCAGGCGTATCGCCCGCGAAGCGCGAACGACCGCGTGACCGGCGTAGCTGCCGGTCGAGCTGTCGACGAAGGCCACTCGATCACCAATGGCCAAGCTTTCCACCTGCGATCCACATTCGACGACACGCCCCGCACCTTCCATGCCCAAGCCCCTGGGGAAGGCTGAGCCATCGTCCAGCGCGCCGGAGCGCCGGTGCAGGTCGATGAAATTCACGCCGGCGGCCTCGATGGCCACAGTGATTTCTTCAGGGCCGGCAGTACGCAGCGGGTATTTGCGCAATTCCATGACGTCGGGTGTGCCGGGGGCGGCGAAGACAATTCCGTGGGTCTGGGTCATGGGAGCCTCCTTAAAGCGGGCCGATGCGCAGGAAAATCCATACAGCAACCGCTATCAGCATCAGGCCGAACGCAGCGTTCTGAAACATCAGCCATTTGGGGCGCGATTGGATCAGTTTCTGTACGGTCGACCCCATCGACACCCAGATGACGTGCGAGAAGAAGTTCAGCGAAATCAGCGCCGCACTGAGGATCAACACGACAGTGCTGCTGGTCTCGCCGGAAGGCATGAACGTGGAAAACATCACCAGCAACATCACGATTCCTTGCACGTTGCCCAGTTGTACAACAATGCCGTCCCGAAATTGCAGGTGCATGGCCTTGTCGGTGGGCGCCTTCAGTGGACGACGCAGCATGCGCACACCCAGCCACAAGATGTAGAAACTGCCCACCACTTGTAGCGCCCATACCAGCATCGGATTGTTCGTCAGCGTGTGATAGAGGCCCAAGCCGACCAGCACGGCGATCAGGAAGTAGGTCATGTCGAGCCCGACGATAAACCGCACCGAACGACGCACACCGCTTTGCGCACCCGACGTCGCCACCATCAAGTTGCCAGGGCCTGCACTCAGGGTCAGCGGCACCATGGTCGATAGCCAAAGCAACCAGTTGATGCTGAAAATTTCTTGCATGTTGTCTTCCTTGAATCAAAACGCGGATTTAACTCCAGCAAGTCTAATTCGCAGTTGCTCCTAAGGTTATAGCGAAGAGCGCAAGGCGGTTTCTCATAAATGGGGGAAGGGTGGTAGGGAGGGGGGTGAGCTGCTCGCGATTCCCAAAAACAACCCAGTCATCAAGCCTGCCACTCACCCGTGACGAGGGGATTTATCCCCGCTGGCTGTGGCCCCTTTTACGGTTCCAGCCTGAAGTAATCGGTATCATAATGCCGGTTATAGCCTGGCCTTCCAGCTAACCGGCAATATATTGCCGAAACAACCAATAGAGTTTCGATGAAAGAGAACACGGGTGAACGACGCAGGGTGATCATCGACGACATCGTCATGCAACATGTGACATAGCGGCGCGAGCCCGACGTAGAGGATGTAAGAAAAATCCCAACTAGCTATTTCTCCACACAGAGTTGCAAATGTCCTTAGACAGTACGCGGTTCTATGTTCGGCGGTTAGCTACTACGTTGGGCGTTTCTTAGGCACCTGCGACTAAGATAAGTAACGAGGCGATACGGCGTCAATGCGGAAAGATTCTGAGTTTTTCGTAGGGCAGAGGTGGCGTGCCTGTCCTGAAGTTAAACGCGGCTTTGGTTCCGTTGAATACAAAAAACCCCGTTTTCACGGGGTTTTTAGTTACGCGTGGAGCCTAGGATTTTTCTTTCGAATCAATCCCAGCTCAAAGCCCCACCCGTCTGATACTCAATCACGCGCGTCTCAAAGAAGTTCTTCTCTTTCTTCAAGTCCATGATCTCGCTCATCCAAGGGAACGGGTTAGTCGTCCCTGGGTACTCTTCCTTCAACCCAATCTGCGACAAGCGACGGTTAGCGATGAACTTGAGGTAGTCCTCCATCATCGCCGCGTTCATGCCCAACACGCCGCGAGGCATGGTGTCGCGGGCGTATTCGATTTCCAGTTGGGTCCCTTGCAGGATCATCTGGGTCGCTTCTTCCTTCATCTCGGCATCCCACAGGTGTGGGTTTTCGATTTTGATCTGGTTGATCACGTCGATGCCGAAGTTCAGGTGCATGGATTCGTCGCGCAGGATGTACTGGAACTGCTCGGCGACGCCGGTCATTTTGTTGCGGCGGCCCATGGAAAGGATCTGGGTGAAGCCGCAGTAGAAGAAGATGCCTTCCAGGACGCAGTAGTAAGCGATCAGGTTGCGCAGCAGCTCTTTGTCGGTCTCCGGGGTGCCGGTTTCGAACTTCGGATCGGAGATCGAACGGGTGTATTTCAGGCCCCAAGCGGCTTTTTTCGCGACCGATGGGATCTCGTGGTACATGTTGAAGATCTCGCCTTCATCCATGGCCAGCGATTCGATGCAGTACTGGTAGGCGTGGGTGTGGATCGCCTCTTCGAACGCCTGGCGCAGGATGTACTGGCGGCATTCCGGGTTGGTGATCAGGCGGTACACGGCCAGGACCAGGTTGTTGGCAACCAGGGAGTCGGCGGTGGAGAAGAAACCCAGGTTGCGCATCACGATGCGGCGCTCGTCGTCGGTCAGGCCTTCCGGGGTTTTCCAGAGGGCGATGTCGGCGGTCATGTTGACTTCTTGCGGCATCCAGTGGTTTGCGCAGCCGTCCAGGTACTTCTGCCAGGCCCAGTCGTATTTGAACGGCACGAGCTGGTTGAGGTCGGCGCGGCAGTTGATCATGCGCTTTTCATCGACGGCGACACGGGCAGAGGCGCCTTCGAGTTCGGCGAGGCCTTCGGCGACGTCGAGTTTGTCGAGGGCGGCCTTGGCGCGAATGATCGCGGCCGAGTCGCTGGCCGTCACGGCCCGGGCTTCGAGGGCGGCGGCACCGCCGGCGCTGTCGAGGCGGTCCATGTTGGCTTCAGAAGCGTGGCCGGCGTTGGCGCCTTTTACAGCAACTTCGCCGTCTTCTTTGTCGAATTCGTCCCAGCTCAGCATGACGTGTCGTCTCCTGCGTGAGGGCCAGATGCCCGATAAAGGCCTACTGGCCGCGGTGGATCTTGGAAAAATCGTTTGTTGCAGCAGCTGACGCAGGCAATAAACAGAAAAATGTACGGGTCATTCCAGAGCGGCTGTGAACGCGAGGAGGCGATTGGCCTCTGCGTGGGCTCCAGGTTGGCGTGACCCCCTGTAAGGGGATATTGCAGGCCCGTTTAAGGCGGCATTATAAGGACTTTTTTGCCTACGTGCTGCGGCGAAATGGCTCACAGAAGGGCGAGTGGGCGGCATATCCGCGTGGGAGCGAGGGTTTACAAGGCTTTGGCCGCTGAAGATTTTTTTTGTATGGGTCGGATCTCGATTTTTTTTGATCAAAAAACGAGCATTTTCTGCATGTTTACACTACATGTTGTGTTTGCGGAGGGTTTTCGGCAGTTATAGACACAACCAGGCCCGGTCGAAACCGGGTGCTGGAAAATGTCAGTAATGATCAAACGATGCGGGCTGAGCGGGTGCGATCGTAGCCATCGGCGGCAAAGGTAGCAGAACCGGTGCGGTCGTAGCCGTCTTGCGTGACGGTGGCGGAGTCGGTGTGGTCGTAACCGTCTTCAGCGACTGCGCTAGCGGTGCGATCAAATCCGTCGGCGGCGAAGGTGTTGGTGGCCAGCACGGACAGGGTCAGGGCCAGGATCAGTTGGGTTTTCATGGTGGTTGCTCCAAATTCCGTTATCAAGTCAATCAGCCGTTGGAGCAGCCGTTGCCCATGACGCTGTAGCGCAGGATGTGGCGCTGGCCCTTGGAATCGTCGTATTCCATCTTCGCCGGGACCACTTCGCAGACGTTCGGGATCTCGCTCATGGAGATGACTTTGGCGATGTCCAAGTGGGTGGAGTAGGTGTACTCCTCAATGGTCGGTTTTTGCTGTGCGACATCGGCCGGGGCCTCGTCTGCCATCGCGGTGGCGCAAAGGCTGCCGAGGACCAGGACCCATAAAACTTTCATCTAATTCACCTTTCTTGAAGTCGAGAGGGGGCACGCAACCTTTTTGGGGTTGCGTGTAGAGCTGATTTTGGAAGTTTGATTAACGGCCTTCGTGGGGGCTGTGTTGCGCTAATCGTGTTTGCCGGTTGGCGAGGTGGATTTTAGGAGGTGAGGGTGAGGGTAAACAGGCTCGGTTTTGATAAACACTGTTGGTTGATCTGGTAATAATCGTCGTAGGAAGCGGTGGCTGGCTGTTACATCAAGCATTGATACTGACTGACATACCGCCATCGCGAGCAAGCTCGGCTCCCACAGGTTTGGCTCTGACGCAGGAACATGCTGGCAGGCAGGGACTGCACGTTAGTACCGACATTTTGTAGGGCCTTGTTACTACCATCGTCGAATGGTTCTATAGGCCCGCCCCGGGCTACAACGGGACCATACAAAAACAACTATTCACCGAGGTAAGAAAGATGAGTGCGGCTTCTGTGTATCCCGTTCGTCCCGAGGTTGCGGTCAATACGCTGACTGACGAGGCGACCTACAAGGCCATGTACCAGCAGTCGGTCGTCAACCCGGACGGCTTCTGGCGCGAGCAGGCCAAGCGCCTCGATTGGATCAAGCCTTTCACCACGGTGAAGCAGACTTCCTTCGACGATCACCATGTCGATATCAAGTGGTTCGCCGACGGCACCTTGAACGTTTCCTACAACTGCCTCGACCGTCATCTGGCCGAGCGCGGCGATCAAATTGCGATTATCTGGGAGGGCGATGACCCTGCCGAGAGCCGCAACATCACCTATCGCGAGCTGCATGAAGAAGTCTGCAAGTTCGCCAACGCCCTGCGCGGCCAGGACGTGCACCGCGGCGACGTGGTGACCATTTACATGCCGATGATCCCTGAGGCCGTGGTCGCGATGCTGGCCTGTGCCCGGATCGGTGCGGTTCACTCGGTGGTGTTCGGCGGTTTCTCGCCTGAGGCACTGGCCGGGCGGATCATCGACTGCAAGTCCAAAGTGGTGATCACTGCCGACGAAGGCGTTCGCGCCGGTAAAAAGATCCCGCTCAAGGCCAACGTCGATGACGCGCTGACCAACCCGGAAACCAGCAGCATCCAGAAGGTTATCGTGTGCAAGCGCACCGGTGGCGGCATCAAGTGGAACCAGCACCGCGACATCTGGTACGAAGACCTGATGAAGGTGGCTGGCACCGTTTGCGCGCCGAAGGAAATGGGCGCCGAGGAAGCGCTGTTCATCCTCTATACCTCCGGTTCCACTGGCAAGCCCAAGGGCGTGCAGCACACCACGGCTGGCTACTTGCTGTACGCGGCGCTGACCCATGAGCGGGTGTTCGACTACAAGCCGGGCGAGGTCTACTGGTGCACCGCTGACGTGGGTTGGGTCACCGGCCACAGCTATATCGTCTACGGCCCGCTGGCCAATGGTGCGACCACGCTGCTGTTCGAAGGCGTGCCGAACTACCCGGATATCACCCGGGTGGCCAAGGTCATCGACAAGCACAAGGTCAGCATTCTCTACACCGCGCCGACCGCCATCCGCGCGATGATGGCCTCGGGCACCGCCGCTGTCGAAGGCGCTGATGGCAGCAGCCTGCGCCTGTTGGGTTCGGTGGGCGAGCCGATCAACCCGGAAGCCTGGGACTGGTACTACAAGAACGTCGGCAAGGAGCGTTGCCCGATCGTCGACACCTGGTGGCAGACCGAAACCGGTGGCGTGCTGATCAGCCCATTGCCAGGCGCTACGGCATTGAAGCCAGGTTCGGCCACGCGTCCGTTCTTCGGTGTGGTGCCGGCGTTGGTGGACAACCTCGGCAACCTGATCGAAGGCGCTGCCGAGGGCAACCTGGTGATCCTCGATTCATGGCCAGGCCAGGCGCGTACGCTGTACGGCGACCATGACCGTTTTGTCGACACCTACTTCAAGACGTTCAGTGGTATGTACTTCACCGGTGACGGTGCGCGTCGCGACGAGGATGGCTATTACTGGATCACCGGTCGGGTGGATGACGTGCTCAACGTGTCCGGCCACCGCATGGGCACGGCCGAGATCGAGAGCGCCATGGTCGCCCACCCGAAAGTCGCCGAAGCGGCGGTGGTCGGTGTGCCGCATGACATCAAGGGGCAGGGCATCTATGTCTATGTCACCCTCAATGCCGGCGAAGAAACCAGCGAGGCCCTGCGCCTGGAACTGAAGAACTGGGTGCGCAAGGAAATCGGTCCGATTGCTTCGCCGGATGTGATCCAGTGGGCGCCGGGGCTGCCGAAAACCCGCTCCGGCAAGATCATGCGCCGCATCCTGCGCAAGATCGCCACGGCGGAGTACGATGGGTTGGGTGATATCTCCACCCTGGCCGACCCGGGCGTGGTGGCGCATCTGATCGAGACGCACAAGACCATGAACGTTGCCTGACAGTAGCGTGTAGCACTGAAAAGCCCCGCCCGGCATTTGCCGAGTGGGGTTTTTTTATGTGCTGAGTGGCATGCACCTTTGTGACTAGGAAGCTTGCTCCCGCTCGACTGTACCTTGTAGGCGCAATGTAGGCGCTATGTAGGAGCTATGTAGGAGCTGTCGAGTGCAACGAGGCTGCGATCTTCCCCCAGGCACTTGAGTCGCAAGCGAAAGATCAAGATCAAGGTCAAAAGATCGCAGCCTTCGGCTGCTCCTACCCCCCCAGCGGGAGCAAGCGTTCTCACCACAGATTCGGCGGATGAATAAATATCGGCGTTTAAAGTAGGAGGTGTCTGAACGTTACCGGTGTTTCGAAATGTGTAACCAAAGGCGCCGCAACGGGGCGATGTGAAACGCCAAGCCCCGTTACAGGGCCGCTCCAGGTCTCTCTCAAAATAAGCCGACACGCTGTGCTTGCCGGATTAGAAGGGTTTGCGAATAATGGGCCCGCTATTTGCAGCATGGATCGGTTTCCCTTCTTTTGCTCTTGCATGATTTTGCGGGGCTGTCAATGCGTTCGGGCAGCTTTCTCGGTGCTTCTGTAATTTGTTGTCGCATTGAAGAAATATCGGCTTCGGGCCTGTCGTTAGAATGCCGATCACTCGCTCGTCGTGGCTTGCGTTGAATTAACCGTGAGCTTCCTAGGACGCAGTACCAACGTTCGTTTCACTCATTCGCATATTGGGCTGTTGCTCACTCTGCCGTTTTTGCCCTTTACCGATGGAGTCCCAAGATGAAGAAACTTGTGCTGCTTGGCGCCCTGGCACTGTCCGTGCTGTCGCTGCCGACATTCGCCGATGAGAAGCCCCTGAAGATTGGTATCGAGGCGGCTTACCCTCCGTTCGCCTCGAAAGCTCCGGATGGCAGCATCGTCGGTTTCGACTACGACATCGGCAATGCGCTGTGCGAAGAGATGAAGGTCAAGTGCGTGTGGGTCGAGCAAGAGTTCGACGGCCTGATCCCGGCGCTCAAGGTCCGCAAGATCGACGCGATCCTGTCGTCCATGTCGATCACCGAAGATCGCAAGAAGTCGGTTGATTTCACCAACAAGTACTACAACACCCCGGCCCGTCTGGTGATGAAGGCCGGTACCCAGGTCAGCGACGGCCTGGCCGAGCTCAAGGGCAAGAACATCGGCGTGCAGCGTGGTTCGATCCACGAGCGTTTCGCCCGTGAAGTCCTGGCCCCGCTGGGTGCCGAGATCAAACCATACGGTTCGCAGAACGAGATCTACCTGGATGTGTCTGCCGGCCGCCTCGACGGCACCGTGGCAGACGCTACGCTGTTAGATGACGGCTTCCTCAAGACCGATGCTGGCAAGGGCTTCGCATTTGTAGGTCCGGCCTTTACCGACGAGAAATATTTCGGCGACGGTATCGGTATCGCGGTTCGCAAGGGCGATGCCCTGAAAGACAAGATCAATGGCGCGATCACCGCCATCCGCGAGAACGGCAAGTACAAGCAAATCCAGGACAAATACTTCGCTTTCGACATCTACGGCAAGTAACGACGTCCCGCCACTCGTGCGAAATGGCGCAAGCAACAGGATCTCTGCGGTTTGCGCCATTTTTTCATCCCACTTTCGAGGACCTGAATCATGTTGAAAGGCTACGGGGCTGTCATCCTCGATGGCGCATGGTTGACGCTTGAGCTCGCCTTGTCGTCCATGGCCCTGGCCATCGTTCTGGGGTTGATCGGCGTTGCGTTGCGCCTCTCTCCGGTGCGTTGGCTGGCGTGGCTGGGTGACCTGTATGCCACGGTCATTCGCGGTATTCCCGACCTGGTGCTGATCCTGCTGATTTTCTACGGTGGCCAGGACCTGCTCAACCGCGTAGCGCCGATGCTCGGCTATGACGACTACGTCGACTTGAACCCGCTGGCGGCCGGTATCGGCACCCTGGGCTTCATCTTCGGCGCGTACCTGTCGGAAACCTTTCGCGGTGCCTTCATGGCGATTCCCAAGGGGCAGGCTGAAGCAGGCATGGCATACGGCATGAACGGGTTCCAGGTGTTTTTCCGGGTGTTGGTGCCGCAGATGATTCGCCTGGCGATTCCGGGCTTCACCAACAACTGGCTGGTGTTGACCAAGGCTACCGCGCTGATTTCGGTGGTGGGCCTGCAAGACATGATGTTCAAGGCCAAGCAGGCGGCGGATGCCACGCGCGAGCCTTTCACCTTCTTCCTCGCGGTGGCGGCGATGTACCTGGTGATCACCAGTGTCTCGTTGCTGGCATTGCGTCACCTTGAGAAGCGCTACTCGGTAGGCGTAAGGGCGGCTGATCTATGATCTTCGACTACAACGTCATCTATGAAGCCTTACCGCTGTATTTCGGTGGCTTGCTGGTCACGCTGAAGCTGTTGGCCCTGTCGCTGTTCTTTGGCCTGCTGGCGGCATTGCCCCTGGGGCTGATGCGGGTGTCCAAGCAGCCGGTCGTCAACATGACCGCCTGGCTCTACACCTACGTGATCCGCGGCACGCCGATGCTGGTCCAGCTGTTCCTGATCTATTACGGGCTGGCGCAGTTCGCGATCGTGCGCGAAAGCTTCCTCTGGCCGTGGCTGTCCAGTGCAACCTTCTGCGCGTGCCTGGCGTTCGCCATCAATACCAGCGCCTACACCGCCGAAATCATCGCTGGCAGCCTGCGGGCCACGCCCAACGGCGAGATTGAAGCGGCCAAGGCCATGGGCATGTCGCGCTACAAGCTGTATCGCCGGATCCTGTTGCCATCGGCCTTGCGCCGGGCGCTGCCGCAATACAGCAACGAAGTGATCATGATGTTGCAGACCACCAGCCTGGCATCCATCGTGACGCTGATCGACATCACGGGTGCCGCGCGCACGGTGAACGCGCAGTACTACTTGCCGTTCGAGGCCTACATCACAGCCGGCGTTTTCTACCTGTGCCTGACCTTTATTCTGGTGCGCCTGTTCAAACTGGCCGAGCGCCGCTGGCTGGGTTACCTGGCCCCGCGCAAGCACTGATAACGCATCGATCCGATCGACTGCTCAACGACTGACGTTTTGTGAGAACCGACCGCATGTACAAGCTTGAAGTCCAAGACCTGCATAAACGCTATGGCAGTCACGAAGTGCTCAAGGGTGTGTCCCTGAAAGCCGCCGCTGGCGATGTGATCAGCATCATCGGCTCCAGTGGCTCCGGCAAGAGTACCTTCCTGCGTTGCATCAACCTGCTTGAGCAACCCCATGCTGGCAAGATCCTGCTCAACAATGAAGAGTTGAAGCTGGTCGCCGGCAAGGACGGCGCGTTGAAGGCCGCGGACCCCAAGCAACTGCAGCGCATGCGTTCGCGGCTGTCGATGGTGTTCCAGCATTTCAACCTGTGGTCCCACATGACGGCGCTGGAAAACATCATGGAAGCGCCGGTGCATGTACTGGGTGTGGCCAAGGCTGAAGCGCGGGAGAAGGCCGAGCACTACCTGAACAAGGTCGGCGTGGCCCATCGCAAGGACGCCTACCCGGGCCACATGTCCGGCGGCGAGCAGCAACGCGTGGCGATTGCCCGTGCGCTGGCGATGGAGCCTGAGGTGATGCTGTTCGACGAGCCGACCTCGGCCCTCGACCCGGAACTGGTAGGCGACGTGCTCAAGGTGATGCAGGCCCTGGCCCTGGAAGGCCGGACCATGGTGGTGGTCACCCACGAAATGGGCTTTGCCCGTGAAGTGTCGAACCAACTGGTGTTCTTGCACAAGGGCATCGTCGAAGAAAGTGGCAACCCGCGCGAAGTGCTGGTCAATCCGCAATCCGAGCGCTTGCAACAATTTCTGTCGGGCAGCCTCAAGTAATCGCTCCCGTTACGCACCTGATTTGGGTCATGCTGCGCACCGCGCGCCAGATGGTCTAATTTGGTTGCAGCCGCTTTTGGCTTTAACACTGTTTTCGCTTCGGATTGCCCGCCATGACTGCCCATCGAATAGGTTTCCTGATTTGGCCCAGCACTAAAGCCTTGACGCTGGCGCTGGCCGAGGAGGCCTTGCGTGTTGCTCAGCGGGTGCATCCGGATGTGGTCTACGAGCTGTCGTTCTTGCAAGCCGAACCGTCGGCCGGCGGTGCTTGGCAACTGCCGGGCGAGCCCTGGGCCGGTAAGCTCGAAGGCTTCCAGAAGCTGTTCCTGCTGGCCGATGAGCCGCCGACTGCGCTGGCCTCGCCCCTGAGCAGTGCCCTCAAGCAACTGGTGCGTGCCGGTTGTGTGATCGGCGGTTTGTCTGCTGGTGTCTATCCCTTGGCCCAACTGGGTTTGCTCGACGGTTACCGTGCCGCCGTGCATTGGCGCTGGCAGGACGATTTCTCCGAGCGCTTCCCCAAGGTCATCGCCACCAGTCATTTGTTTGACTGGGACCGCGATCGCCTGAGCGCTTGCGGTGGGATGTCGGTGCTCGACCTGTTGCTGGCGGTGCTGGCTCGCGATCACGGCGCGGAACTGGCCGGTGCGGTGTCGGAAGAGTTGGTGGTCGAGCGCATTCGCGAGGGCGGCGAGCGTCAGCGCATCCCGTTGCAGAACCGCCTCGGCTCCAGCCATCCAAAGCTCACCCAGGCGGTGCTGCTGATGGAAGCCAACATCGAAGAACCGCTGACCACCGACGAGATCGCCCAGCATGTGTGCGTATCCCGTCGACAACTGGAGCGAATCTTCAAGCAATACCTCAATCGCGTGCCCAGCCAGTATTACCTGGAGCTGCGCCTGAACAAGGCTCGGCAGATGCTGATGCAGACCAGCAAGTCCATCATCCAGATCGGCCTATCCTGCGGCTTCTCCTCGGGGCCACACTTCTCCAGCGCCTACCGCAACTTCTTCGGCGCCACGCCGCGGGAAGACCGCAACCAGCGACGCAGCAGCAGCCCGTTCGAATTGTCCTCGGTGCCGTCCGAGCGCGGGTAGGGCAGGCACAACCCCATCCTGTGGCGAGGGGATTTATTGTGGGAGCAGGACTTGTGGGAGCAAGGCTTGCCCTCGATACAGGCGACGCGGCCCTTGGTGAACCGAGGCGCCTGCATCGCGGGCAAGCTTTGCTCCCACAGATATATTCCTCGCCGCACGTAGATGCCGGCACCTCAAACCCCTTGGCAACGTTTAAACTGCGCCTTTGCGACGCTATTTGTCGCATTGCCGTAAACCCGTGAAAAACGTGGGTTGGCGCTATAAGAAGTTGTCGCTTGGCGGCAAGGCCGGGCTGAAAACTGTCCTTACAATCCTTACCAAGCCCGCCAGTTCCAGGCGGGTGTTCCTCATCAGGAGACTCCGATGTCCGTTGAGCAAGCCGCGGTACAACGCGCCGATTTCGACCAGGTTATGGTTCCCAACTATGCACCTGCAGCCTTCATACCTGTGCGTGGCGCCGGTTCCCGCGTATGGGACCAATCCGGTCGTGAGTTGATCGACTTTGCTGGCGGTATTGCAGTCAACGTACTGGGCCATGCCCACCCGGCGCTGGTCGGTGCACTGACCGAACAGGCTAACAAGCTGTGGCACGTGTCCAACGTCTTCACCAATGAGCCGGCCTTGCGCCTGGCTCACAAACTGGTCAACGCGACCTTCGCCGAGCGCGCGTTCTTCTGCAACTCCGGCGCCGAAGCCAACGAGGCCGCCTTCAAGCTGGCCCGTCGCGTCGCGTTCGATCGTTTCGGCAGCGAGAAGTACGAAATCATCGCCGCGCTCAATAGCTTCCACGGTCGCACCCTGTTCACCGTCAACGTCGGCGGGCAGTCGAAGTACTCCGACGGTTTCGGGCCTAAAATTACCGGCATCACCCACGTTCCTTACAACGACCTGGCCGCTTTGAAAGCGGTCATTTCGGACAAGACCTGCGCCGTGGTGCTGGAACCGATCCAGGGCGAGGGCGGTGTGCTGCCGGCCGAGCAAGCCTACCTGCAAGGCGCCCGCGACCTGTGCGATGCCCACGACGCATTGCTGGTGTTCGACGAAGTGCAGACCGGCATGGGCCGCAGCGGTCACCTGTTTGCCTACATGCATTACGGCGTGGTCCCGGACATCCTCACCAGCGCCAAAAGCCTGGGCGGTGGTTTCCCGATTGCGGCGATGCTCACCACCGAAGCGCTGGCCAAGCACCTGGTCGTCGGTACCCACGGCACCACCTATGGCGGTAACCCGCTGGCCTGTGCGGTGGCCGAAGCGGTGATCGATGTGGTCAATACCCCTGAGGTGCTCGCGGGTGTCAAAGCCAAGCATCACAAGTTCAAGGCTCGCCTGGAGCAGATCGGCGAGAAGTACGGCCTGTTCACCCAAGTGCGCGGCCTGGGTCTGCTGATCGGCTGCGTGCTGAACGATGCCTGGAAAGGCAAGGCCAAGGACATCTTCAACGCCGCCGAACAGGAAGGGCTGATGATCCTGCAGGCCGGCCCGGACGTGATTCGCTTTGCCCCGAGCCTGGTGGTGGAAGACGCCGACATCGACGAAGGCCTGGATCGTTTCGAGCGGGCCGCGGCGAAGTTGACCCAAGCCTGATTTCAGCCTTGACCGGCTCCAGTGTGGGAGCCGGGCTTGTGTGGGAGCAACGCTTTGCTCCCACACACCAGCTCCCGCATTTGAGTCTGTAGGGACGTTGGCCCCGGTATTTTTTTCTCTGTGTATCGACCCAAGGGTCGACCCATTTATTTCAAGTTAAGGAGTGACACCATGCTGGTGATGCGCCCCGCGCAAATGGCTGATCTGGGCGAGGTACAGCGTCTGGCTGCGGACAGTCCGATCGGTGTCACTTCCTTGCCGGATGACGTGGAACGCCTCAGCGACAAAATCGCCGCAAGCGAAGCCTCGTTCGCCGCCGAAGTCAGCTTCAACGGTGAAGAGAGCTATTTCTTCGTCCTTGAAGACATCACGACTGGCAAGCTGGTGGGCTGTTCGGCCATCGTTGCTTCGGCCGGTTATTCCGAACCGTTCTACAGCTTTCGCAACGAGACCTTCGTTCACGCCTCCCGTGAGCTGAAGATCCACAACAAGATCCACGTGCTTTCCCAATGCCACGACCTGACTGGTAACAGCCTGTTGACCAGTTTCTACGTGGTGCCGGAGCTGGTGGGCTCGCCGTGGTCGGAGCTCAATTCCCGCGGTCGCCTGCTGTTCGTCGCCAGTCACCCGGAACGGTTTGCCGATTCGGTGGTGACCGAGATCGTTGGCTACAGCGATGAGAATGGCGACTCGCCGTTCTGGGATGCCATCGGTCGCAACTTCTTCGACCTCAACTACGCCGCCGCCGAGCGCTTGTGCGGGCTGAAAAGCCGGACTTTCCTCGCCGAGCTGATGCCCCATTACCCGATCTACGTGCCGCTGTTGCCGGACGCCGCCCAGGAAGCCATGGGCCAGGTCCATCCGCGGGCGCAGATCACCTTCGACATCCTGATGCGCGAGGGTTTCGAGACTGATCACTACATCGACATCTTCGACGGTGGCCCGACCCTGCATGCCCGTGTCTCGGGCATCCGCTCGATTGCCCAGAGCCGCGTGGTGCCGGTCAAGATCGGCGAACCGGTCAAGGGTGCTGGCCGCCAATACCTGGTGGCCAATGCCCAATTGCAGGATTACCGCGCCGTGTTGCTCGAGCTCGATTACGCGCCGGGCAAACCTGTGACGCTGGACATGGAAGCGGCCGAAGCCTTGGGTGTTGGCGAGGGTGCCAGCGTGCGCCTGGTAGCCGTATAACGCTTTACAGCTGAGTTTGGCGGGTGGCGTGAGCGACCCGTTTGAGGAGATAGCATGATCGTTCGTCCCGTACGCAGCAGCGATTTACCCGCTCTGATCGCCCTGGCCCGCAGCACGGGCACCGGCCTGACCACCCTGCCGGCCAACGAAGAGCGCCTGGCCCATCGGGTCGGCTGGGCCGAGAAAACCTTTCGTGGCGAAGCCGGGCGCGGTGACGCGGACTACCTGTTCGTGCTCGAAGACGACGACGGTCGTGTGGTGGGCATTTCCGCCATCGCCGGTGCCGTGGGACTGCGTGAGCCCTGGTACAACTTCCGGGTTGGCCTGACGGTCAGCGCTTCCCAGGAATTGAACATCTATCGGGAAATTCCGACCCTGTTCCTGGCCAACGACCTGACTGGCAATTCCGAGCTGTGCTCGCTGTTTCTGCATGCCGATTTCCGTAGTGGCCTCAACGGCCGCATGCTCGCCAAGGCGCGGCTGTTGTTCATTGCCGAATTCCCACAGTTGTTCGGCAACAAGATCATCGCTGAGATGCGCGGCATGTCCGACGACAATGGGCGTTCGCCGTTCTGGGAAAGCCTGGGCCGGCACTTCTTCAAGATGGAATTCAGCCAGGCCGATTACCTCACCGGGGTGGGCAACAAGGCGTTCATCGCCGAGCTGATGCCCAAGTTCCCGCTGTATACCTGTTTCTTGTCCGAAGATGCCCGGGCCGTGATCGGCCAGGTTCATCCGGACACGGAACCTGCATTGTCGATGCTCAAGAGCGAAGGTTTCAGCTACCAGGGTTATGTCGACATCTTCGACGCCGGCCCAGCGGTGGAATGCGAAACCGGCAAGATCCGCGCGATTCGTGACAGCCAGGCGCTGGTGCTGGCCATCGGCACGCCGGGCGATGATGCCACGCCGTTCCTCATCCATAACCGCAAGCGCGAAGACTGCCGCATCACCGCTGCACCGGCGCGCTTTGCCGCCGGCACACTGGTGGTCGATCCGCTGACCGCCAAACGTCTTCAACTCAACGTCGGTGATCAGGTACGTGCCGTCGCGTTGTCTGCTGCCCGGGAGTCGAAATGATGAACTCGCTGTACATCGCAGGAAGCTGGCAGGAAGGCCAGGGTGACCTCTTTGAGTCGTTGAACCCGGTGACCCAACAGGGAGTGTGGGCGGGCAACGGTGCCACGGCCGCGCAAGTCGAGTTGGCGGTGCAGGCCGCGCGCCAGGCGTTCCCGGATTGGGCTCGGCGCTCCCTGGATGAACGCATCCAGGTGCTGGAAGCCTTTGCCGCGGCCCTGAAAAACCACGGAGACGAACTGGCCCATTGCATTGGTGAAGAAACCGGCAAGCCGTTGTGGGAAGCGACGACCGAAGTGACCAGCATGGTCAACAAAATCGCCATTTCGGTGCAGAGCTACCGCGAGCGGACCGGCGAGAAGAGTGGCCCGCTGGGCGACGCCACTGCTGTACTGCGCCATAAGCCCCACGGTGTGGTGGCGGTGTTCGGCCCCTACAACTTCCCGGGCCATTTGCCCAACGGCCACATCGTGCCAGCGCTGCTGGCCGGCAACAGTGTGCTGTTCAAGCCGAGCGAGCTGACGCCGAAAGTCGCCGAACTGACGGTCAAGTGCTGGGTCGAGGCGGGTCTGCCGGCGGGCGTACTGAACTTACTGCAAGGCGCGCGGGAAACCGGTATCGCCCTGGCGGCGAACCCAGGCATCGACGGGTTGTTTTTCACCGGCTCCAGCGGCACCGGAAATTTGTTGCACCAACAATTTTCCGGGCGTCCGGACAAGATCCTCGCGCTGGAAATGGGCGGTAACAACCCGCTGGTGGTGGATGAGGTGGCTGACGTCGATGCGGCGGTCTACACCATTATCCAGTCCGCTTTCATTTCTGCCGGGCAGCGCTGCACCTGTGCGCGCCGTTTGCTGGTGCCGGAAGGCGCCTGGGGCGATGCCTTGCTGGCGCGCCTGGTGGCGGTCAGCGCAACCCTTGAGGTCGGTGCTTTTGACCAGCAACCGCCACCGTTCATGGGCTCGGTGATTTCCCTGGGCGCGGCGAAGGCGCTGATGGATGCGCAAAACCATTTGCTGGGCAAAGGCGCCGTGCCGCTGCTGAGCATGACCCAGCCGCAGGCCCAGGCCGCATTGTTGACGCCGGGTATCCTGGACGTGACGGCCGTGGCCGAGCGGCCTGATGAAGAGCTGTTCGGGCCGTTGCTGCAAGTGATCCGCTACCAAGATTTCGCAGCGGCAATTACCGAGGCCAACAATACGCAATATGGCCTGGCCGCCGGGTTGCTGTCCGATTCCCAGGAGCGCTATCAACAGTTCTGGCTGCAAAGCCGCGCCGGTATCGTCAACTGGAACAAACAGCTGACCGGTGCCGCCAGCAGCGCGCCGTTCGGCGGTGTCGGCGCCTCGGGCAACCATCGCGCCAGCGCTTATTACGCGGCCGATTATTGCGCGTATCCGGTGGCTTCCCTGGAGGCTCCAAGCCTTGTCATGCCGGCTGGCCTGACCCCCGGCGTGCGCATGTCTTGAGACCGCCATCGTGGGCAAGCCTTGCTCCCACAGGGGCTATGCAAAACCTGTGCGAGTAAGCCTTGCTCCCATAGGGGCTATGCAAACACTGTGGGAGCAAGGCTTGCCCGCGATGGCCGCGCCGCGGTGTTTGATGAACCGTTACTTGATGCCTATAAAAAACAGATTCTCGTGGAGCCTCGCTGATGAAATCCTATGAAGTCAACTTTGACGGTCTAGTGGGGCCGACCCATAACTACGGCGGGCTCTCGTACGGCAACGTCGCGTCTCAGAGCAACAGCCAGCAGTCCTCCAACCCCAGGGAGGCGGCGTTGCAGGGCCTGGCGAAAATGAAAGCGCTGATGGACATGGGGTTCCAGCAAGGTGTACTGGCGCCACAGGAACGTCCGGACGTGGCCGCCCTGCGCCGGCTGGGTTTTGCCGGCAGCGATGCCCAGGTCATCCAGCAGGCCGCAAAAGAAGCAATGCCGCTGCTGGTGGCCAGTTGCTCGGCCTCCAGCATGTGGGTGGCCAACGCCGCCACGGTCAGTCCGAGCGCCGACACAGCCGATGGTCGCGTGCATTTCACCGCCGCCAACCTGAATTGCAAATACCACCGCAGCATCGAACATCCGACCACCAGCCGTGTGCTGGGGGCGATGTTCGCCAACCAGCAACACTTCGCCCACCACGCCGCCTTGCCGGCGGTGGCGCAGTTCGGCGACGAAGGCGCGGCCAACCACACCCGTTTTTGCCGCGCCTACGGCGAGGCCGGTGTCGAATTCTTTGTGTTCGGTCGCAGTGCCTTTGACACCCGCTATCCCGCGCCGCAGAAATACCCGGCGCGTCAGACCCTGGAAGCTTCCCAGGCGGTTGCCCGTCTGCATGGGCTGAGAGAGGAGGGCGTGGTGTACGCCCAACAGAACCCATCGGTGATCGACCAGGGAGTGTTCCACAACGACGTGATCGCAGTGGGCAATGGCGAAGTGCTGTTCTATCACGAGGATGCGTTTCTCGAGACCGACAAGATGCTGGCCGAATTGAGCCGAAAACTCGCTAAGGTTGGTGGGAAATTTCAATCGGTGTGCGTGCCGCGTTCGGCGGTCACCGTCGATGATGCGGTACGTTCCTACCTGTTCAATAGCCAGTTGCTGTCGCGTCCCGACGGTTCGATGCTGTTGATCGTGCCGGAAGAATGCCGTAGCAACGAGCGTGTCTGGCAATACCTGCAAGGCCTGGCGGGCGCTGGCGGGGTGATTCGCGAAGTGAAGGTCTTCGACCTCAAGCAAAGCATGCAGAACGGTGGCGGCCCGGCTTGTCTGAGGTTGCGCGTGGCGCTCAATGAAACCGAACTGGCGGCCGTCAACCCAGGGGTTATCATGACCGCGCCGCTGTACGATTCGCTGACCCAATGGGTCGAGCGGCACTACCGCGATCGCATGACTGAAAATGATCTGGCAGACCCGCAGTTGCTGCTCGAATGCCGTGCGGCACTGGATGAACTGACACAAATCCTTAAACTTGGCGCGGTTTATCCGTTCCAGATCAATTGAAAGCGCGCGCGACCTGACTACAGTCAAAGCAGGGCGCGTTGCCTTATCCCCAGACGAGAATGTAAAGACATGAGCGATACCCTGCAGCTGATCCTTGAAGACACCGACGGCACCCAACTGGAAACCTCCTGCACCCGCGTCGCGGTGATGTGGCAAGGCAAGGAGTTGTGGATCCAGCAGGATGGCCGCGGCCAGTTGCTGATCGGCGTCGATGTCGAGGAAGGGGACGAGGAATACGCCAACTTGTTGTTGCGTCCATTGGCGACCAACCTGGTCAGCCTGCAACTGGAAATGGAACCGGCGGACGTCGGCGACGATGACCATGTCCATGGCCCGGATTGCGGCCACGACCATTAAGGAACCGCGCTATGTTAGCCCTCGGCAAACTGCTTGAACTGACCCTCGCCGGTCGTGAACCGGCGGAGAAGACTCAACTGACTGTCGAAGGCGTACGGATGCGCTGGTTGAGCGAGGGCGCGCTGGAGGTCAAGCCGCCCGAAGCCCGGGATAACGGCCTGGACCTGATGCTGTCGGCGGGTATCCATGGTAACGAAACCGCGCCGATCGAGCTGCTCGACCGTTTGCTGCATGACATTGCCCGTGGCCATTTGAAGCCGCGGGCACGCATTCTGTTCCTGTTCGGCAATCCCGAGGCCATCCGGCGCGGGGAGCGTTTCGTCGAGCAGGACGTCAACCGACTGTTCAATGGCCGCCATGAGCTGAGCGGCGGTCCTGAGGCGCTACGGGCTTGCGAACTGGAGCGCTTGGCCGCCAGTTTCTTCTGTCAGCCAGAACGCAACCGCTTGCATTACGACCTGCACACCGCCATCCGCGGCTCGAAGATCGAGCAGTTTGCCCTCTACCCATGGAAAGAAGGTCGCCAGCATTCACGCCGTGAACTGGCACGCCTGCGTGCCGGGGGCATGGAGGCGGTGTTGCTGCAGAACAAGCCGTCTATCGTGTTCAGTGCCTACACCTATGAGCAGCTCGGTGCCGAGTCCTTCACCCTGGAACTGGGCAAGGCCCGGCCATTCGGACAGAACGACGGGGTCAACGTCAGCCTGTTGGAAACCCGCCTGCAACAGATCATCGAGGGCAACGAGCCGGAGCTGGATGAAGGGCTTGATGGCCTGCAGCTGTTCAGCGTGGCCCGGGAAATCATCAAACACAGCGACAGCTTCCGCCTGAACCTGCCAGCGGACATCGAGAACTTCTCGCAATTGGGGAAAGGCTACGTGCTCGCCGAAGACATCGCCCAGACCCGCTGGGTGATCGAGGAAGAGGGCGCCCGGATCATCTTTCCGAACCCCAAGGTCAAGAATGGCTTGCGGGCTGGCATCCTGATTGTGCCGGCGACTGACGAAAACCTAGCCTGACCCGAATTTAGACTCAATACATGCCCCCTGTGGGAGCGAGCAGGCTCGCTCCCACAGGGGGCACGGTGTCCAGGCTTAGACCGCTACCGCCCGCTGTTCGCTGCGGCGCAATGCCCGGGTCTTGTGCAGGGTATCGGCGCAGGTCTTCGCCGCTTCTTGGCCCTTGTGCACGAAATGCTCGAAGAAGAACTTCTGATGTTCTTCCCCTGCATGGAAATGATGCGGCGTGAGCACGACCGAGAACACCGGCACTTCGCTTTCCAGCTGGACCTGCATCAGGCCGCTGATCACCGATTGGGCGACGAACTCGTGACGGTAGATGCCACCGTCCACCACCAGGCCGGCGGCGACGATGCCGGCGTAGCGGCCTGACTTGGCCAGCAGCTTGGCGTGCAGCGGAATCTCGAAGGCGCCACCGACTTCGAAGAAGTCGATATCACTTTCCTGATAACCCTGGACGATCATTTCGGCGACGAAACCTTTACGGCTCTGGTCGACGATTTCCTTGTGCCAGCAGGCCTGGATGAACGCGACGCGCTCGCCCGGATGACTTTTGCTTTTGCTGTCGATTGCAGTGGGTTGCATGTTCTGGTTCCTGTTTGTGTGAAAAACAGGGCGTCATGAATCGAAGGGGATTCGAGGGTACGCCGCGTACAAGACAGTCGCAGTCGGCCCTTGGGGTAGCAATCCCGTTCTCTCTTCATCCGGACTATGACCGTCGGCCCCGGAATCACACCGGGTCTGCTGACCTTGTCGCTACACCCCAAAAAGCGGTGTACCACCAAGCGCTCGCGGGCTATGCACGTTGCGTGCAATTACCGCCGGTGGGGAATTACACCCCGCCCTGAGAACGTTTTGCCGCCACGCTGTGTGACGGCGGACAATTTTTAACACATAACCCCTTGTGGGAGCGAGCTTGCTCGCAATGGCGGTGAAACAACTTGCATCGCTGCTGAATGTGCCGCCGTCATTGCGAGCAAACTCGGCCCACAGGGAGGGAAGAATCCGTTGGTCCGTGTCGTCTTTTCCTTCGACTGGTCTTGATTATTCCTCGCCATGACCGCAGTAATTACCCTTCGAAAGGGAATTCCCCTCCACCTGAACCCGAGGCCAGATTCATGAGTGTTATCGATCTTCGCAGCGACACGGTCACCCAACCTACCGCCGGCATGCTGGATGCCATGACCTGTGCGCCTACCGGCGATGACGTGTATGGGGAAGACCCGACCGTCAATCGCCTCGAAGCCGAACTGGCCGCGCGCCTGGGCTTCGCCGCTGCGCTGTTCGTGCCCACGGGAACCATGAGTAACCTGTTGGGGTTGATGGCTCATTGCGAGCGTGGCGACGAATACATCGTCGGCCAGCAGGCCCACACCTACAAATACGAAGGCGGCGGTGCGGCGGTGCTCGGTTCGATCCAGCCCCAGCCCCTTGAAGTGCAGGCAGACGGTTCCCTGGACCTGGCGCACGTCGCCGCGGCGATCAAGCCCGATGACTTCCACTTTGCCCGCACCCGCCTGCTGGCCCTGGAAAACACCATGCAGGGCAAGGTGCTGCCACTGGAATACCTGGCTCGGGCTCGGCGTTTCACCCAGGAACATGGCCTGGCCCTGCACTTGGACGGGGCGCGGTTGTACAACGCTGCGGTTAAGCTGAATGTCGATGCTCGGGAGATCACGCAGTACTTCGATTCGGTGTCGGTGTGCCTGTCCAAGGGCCTCGGCGCGCCAGTGGGCTCAGTCCTGTGTGGCAGCGCCGAACTGATCGGCAAGGCTCGCCGGCTGCGTAAGATGGTCGGCGGCGGCATGCGTCAGGCCGGGATTCTCGCGGCGGCGGGG
Source organism: Pseudomonas sp. RL_5y_Pfl2_73 (assembly GCF_963970515.1). Taxonomy (NCBI): domain Bacteria; kingdom Pseudomonadati; phylum Pseudomonadota; class Gammaproteobacteria; order Pseudomonadales; family Pseudomonadaceae; genus Pseudomonas; species Pseudomonas sp. RL_5y_Pfl2_73. The sequence goes on along the minus strand of NZ_CAXAPD010000001.1, from coordinate 145,294 downwards.
CTGTACGCCTTGGAGCATCAGGTCCAGCGCCTGGCCGATGACCATGCCAATGCCCAGCGGCTTGCCGAGGGTTTGCGTGCGGCCGGTTACGAGGTCGAGCCGGTGCAGACCAGCATGGTCTACGTGCAAATGGGCGAGCGGGCCGAGGCGATCAAGGCCTTTGCCGATGAGCGGGGCATCAAGCTCAGCGCGGCGCCACGCCTGCGAATGGTGACGCACATGGACGTGAGCGCGGCGCAAATCGACCAGGTGATCGCCGCTTTCGTCGAATTTCCCCGCCACTGAGCCGCCAACCGGGCCAATTGACAGTTTCTATCGCATAAACACGCTGTACCCCACGCGAAGGGCCGATATAATGCGGCCCTTTGCCGTTGCTTCGTCTGTTGACGTTTTGCACAGGCCTTTGGCCGCAGCCTCCGTGGAAGAACCTAATGAAAAGCGCAGAAATCCGTGAAGCCTTCCTTCGCTTCTTCGAAGAACAAGGCCACACCCGAGTAGCCTCCAGCTCTTTGATTCCGGGCAACGACCCGACCCTGCTGTTCACCAACGCGGGGATGAACCAGTTCAAGGACTGCTTCCTGGGCCAGGAAAAACGTGCCTACACCCGTGCGGTGAGTAGCCAGAAGTGCGTGCGTGCCGGCGGCAAGCACAACGACCTGGAGAACGTCGGTTATACCGCTCGTCACCACACGTTCTTCGAAATGCTGGGTAACTTCAGCTTCGGTGACTATTTCAAGCGCGACGCCATCACCTTCGCCTGGACCTTCCTGACCTCCGACAAGTGGCTGAACCTGCCCAAGGAGAAACTCTGGGTAACGGTCTACGCCACCGACGACGAAGCCTATGACATCTGGACCAAAGAAGTCGGTGTCCCGGCTGAGCGCATGGTGCGCATTGGCGACAACAAAGGCGCGCCTTACGCCTCCGATAACTTCTGGACCATGGGCGACACCGGCCCGTGCGGCCCGTGCACCGAGATTTTCTACGATCACGGCGCCGACATCTGGGGTGGCCCACCCGGCTCGCCGGAAGAAGACGGCGACCGCTACATCGAGATCTGGAACAACGTATTCATGCAGTTCAACCGCACCGCCGATGGCGTGTTGCATCCGCTGCCAGCGCCGTCGGTCGACACCGGCATGGGCCTGGAGCGGATCAGTGCGGTGCTGCAGCACGTTCACTCCAACTACGAAATCGACCTGTTCCAGAGCCTGCTGAGTGCGTCCGCCCAGGCCATCGGTTGCACCAACGACAACCAGGCGTCGCTCAAAGTGGTGGCCGACCACATCCGTTCCTGCGGTTTCCTGATTGCCGACGGTGTGCTGCCTTCCAACGAAGGTCGCGGTTATGTGCTGCGCCGGATCATCCGTCGCGCCTGCCGTCACGGCAACAAGCTGGGCGCCAAGGGCAGCTTCTTCTATCAGATCGTCGCTGCGTTGGCGGCCGAGATGGGCGAGGCCTTCCCGGAGCTCAAGTCCCAGCAGGCGCACATCGAGCGCGTGCTCAAGGCTGAAGAAGAGCAATTCGCCAAGACCCTGGAGCAAGGCCTGAAGATCCTCGAGCAGGACCTGGCCGAGCTCAAGGGCAACGTGGTACCGGGCGACGTGGTGTTCAAGCTGTACGACACCTACGGTTTCCCGATGGACCTGACCGGCGACATCGCCCGCGAACGCAACCTCACCCTCGACGAGGAAGGTTTCGAGCGCGAGATGGACGCCCAGCGGGTGCGTGCGCGTTCCGCCAGCGCCTTCGGCATGGACTACAACAACCTGGTCAAGGTTGAGGTAGCCACCGAGTTCACCGGCTATGCCGGCACCAGCGGTTCGGCCAAGATCGTTGCCATCTATAAGGACGGGCAATCGGTCGACGTCCTGAGCGAAGGCCAGGAAGGCGTGATCGTGCTGGACAAAACCCCGTTCTACGCTGAGTCCGGCGGCCAGATCGGCGACAGCGGTTACCTGCAGGCTGGCAGCTCGCGTTTCGATGTGCGTGACACCACCAAGACCGGCGGCGCCTTCCTGCACCACGGCGTGCTGGCGTCGGGCAACCTGATGATCGCCGCCCCGGTGACCGCCCATGTCGAAGCCGACGTTCGGCATGCCACGTCGCTCAACCACTCGGCCACACACTTGCTGCACGCAGCGTTACGCCAGGTGCTGGGTGAGCATGTCCAGCAGAAGGGTTCGTTGGTGGACAGTCAGCGCCTGCGCTTCGACTTCAGCCATTTCGAAGCCATCAAGCCTGAGCAACTCAAGGCGCTGGAAGAGATCGTCAACGCCGAGATTCGCAAGAACTCCCCGGTGGAAACCGAAGAAACTGACATCGAAACCGCCAAGCGCAAGGGTGCGATGGCGTTGTTCGGCGAGAAATACGGCGACAACGTACGCGTACTGAGCATGGGCGACTTCTCCGTTGAACTGTGCGGTGGTATCCACGCCAACCGGACCGGCGACATCGGCCTGATGAAAATCATCAGCGAAGGTGGCGTGGCATCCGGCGTGCGCCGGATCGAGGCGGTCACCGGCGCGGCGGCCCTGGCGTACCTCAGTGCGGCTGAAGAACAACTCAAGGAAGCGGCAACCCTGATCAAGGGCAACCGCGACAATCTGATCGACAAGCTGTCGGCTGTGTTGGAGCGCAACCGCCTGCTGGAAAAGCAACTCGAGCAGTTGCAGGCCAAGGCCGCCAGCGCCGCGGGCGACGATCTGTCGGCCCAGGCCGTGGACGTCAAGGGTGTGAACGTGCTGGCCGTGCGTCTGGACGGCCAGGATGGCAAGGCGCTGCTGGCGTTGGTCGATCAACTGAAAAACAAACTCGGCCGCGCAGTGATCCTGCTCGGCAGTGTCCATGAGGAAAAGGTCGTTCTCGTCGCAGGCGTGACCAAAGACCTGACTGGCCAACTCAAAGCCGGTGATTTGATGAAGCAAGCCGCTGCGGCAGTGGGCGGCAAGGGCGGTGGTCGTCCGGACATGGCGCAAGGCGGTGGTACCGACGTCGGCGCACTGGACGCGGCACTGGCCCAGACCGTTGCATTTGTAGAACAGGGTATTTAAGGCGGCGCCGCGGGCTCGTGGTCTAGTCACGGGTCCGGTCGCTGTTGAGTGATTATTGGGCGCCCTTCATGGGCAGAGGCGGCTTTGAAATGGCTTTGATCGTACAGAAATTTGGAGGCACCTCGGTCGGCACTGTCGAGAGAATCGAACAAGTCGCCGACAAGGTTAAGACATTCCGCGAGGCGGGCGATGACCTGGTGATCGTGCTGTCGGCAATGAGCGGCGAGACCAACCGTCTGATCGATCTGGCCAAGCAAATCAGCGGCGACCAGCAACCGGTTCCGCGTGAGCTGGACGTGATCGTTTCCACCGGCGAGCAGGTGACCATCGCCTTGCTGACCATGGCGCTGATCAAGCGTGGCGTGCCGGCGGTGTCCTATACCGGCAACCAGGTGCGTATCCTGACGGACAGCGCGCACAACAAAGCGCGTATCCTGCAGATTGACGACCAGAAGATTCGCGGCGACCTGAAGGCTGGCCGCGTTGTGGTCGTCGCCGGTTTCCAGGGCGTGGACGAGCAGGGCAACATCACCACCCTTGGCCGTGGCGGCTCCGATACCACGGGCGTAGCGCTGGCAGCGGCCCTCAAGGCTGACGAATGCCAGATCTACACCGATGTGGACGGTGTCTACACCACCGACCCACGGGTTGTGCCTGTGGCCCAGCGCCTGGACAAGATCACGTTCGAAGAAATGCTGGAAATGGCCAGTCTCGGCTCGAAGGTGTTGCAGATCCGGGCGGTCGAATTCGCCGGCAAGTACAACGTTCCGCTGCGCGTTCTGCACAGCTTCAAAGAGGGTCCGGGCACCCTCATTACTATTGATGAAGAGGAATCCATGGAACAGCCGATCATTTCCGGCATCGCTTTCAACCGCGATGAAGCCAAGCTGACCATCCGTGGCGTGCCAGACACCCCCGGCGTGGCGTTCAAGATTCTCGGCCCGATCAGTGCCGCGAATGTCGAAGTCGATATGATCGTGCAGAACGTCTCGCACGATAACACCACTGACTTCACCTTCACCGTGCACCGCAACGACTACCAGTCTGCCGAAGCGATACTGAAAAAAACCGCTAGCGAGATCGGTGCCCGGGAAGTGGTTGGCGATACCAAGATTGCCAAGGTCTCGATCGTCGGTGTCGGCATGCGCTCCCACGCAGGCGTGGCCAGCCGCATGTTCGAATCCCTGGCCAAGGAAAGCATCAACATCCAGATGATCTCTACCTCGGAAATCAAGGTTTCCGTGGTGATTGAAGAGAAATACCTGGAATTGGCCGTGCGCGCCCTGCACACGGCTTTCGAACTCGACGCGGCTGCTCAGCCGAGCGAATAAAGCGTTGTCTGAAGGGCGCGGCTGGACCGCGCCCTTTGTTTTTCTGAATGGCGCGTTCCAAAACTGTTCTTTTGCCCGCGCTGGTCAATACTAGGCCTGTAGGCTTCGACCGTTTCGGTTGTAGGTCCAATGCCTTTTTTTTTCAGACTGTTGTCCCTTAAGTGAATTGCGTGAGGAGAAAGGTATGCTGATTCTGACCCGTCGGTGTGCAGAAAGCCTGATTATTGGTGATGGCGAAATCACCGTGACCGTGCTCGGCGTCAAAGGAAACCAAGTGCGTATCGGCGTCAACGCCCCGAAAGAGGTTGCTGTACACCGCGAGGAAATTTACCTGCGTATCAAGAAAGAGAAGGACGACGAACCAAGCCATTAATTTTTATCGATTTTTATGTTTGCAAACGGGGATGAAGGTGGTTAATATACGCCCCGTGTTGCGGAGAGCTGGCCGAGTGGCCGAAGGCGCTCCCCTGCTAAGGGAGTACACCTCAAAAGGGTGTCGGGGGTTCGAATCCCCCGTTCTCCGCCATTATTCGTTTAGTGCGTCAAAACCTGGCTTGTTCAGTAAGTGATTGAAAATACTGAAAAAAGCGCTTTACAAAAGGAATTGACGGCCTATAATGCGCGGCAACAAATGCACTCGTAGCTCAGCTGGATAGAGTACTCGGCTACGAACCGAGCGGTCACAGGTTCGAATCCTGTCGAGTGCACCATTTAAGAGTTGTTTGCAGTGATGCAAATAACTTGGCTTCAACCAGTTGTGATCTGGTATAAAACCACAACCTGCACTCGTAGCTCAGCTGGATAGAGTACTCGGCTACGAACCGAGCGGTCACAGGTTCGAATCCTGTCGAGTGCACCAAACACCAAAAAGCCCGCGTTTAACGCGGGCTTTTTGCTGTCTACGATTTGCCTTTCACGCATCCCCTCTCATCGAACACGACCTCTGCGCTGCGACCTTTCTTCGCTTTGTAGGTATACCGTGTGCTCGAATTGCGAACTTTGATCGAGTCTGGCTTGCCCAGGGCGCTCTCTACGTCCTGTTGGCTCATGCCTGGGATGATGCGTCGCTTCAGGATGGCGTCGCGGCGTTGCCTGGCATTGATGAGGTTCCCGCAGCGGTCCTGGAACTGGCCAACCACGGTCGGTTCCTTGCGTGTGGTTTTGTTGCTGGATGTTTGCCAGCGCTCCGCTTCGGGCAGCATCGCCTCGGTCGTCGGTTCAATCGAACCTGGGCGGTACGGATGGATCTGTTGTAGCGACAGCGCTTCTCCCGGGGCGCAGCTCAGGGTCGTGAAGGTGACGTGTCCTGCGATGTTTTCGCAGCGATGCACGGTCTGCCCGGCAGCCCATAAAGGCAGGCAGGGCAAGCAGGCGAGCAGGAACAGGCAGTGGTTGAGGTGCATCCGGTCGTCCTCCTTGACGGTGCAGAAGAGAAGGGTAGTCGCCGTATTTCGGCCGTGGCGTGTGTTTTCTTTTCTGGATAAGTCGTCGTAAAGGGACAGGCTCACCCAGTGTTCAGGTTTGTCTCGCAAGCGCTTGTTCTTGCCATGATTTTTTAGCGTTTTAAAGCGTCAAGCGGTGTATGATTGCGCCCGTCAGCCCCGCCGGGGCTTTGGAATATCTCCATGGACTTACCCAGTAGTTACTCAATATTTAGTTTTGCCAATCATGAATTGACTGATTGATCCTTCCGGCGTGCTCCACTGCTGGGAGTGGAGTTCGCCTATGACCCAAGTAGATGTAAAAAAAACGCAGGAAAGCCTTCAGGATCGCCTCGCTCAAGTTATTGAGCTGCTGCAACGCCAGCGGGTCGTCGAAGACCTGACGCATCGCCAGGAAGGTCCGCATCATGACCGGGTCGAGAACCTGGTCCACCGGCAGAATCTCGTCGAGCTGCAACGCAAGCTCGATGACCTGCACTCCGCCGACGTCGCCTACATTCTTGAAGCCTTGCCCCTGGAAGAACGTCTGACGGTCTGGCAGTTGGTCAAGGCTGACCGCGACGGTGACATCCTGCTCGAAGTGTCGGACTCGGTTCGGGAAACCCTGATCGCCGACATGGATGATCACGAGTTGCTGGCGGCGGCCAAGGAAATGGACGCCGACGAACTCGCCGACCTTGCGCCCGAACTGCCACGGGACGTTGTCCACGAACTGATGGAAGCCCTCGACGGCCAGCAGCGCGAGCGTGTGCGCTCGGCGTTGTCCTACGACGAGGAGCAGGTCGGTGCGCTGATGGACTTCGAGATGGTGACGATCCGCGAGGATGTCAGTCTTGAAGTGGTATTGCGCTACCTGCGTCGCCTCAAGGAACTGCCCGGGCATACTGACAAACTGTTTGTGGTCGACTACGACGGCGTGCTCAAGGGTGTTCTGCCCATCAAGCGTTTGCTCGTCAACGACCCGGAAAAACAAGTGGCCGAGGTGATGGCCAGCGATCCGGTAAGCTTTCACCCGGACGAAGATGCCTATGATGCGGCTCAGGCGTTCGAGCGTTATGACTTGATTTCGGCGCCGGTGGTCGACAAGAACGGCAAGCTGATCGGTCGTCTGACCATCGATGAAATGGTCGACTTGATTCGTGAGGAAAGTGAAAGTGAAGTCCTCAACATGGCCGGTCTGCGCGAAGAAGAAGACATCTTCGCCTCGGTCTGGAAGTCCCTGCGTAACCGCTGGGCCTGGTTGGCGATCAATCTGATCACAGCGTTTGTTGCCTCCCGGGTTATCGGCCTGTTCGAGGGCTCCATCGAGAAGCTGGTGGCGCTCGCGGCGCTGATGCCCATCGTTGCCGGTATCGGTGGCAACTCCGGTAACCAGACCATCACCATGATCGTCCGTGCCATGGCGCTGGACCAAGTCAGTACCGGCAATACATCGCGATTGATGCGCAAGGAACTGGCTGTGTCCCTGATCAATGGCGTAATTTGGGGTGGTGTGATTGGTGTAGTGGCTTATCTGCTCTATGGCAGCTGGTCGTTGGGGGTGGTCATGACGGCCGCGATGACGCTCAATCTGTTGTTGGCGGCATTGATGGGGGTCTTGATTCCCATGACCCTGGCCCGCATGGGGCGTGACCCTGCCATGGGCGCCAGTGTGATGATCACGGCCGTGACTGACAGTGGCGGGTTCTTCATTTTCCTGGGACTGGCGACGATTTTCCTGCTCTGAGTCGCTCATCAGGAAACCCGCCTGTTTGGCGTAATACTGTCCACTTGGAAAAACGGCGCTTCTTTCAGAAATGGGAAGCGCCGTTTTTTTGGGTCTTCTTTTGTGGTTTGCGGGCGTCGAGATCGAGAGCTCAAGGCAAGAGCAACCGGCAGCTCCAGTCGTTATGCAACGGCACCGCCGCTATCGCGAGCAGGCTCGCACACAATGGAATTGGAGTACAGTCGGGTGAGCCGTGCTGGGGCATAAAGCGTTTTGCTTACTGTTGCCTGGGCCGGCATTCCGGCTTCTCAAAAGTGAGCCGCTGTAAAAGCGGAACCGCCAGTAGCCGTTACCGCAGCAACGGATATACACACCAATCTAAACCCCTATACGGCAGATCAAAATCTCCCAGCACTGGCCTGTTTGGCGGTTTTTTCATCACGCAAAACCCTCCGTGCATCACCGCATCAACGCCAGTCGTACAGCCAGTAACACAAAGGCTGCCGAGAATAGCCGGCGCAACCACTGCAACGCGGATGGGCGCTCCAGAACATGGCGGCGCATCGATGCGCAGAGCACGCCATAGATGACGAAGACGGCAAAGGTAATCGCCATGAAGATGAAGCTCAGTTGCAGCATGCGCCACATGGCATCCGTTTCTCCTGGTGCGAGAAATTGCGGTAGAAAGGCCAGGAAGAAAATCGACAGCTTTGGATTCAGCAGGTTGAGCAAGATGCCCGAAAAAATCACCGCGCTATTCGAGCGCGGAGTCTTGTGCGGATCAATATGCAAGGCCCCGTGGCGCTGGAGCGTGCTCCATGCCATCCACAGCAGATAAGCGACGCCAAGGTACGTGATGATCTTGAAGGCCAGTGGGCTGGTGTGCAGCAGTGCAGCGAGGCCTGTGATGGCTGCCAGCATGTGCGGCACGATCCCCAGGGTGCAACTCAATGCAGCTACCACGCTCGCGCGCCAGCCCCGGTCCAAGCCGGCTGCAACCGTATAGACCACGCCAGTGCCAGGCGAAGCTGCCACGATCAGGGAAGTGACAAAAAATTCGAGGTTCATGCGACGCCGACCTTGGCAGTTATGAAGTCTTCAGCTTGCCTGCGATGAGGAGGTGCGTCTTGAACGAAATTGCAGGTCGTTACGGGTGTCCTTGCCGGGCGTACATGCCTGGTGAGAATCCAAAGCTGCGTACGAAGCATCGGGTCATATGGCTTTGATCGGCGAAACCGCTGGCCAGGGACGCATTGGCCAGCGGCATGCCGGCAGCGATCAGTTGTCGGGCTCGGTGGATGCGTCGTTGCAGCAGATAGGCGTGGGGTGTCAAGCCGGTCAGGCGCGTGAAGGCGCGTACCAGTTGAAAGCGGCTTAAATCGGCCTCCCTGGCGAGCAAGGCAAGTGATATGGGTGACTGTGGATCGTCGTCGATCAAGGCTTTTGCACGGTTTGCCGCGACCTCCGGCAAAGGCGATATCGGCATGGAGCGATCCAACAAATGTTCGAGCAAAAGCGCGAGCGTTTCTTCGATCTTCAGGTGATCGCCAAGCTTCTCGGCTTGAGCGATGGCTTGGTACAAAGTGCGGAACAATGCTGCCGCACGCGGGCTTTGCAGTACCGGATAAGCAAACTCCTGGGCGCAGATGCCCCCATCGTTCGCCATATCCTTGAATGCCTGCGCAATCAACGGCGGGTCGAAATACAGCATCTGCCAGCGACGCGTCCCGTTTCCGATCGGGGCGCCGTCATGCACTTCGGCCGGATTGACTGATATAAGGTCGCCAGCAGATGCTTCTACCTGGCCTCGGCCGCTGGCTGAACGTTGCGCCCCGTGCACAAGCAAGCCAATGCCAAAATGTTCGTGCATATGCCGGGCAAACGTTCGATCTGAATCGGCCTCGACGATGTCCACGCCCAGCCCTGCGATTCTTTGAACCTTGAATGCGTGCGCGGTCATGCAGGCCTCCATGCCCAGGCTTTGTAGCGGATCAATTTAGCATCACTGCCATGGATCGGCAGTGGTGTTGGTTCGATGGCTCTGATAAGTGCTGAAAAGCAGGCTTGGGCCAAACGCCGGGCAAAAAAAAGCCAGCGCAAGGCTGGCTTGAATATTTGGGGCTATCAGGTCGCGTCTGCGGCCATTTCTGCGTCATGGGCAATCAGCGAAACGAGGGCGTTCTGCTGGCGGTGGGAGAGTTGTCGGAAGCGTTGAAGCAGTTCGCGCTCATGCAATGACAGCTCAGGGCTGTCCAGGCGCATGCTCAACTCTTCACCCAGCGCGCCTTCCTGAATAAGGCTTTGCTCAAGACGCGCGATGATTTCAGAGTTCATGCTGCGGTGATGATTGCGAGCCACTTCGGCAATGCGTTCCCGCATTCCGTCTGGCAGACGTACGACGAACTTGTCAGCCGTACGGCTGGAATAAATTGCCTGTTTCAATGGGCGCATATATTTAACCGGTTAGTTCAGGGGAGCGGTTCTCGGGATTGGCCGCAGGATGTCGATAGGACAAGCTCCATTGCCAAATGTTCAACCTGAATTGTTAAGAGGCCCGCATCATGCCTCAAAATTGCCAGATCATTGGCGCCAATTCTGTGACAAATTCTGATCCGGGTAAAGGCGTTCTGCCAGTACCCTTCATCAAAAAATGCGGACTGGTTGGTAAAAAACAACAGGTTCGCATCTGTGACCGTAGGATTGTGTCTATGTGCCATACCGTCTGGCGGATAACGGAAATGGACAAAAAAGCGTACCGTCCCTGTCTTGTACAGGATAGTGGCAAATGGCCGATTTACTAGGATTAAGCGAGCCGGAGCAGATGAATGGCGGCCACGCACGGCGTCCAGGATCTGTCAGCCTTATAGGGAGTAGTTTTTGCCTACACTTAAAAAGCCATGGGTGACATGACAAACGCTGGGCAGGTCGTTAACATGCACGCCGTCCCGCGCACCACCTCTCTCGTGGTCGACTTGTGTCTCAGTAGCTCAATTGGATAGAGCATCCCCCTCCTAAGGGGAAGGTTGGCAGTTCGAACCTGCCCTGGGACACCATATAACTCAATGCCTCCAGCCTTTTTTCCTCTTCCATGATTCTATTCGTGACAGCAGGGTGGCAGCAGAAAGACGAAAAGAGTCGGCGCCGCCGTCGAAGTTGTCATCATCGGAAGAAGTAAATCTTCACCGGTATCAAACCTTCGACATACCGTGTTGCTACCAATAGCAACAATCAATCAGGCTTCGGCTTGCTGGGTGTACGGCCCGACCCTACACTCCCATCATGATAACGACCTTCCAGCACAAAGGCCTCCGGGACTTCTTCGAAACTCAGACGACCCGAGGCATTCAGGCCGACCACGCTGCTCGCCTGACGCGCATCCTCGGTGCTCTGGACGTTGCTATCAAGCCAAGTGATATGGACATTCCAGGCTATCGCTTGCACCAACTCAAGGGGAACCTGGCGGGTTTCTGGTCGGTCACAGTTTCAGGCAACTGGCGTGTGATCTTCCGATTCAATGGCTCTGACGTTGAGCTGTTGGATTATTGCGATTACCACTGACAGGAGGGTAATGACTATGCCTATGCACAATCCGCCCCACCCTGGGGAAATATTGCGGGAAGACGTTCTTCCCGCTCTGAAAATGAGCGTTGGGGACCTGGCTGAACATCTTGGGTATTCACGCACGCACTTCTCTACTGTCCTTCATGGACATACCGGGATCAGCGCTGAAATGGCCTTCCGCTTGGAAATGGCCGGTTTGAGCAGCGGTCGCCAGTGGCTGGCTATGCAGTCTGCCTACGATCTTTGGCAGGCGAAGAACCGGGAGCACCCGAACATCACTCGACTCGAAGTCGCGTGACAGGTACAGAATAACAAGCCTCGCAGTTGCGGGGCTTTTTTCATTCTCCACTTAGGCCGTGGCCAAGTCCCTGATCCGTAGCACTGTTGCAGTCGAGCAGTTGGCGTGTCGAGCAGTTGCGCGAAAAACAAAGGCCTGCGGTGAGTAATTCTCGAATGCGTTCATGAAGGTCGACTTCAATCGGAGGCCCTTGGTAATTGCCGGCGGCTTTCGCTTTCTCAATAATTTGGGCCTGGCGCTTACTCCACTCTCGTAACCATGGGTGCAAGGTGGGTGCAATTTTCACTCTAAGTCGTCAATTCCACCGATTGCGCTCATCAAATGATATTCACCATTAAAACCGTGAAGCTCAGATAGGTAGCCGAGCAAATTCGATAAATTGCGATAGGCGTCGTTGATCCACGCTTTGTTGAGTTCTGTATACCATTTGGGCTGGAAGGAGCCTTCTTCCATGTAGGCTGCTGCGTCCTCCCTCAAGTCGAAGCACGGCCCTCTAGTCGTCTCTGGCTTCCCGTGAGCGAGATGGTCGCGGATCTTGAAAATGCGCGTGGCGAACTGCAGAGGCGGGCGGCTCCAGTCTGGTGTTGCTCCTGCAAAGGAATGCAATAGGGTGATCTTTGTTTTCCAAGGTAGTCTTTCTAGCTCTGTCCACCTTGGGATGACCTCGCAACCAAGGGTATTCAGATATCCTTCGATCGTGAAAGCCAGAAATACTGCCGGCGGGATGATGTGATCGGGCGAGTCGGGGTGAGACTTGAGGTTACGCATCATCGCATGGAGTACTCCCAAGTTAGTGCTGTGGGCAAACACAGTCTGGTAGGGCTGATATTTCATGCTTTCCTCGACCGCTCGTTCTGTTCTGTCAGTTTGTCGCGAATCTTGAGCACGGTGGTTGTTGAGCAGCTCGCGTGTCTCGCGACAGCTCTAATCCCCAGACCGGCAGCAAGCAATTCTCTTACCCTTTTGTGTAGGGTCTCATCCACTGGCCGGCCTTGATACTTGCCGGCAGCTTTCGCCTTCTCAATACCCTGAGCCTGGCGTTCGCGGCGCTGCTCGTAATCCTTGCGGGCGATGGCGGCCATCATTTCCACCAGCATCGAGTTGATCGCTCCCAGCATTCGCCCGGTGAACTCGTCGCCCTTGGTGTCCTGCATCCCCTGGTGGCTTGTTGGCAGGTCGAGCGCGACGATGCGCAACCCCTTGGAATCAATCGCAGCCTTGAGCTTCTGCCAGTCCTCTACAGGAAGGCGTGAAAGGCGATCTATCGACTCCACCAGCAACACGTCACCCTTGCGCGCATCTTTGAGCAGGCGCAGCAGTTCAGGCCTGTCTGCGGTCGCGCCGCTGGCGTTCTCCAGGTACACGCTTGCAATGGCCTTGTCGTGATCGGCGGCGAACTGCTCGAGTGATACGCGGGCGCGGTCGGCGTCCTGCTCTTCGGTCGATGCTCGGAGGTATGCGCGGATGAACATGATGGGTGCCTGTATCAGTTAGGGTGTTCTCCTAATGCTGTTTCACTTTGGGTGTTACTTATCAAGCGAAAAGGCTGAAAAAGGAAAAATCTGCCCGTATCTGGATAGGCATACCGTTGGCACCGGATATCAATACGTTTATGACGCAGATTACCCGGCTCATTTCGCCGCTATCCGGCAGCGATTGTGAAGGGCCGGTTTTGGACGAGCCTTCAGTAACCTTAATGGTTACCAACTCAACTCTGTGAACACCGAGGCGACGAAGGGCTTCCAAATCCGCTAAAAGGACCGTTCCTGGCAATATCAGTACGCCAAGCACGTTTCCAGCGAGATTTACTATGCGAAGACTCAACGGCTATTTTCCTGAGCTTGTCGCTTGACGAATGCTTCTAGGGTTTTCACTCGTACCAGCCTTCGTCTCCCCAATTTGAATGTCTGAATCTCCCCGTTGTTAATCATTTCATAGAACACCCTGACAATCTCCTCGCCACGGGGTCTGCGTTTAGCTGATCCTCCGCACTCGGTTTTCCCTACAGCTTCCCCTTAACGGAACGCCATCGCCTGCCGATAACCCGATGAGCCCGTTTCTCTCCAACGTTTCGGCTCGCAATGTGCGTCACGACACAGCCAGGCCAAGCGGGCGCTGAAATCCCTTGAACGTTGCTGGTTGGTGGCTATCATCTGCGCGCCTCGGGGTTGTGACACGGCGTTTCGTTGTTCTGCCATTGGGTTATTTTCTTACTTGCCTGGACATCCTCGATGCTGGCGTACCACCAAAAAAGTTTTCTGATCGTCGATGATTTCTCGGATTTCCGCAGTTCGATCCGCTCCATGCTGCGTGAGCTGGGCGTCAAGGACGTGGACACCGCTGACACCGGTGAAGTGGCGCTGCGCATGTGTTCGCAGAAACGCTATGACTTCATCCTGCAGGACTATCACCTGGGTGATGGGCGCAAGAATGGCCAGCAGGTGCTGGAAGACCTGATGGTCGAGAAGTTGATCAGCCATGAAAGTGTTTTCCTCATGGTGACCGCCGAGACCAGCCAGGCGATGGTGCTCAGTGCCCTGGAGCACGAGCCGGATGCGTACCTGACCAAACCGTTCAACCGCTCCGGCCTGGCCCAGCGGCTGGAGCGGCTCGAGCAGCGCAAGACCCTGCTCAAGCCGATCCTGCAAGCCCTCGATCGTGGCAAGCCGATGGAAGTGCTCAATGCCTGCATCGCCCTGTGCAAGCAGGATCCGCGCTACGGGCCGTTGTGCCTGCGTTATCGGGCCGATGCGTTGCGCGACCTGAATCAGAACGAGGCCCTTGAGCGACTGTACAACTCCATCATCGCGGATCGCCCGTTGCCGTGGGCCTATGCGGGGCTGGGCAAGCTGATGTTCAAGCGCGGCCAGGTGGGGCAGGCCAAGGCCGTTTATGAAAAGGCCCTGAAAGTCTTTCCGATGATGCCGGCGTTGTACGACGGCATGGCCGAAGTGTTGATGGCCGAAGGTGACACCAAACAGGCGCAGCACGTGCTGGAAGAGGCGGTGCGCCTGTCGCCGCTGGCGGTGCGCCGCCAATCGTTGTTGGGCAAGCTGGCGATGACCAACGAAGACTACGACACGGCCTCCCGGGCTTATCGCCAGGCGGTCGGGCAGGGCGCGCAGTCGCGCTTCAAGGACCCGGAAAGCAACCTGGGCCTGGCCCATGCGTTGATCAGCAAGGGCAGCGAAAAAGGCCTCGATACCCGGACCCGGCTGGAGATCAACACGACCCTCAGCGCCGTGGCGAAGGAGAACCTCAACGACCCCGGGCTCCAGGTCCGGGCGCGGCTGATGAAGGCCACCAGCCTGCTGCTCAACGATGCCGAAACCGCCGAGAAACTCACCGAACAGGCCTTGCAGCGTCTCGATGGCATGGAGCAGTTCATGAGCGCCGAGGCTGCGTTGCTGGTGGCCAAGCAGTTGCAAATGCTTGGCCAGACCAACGCTGGCGAGTCGATGCTCAAGAACTGCGCGGAAATCTACGGTGATGACCCGACGGTGATGAAGGGCATCGCCAAGCTCACCGACGATCCGAACATCCTCAATCAAGGCAATGCCGCCGCCGAGTTGAACCGCGAAGGCGTGCGGGTCTACAAGACCGGCGCGTTGCCGCAGGCGCGGGAGCTGTTCCGCCGCGCCCTGAAGATGCAACCGAAGAACATCAGTATTGCCCTGAACATGGCGCAATCGCTGCTGCATGGCACCGACACCAGCGTGGAGTCGCAACTGCTGCAGGAGTGCCGCGCCTGCCTGAAACTGGTGGGCATGATGCCCGACACCGATGCGCGTTTTGCGCGTTATCAAAAACTGCGAAGCAAGGCATTTGGCGATGAATGACAGCGAACAGGCCCTCGATTTTTCCACGGTGATCGCGTCGACCGTGCACGACATGAAAAACTCCCTGACCTTGCTCATGCAAGCGCATGGGCAATGGCTCGAGCGTTTGCCCGAATCCGCGCGGCAAACCTCGGAGCAGGGCGTCATCGAGTTCGAGTTCGCCCATCTCAATGGCCTCATGGTGCAGTTGTTGGGGCTGTACAAGCTCGGCGTCAACCAGTTGCCGCTGCACCCGGCCTACCATGAGCTGGATGATTTTATCGAGGCCCAACTGGCCGGCCATCAGGAAGTGTTCCGCAGCCGTGGGATCATGGCCACCTACGATGTCGATCCGCTCAGCCCCTTGGGCTTCTTCGACCGCGAGCTGGTGGCGTCGGTGCTCGACAACTGCATCAACAACGCCATTCGCCATGCGCGCCAGGCGCTGCTGATCAGCGTGAGTGACGAAGCCGGGCAACTGGTGCTGACCATCAACGACGACGGTGAAGGTTACCCGCCGCAGATGATCGAGCGTCAGGCCGAGTATGTGCAGGGCATCAACCACAGCAGCGGCAGCACCGGGCTGGGCCTGTACTTCGCCGCGCGGATCGCCGCACTGCACCAGCGCGGCGGTGTGAGTGGGCGCACCGAGATTGCCAATGGCGGTGTGTTGGGTGGTGGGGTGTTCCGGCTTTACCTGCCCTGAACATGCCCTCCATAAATACCCCTGTCACCACCAATCCCCTGTGGGAGCGAGCCTGCTCGCGATGGCGTCGGCTCAGCCAATATAGAGTTGACTGATGCACCGCTATCGCGAGCAGGCTCGCTCCCACAATGTATTCCAAGGCTTGTTGTTTATTTTTTCAGGTGCTTGATATTCCGAACAGCCGAAGCCTATTTTGGGCGGGTTGCCGTTCGCGGCTTGCACATAACAAGGATTGCGTCATGACGACCGATGGCCAGTGTTCACTCGCGCAGCGACTGACGGGCATTGATGAGATTGAATGTGTCACGCCGGATTTGAATGGCGTGCCGCGGGGCAAGGTAATGACCGCTGAGGGTTTCCTCGAAGGCCGGCGGCTGCAGTTGGCGCGGGGCGTGCTGCTGCAATGCATCATGGGCGGTTATCCGCCACCGCGTTTCTACGGCAGCGACGACGGCGACCTGGCGCTGGTGGCCGATCCGAAACAAATCCACCGCCTGCCCTGGAGCCAACAGCCCCGAGCCCTGGCGATCTGCGATGCCGACGAGTTGACCGGTGAAAGCTCCCGGCTCTCGACGCGCGGCCAGCTCAAGGCCGTTGTCTCTCGCTATGCGGCCCTAGGCCTGGCGCCGGTGGTGGCGACCGAACTGGAATTCTTCGTGTTCGCCCCCAATCCGGACCCGACCCTGCCGTTCCAGCCGCCGATGGGCCTGGATGGACGTCGCGAAGACGGCCATTCGGCGTTCAGCATCAGCTCCAACAATGGCCTGCGCCCGTTCTTCAGTGAAGTCTATGCCTGCATGGCGGCGCTGGGCTTGCCTCGCGACACCTTCATGCATGAAATGGGCGTGAGCCAGTTCGAGATCAATCTGTTGCACGGCGACCCTTTGTTGTTGGCCGACCAGACCTTCCTGTTCAAGCACCTGCTCAAGGAAGTGGCGCTCAAGCACGGTCTGGCCGTGGTCTGCATGGCCAAGCCCCTGGCCCACACGCCGGGCAGTTCGATGCACATCCATCAGAGCGTCGTCGAGGCGGACAGCGGTCGCAATGTTTTCAGCGACGAAGCGGGTGAACCGACGGCGACTTTCCGGCACTTCATTGGTGGGCAACAGGCATGCCTGGCGGATTTCACCGCGTTGTTCGCGCCGAACGTGAACTCCTACCAGCGCCTGTGCCATCCGTTCGCTTCGCCGAACAACGCCTGTTGGTCCCATGACAACCGTTCGGCCGGGTTGCGGATTCCCGCCAGTTCGCCGGTGGCCCGGCGGGTCGAGAACCGCTTGCCGGGAGCCGATGCCAACCCCTACCTGGCGATTGCCGCCAGCCTGGCCGCCGGGCTGTATGGGATTGAACATCGCCTGGAGCCGAGCGCGGCGATCCAGGGCGAATTCGAAGTGCCGAATAATCTGTCGCTGCCATGTACCTTGCATGCCGCCTTGGAGCGTCTGAAGCGTAGTCATCTGGCGAAGGAACTGTTCGGTACGGAGTTCATCGAAGGTTACATCGCCTCCAAGACCCTGGAGCTGACCAGCTTCTTCGATGAAATCACGCCCTGGGAGCGGCGTGTCCTCGCGGCCCAGGCATAACGAAACGTCGCATTCGGGCTATCTTCAACAGGTAGCCCTTACCCACCTCAAGGAGCCGCTCGGAACGCCGATGCGCCAAATCTGGAAACCTTTTCGAGCGCTTTATTTCGCCTCGCTGATGATGTTGATCGGCTCGGGCCTCTTGAGTACTTACCTGGCCTTGCGCCTGGCCGCCGACCATGTGGATAGCCTCTGGGTCGGTGCGCTGATGGCCGCCAACTATTTCGGCCTGGTGCTGGGTGGCAAGATCGGCCACCGGCTGATCGCCCGCGTCGGGCACATCCGCGCCTATTCGGCCTGCGCCGGGATCGTCGGAGCGGCAGTGCTGGGTCATGGCCTGGTGAACTGGCTGCCGGCCTGGATCGTGCTGCGGATGATTGTCGGCCTCGGGATGATGTGCCAGTACATGGTCATCGAGAGCTGGCTCAACGAGCAAGCCGATGCCAAGCAGCGCGGCGTGGTGTTCAGCGGCTACATGATTGCCTCCTACTTGGGCCTGGTGCTGGGCCAGTTGATTCTGGTCATGCACCCGGGGCTGGGGCTTGAGCTGTTGATGCTGGTGGCGCTGTGCTTCGCCTTGTGCCTGGTGCCGGTGACACTGACCCAGCGAATTCACCCGGCGGCGCTGCATCCGGCGCCTATGGAGCCGCGCTTCTTCATCAAGCGTGTGCCACAGTCATTGATTACGGTGCTGGGCTCCGGATTGATCGTGGGCTCGTTCTATGGCCTGGCGCCCCTGTATGCCTCTCAGCAGGGGCTGTCGACCGAGCAGGTTGGTCTGTTCATGGGTAGCTGCATCTTCGCCGGTTTGCTGGTGCAGTGGCCCTTGGGCTGGCTGTCCGATCGATATGACCGGGCGCTGTTGATCCGCTGTTTTGCGCTGGTTCTGACGATCTGTGCGTTGCCATTGGCGATTCTTCCGGCGGTGCCGCTGGAGGTGCTGTTCGTCGCGGGGTTCTTCTGTTCGCTGGTGCAGTTCTGCCTGTATCCGCTGGCGGTAGCGTTTTCCAACGACCACGTCGAAGCTGATCGAAGGGTGTCCCTGACCGCGATGCTGCTGGTGACCTACGGCGTGGGGGCCAGCATCGGGCCGCTGGTGGCCGGCGTGCTGATGAAGATGCTCGGCAGTCAGATGCTCTACGGCTTTTTCGCTTTCTTCGCCTTGGTGCTGGTGTGGCGGATCCGGCCGAAAGCGGTGACCAACCTGCATCAGGTCGATGATGCACCGCTGCATCACGTGGCGATGCCGGACAGCATGTCGAGCTCGCCTTTGGTGGCGTGTCTTGATCCACGGGTGGATGAGCAGGTGGTGCAGGAGCAGATGCAGGCGCCGGCCAATCCGGAGGTGGAGCCTGAGTCGGCCACTGAGACTGCGGCCGAGGCTGAAACTGAAACTGAAACTGAAACTGAAACTGAAACCGAGGCACCTGAGACGCCGAGTTTTACCCAGGCCAGGCCTTGAGGCAGGCATAAAAAAACGGGCAGTCGCCGCAAGGGACTGCCCGTTTTTCATGGCTGGAAAATCAAATGTCGTCTTTATCGAAGCGCCGGGCTTCTCGTTGCAGCTGGTAGACGAACCGCTCGACCTGCCGTTGCACCAGGCCACTGATGTTGTGGAAGCGTACACCGGCAAATGTGGTGTTGATCCTTTCTTCGAAATGCAGGTAACGCAGCTCGACTGGCGCGCTCATGTTGCCAAAAGGCAGGGCTGCGATGAAACGCTCATACACCTGGCCCAATTGCAGGCGCTCCGTGATGTCGCCGTCGAAGCGCAACTTGCAGCCGGTGGCGGAGATGTCCAGCAGCTTGCCATCCACGGGGGACTTGAGCTTTTCGCCGCCCAGTTCAACGTTCACCAGTTGTGCCAGTTTCAGGGCGGCGCGGAAGGCGTTGCGACGTTGGTGGTAGACCACTTCGTCGGGGAGGGCGCCGCGATAGCAGCGGCCGTCGCTGGATTCCTCGATGGTCAGTGGGCCCTTGCCATCCCATGCGATACGCACGCCGTCATGGAAACCCTCGACACGAAACGGCTCGCCGGCCAGCAGGAAGCGCTCGCCGTCCCGGGGAATCATTTCATCCAGGGCGATGGAATGGGTCTCGCGATCGACGTTGACCAGATAGCTCTGGAAGCGCTGGCTACGTTCGTGGAAGGTAATGATCAGTGGGTCGTGGCTCTCTTGCAGCATCCGCAGGTTGCCGGAGATTTCCAGGGGCGTGGTGAGGACCTTGGGGGGCTGCGGAGCATCATCCGCGTTTGAGGCATTGAACACGGTGAGTCAATCTCCAGGCAAAATACGACTACGAATGGCCGGTATTTTGCCAGCATGTATCGCGCGTTGATAGGGCGAAGGCATTGTTCGTTTCATGCCTGGCTGAGCGGGCGGTGCTTGACCATTTTGGCGGTCGAGCCGCGAGCGTCATACAGCGTCGGGATCTCGCCACCGTTGAGAATGCGCAACTGGTTGGCGGTGGCGGCCTGCTGCATCAGGATCGACTGGCCGTTGCGAGCGTTGGTTGCCTGGCATTGGGCGAGCAGGTCGTTGAGTGCTTTGCTCTGGGACAGCAACTGATCGCCGATCGCCGACTGGCCGGCCAATTGCTCGAGGCCGTCATGGCTGGCGGGCAGATTAAGGCTGGCGAGGATCTCGCTGCGTTTGCGGCCATGCTGGTCAAGCAAGATGATCAGTGCCTGTTTCTGCGCCAGGATATTCTCCAGCAGAGGCATGTCACGACCGTGCAATGCCACGGATTCGGCCTGCAACAACTCCAGCAACTGTTGCGCTGGAACAAAGTCGTCGGTGATCAGTTGCAATAAATGAGTGTCGTGCATGGCTGGCCTTGGGTCTTAAGCGTCCAAAAGCCTGGCGCAGGCGTTGGCCTAGCGCTGGGCTTCGAAATTGAGCAGTTTGCTGGCTACGCGGTTGCTGTCGACTTTGTAGCTGCCATCAGCGATTGCTGCTTTCAACTCAGCCACGCGGGCGTTGTCGACGACAGGTTGATCGCGCAGCTTGTCAGTGACCTTCTGCAACTGCTGAGCCTCATTGCTGAGGTGTACCGACTCCCCGTTGCTGACCTGTTCGGCTGGTGTAGGCAGCGGCGCGGATTTACCGGCTTCGACGGTTTCCTTGGCGGCGCTGGTACGCGTAGTACCTGTCAGTGGTGAAGAGCTGTTTAAACGATTGAAATCGATGACCATGGTAAAAAACCTCTGGGTATTTGGACGCTTGCCATGTTTTCGGCCATCCCCAAAAAAACTTTAGGCTCATTTATTCAATGAGCATGCGCACGTCTGCGCTTGCCTTTGCGTAAGGCACAGTCTAGGGAACACCGGGATCAAGCGCCAGCTTTCTACCTCCTCTACCAGATCGCTACATCGCCACTTCCACTTGGCCCGGGGCCATCACCTGCGCCTTGATCACGCGCTGGGAGTTGAGGTTCTTTACCCGTATCTGTTCACGCATGCCGCCGTTGGACAGGGCCTCGCCGGGCATTCGCACGGCTAGGGAGCCGCTGCGGGCGGTGATGACGACTTGGTCGCCCTTGCGGACCACCTCGGCCTGCTCCAGGTGCACCAGTGTCACGGTCTGATCGGCGACCATTGGTCGGACAAGTTTCTGCCCGATGGCCTGGTCGACGGAGGTCAGGAAGCCCTGGTTGATCTGGCTGACGTCCCGTTCGCGCAACATCACGTCCTGGGGCTCGACGATTCCGGCCCGCTTGAGCGGACGAGTGGTGGTGACAATTTCCCGAAACAGGCGCACTTGAGCGGGCACGAACACCGTCCAGGGCGCGGCGCTGTCGCAACGAACCTTCACCGTGACGCGACCCAAGGGGCGGGATGGGCTCTCCAGTGAAGCAGTCAATTCCTTGTCGCACATTGGCATGCGTAAACGTGGATCGATCTGGTTGACTTCGATTTCGTAGCGACCTTCCGTTTGACTGGTAGCCAGATAGTCTTCTACGGTGAATTCAAGAAAGCCCTGAGTGACGCCGATAAGGAGATCAGGCAAGGTAACCGGAACAGCAGCAAGGGCAGGACCGCCCGAAGTGAACAGGCAGACAGCCAGCAGTGCACCGAGCCCGTGGCGGCAGTGAGTGGTCAGGCGTCGAGAAAATGTCGTTTGTGCGTTCATGCCGGTTCAATAGCAAGCCCCGTGCCGTTTAGTGATGAATGCGCGTCGGAAACATTAGCGTTAGGTAGGAGTCAGGGCATGGCGGGAGTAATGGATTCGGTAAACCAGCGTACTCAGCTGGTCGGTCAGAATCGCCTGGAGCTGTTGTTGTTCCGTCTCGACGGCCAACAAATGTATGGAATCAACGTATTCAAGGTCCGCGAGGTGCTGCAATGCCCCAAGCTGACCCTGATGCCCAAGTCCAGCCCCGTCGTGTGCGGTGTGGCCAACATTCGGGGAGCGACCATCCCGATTCTCGACCTGGCGATGGCGACCGGTTCCGGTCGTCTGCTGGACCAGAGTAATCCGTTTGTGATCATCACCGAGTACAACACCAAGACCCAGGGTTTCCTGGTCCGCTCGGTGGAGCGCATTGTCAACATGAACTGGGAAGAAATCCATCCACCGCCCAAGGGCACCGGCCGCGATCACTACCTCACGGCAGTGACCCGGGTCGATAACCAGTTGGTGGAAATCATCGACGTGGAGAAGATCCTCGCCGAAGTGGCGCCCACACCGGAAGCGATCTCCGCGGGTGTGGTGGATGCCGAAACCCAGCACAAGGCGATTTCGCTGCGGGTGCTGACCGTCGATGACTCGTCGGTGGCCCGCAAGCAGGTGACCCGTTGCCTGCACACGGTCGGCGTCGAGGTGGTGGCGCTGAACGACGGACGACAGGCGCTGGATTACCTGCGTAAGCTGGTCGAGGAGGGCAAGAAGCCCGAGGAAGAATTCCTGATGATGATCTCCGACATCGAGATGCCGGAGATGGACGGGTACACCCTGACGTCGGAAATTCGCAGCGACCCGCGCATGCAAAAGCTGCACATCATCTTGCATACTTCGTTGTCCGGGGTTTTCAACCAGGCGATGGTCAAGAAGGTCGGCGCCGACGATTTCCTGGCGAAATTCCGTCCCGATGACCTGGCTTCCCGGGTCGTCGAACGGATCAAGGCAGCAGAATAAAGAATAATAAGGTCGGGCGCGTTGTGCGTCCGGCAAGTCAACACGATGAAAGAGGCGGTATTTTGTCTACGGGTAATTTGGATTTCGAACAGTTCCGGGTCTTCCTGGAAAAAGCCTGTGGCATTTTGCTTGGTGAAAACAAGCAATACCTGGTGTCGAGCCGTCTCAATAAATTGATGGAGCAACAGGGCCTGAAATCGTTGGGCGAACTGGTCCAGCGCATCCAGACCCAGCCGCGCAGTGGTTTGCGCGAGATGGTGGTGGATGCCATGACCACCAATGAAACCCTGTGGTTTCGCGACACCTACCCGTTCGAGGTGTTGAAGAACAGGGTGTTGCCGGCGGCCATCAAGGCCAGCCCGGGCCAGCGTCTGCGGATCTGGTCGGCGGCCTGTTCGTCGGGGCAGGAACCCTATTCGCTGTCGATGTCCATCGATGAGTTCGAGCGGTCCAACCTCGGCCAGTTGAAAGGCGGCGTGCAGATTGTCGCCACTGATCTGTCCGGGACCATGCTCAATAACTGCAAGACCGGCGAGTACGACAGCCTGGCCATCGGCCGGGGCCTGTCACCGGATCGCCTGCAACGTTACTTCGATCCGAAAGGGCCGGGCAAATGGGTGGTCAAGGCACCGATCAAGAGCCGGGTGGAGTTCCGCTCGTTCAACCTGCTGGACAGCTACGCCAGTCTGGGCAAGTTCGACATCGTGTTTTGCCGTAACGTACTGATCTACTTCTCCGCCGAAGTGAAGAAAGACATCCTGCTGCGCATTCACAGCACGCTCAAGCCGGGCGGCTACCTGTTCCTCGGCGCCTCCGAGGCGTTGAACGGTTTGCCGGATCATTACCAAATGGTCCAATGCAGTCCGGGGATCATCTACCAGGCGAAGTGATTGGCTTGGGTTGTCAAAAAACGGGAGCCCCACGGGGCTCCCGTTTTTTTTGCCTGCCGGTTTCTTCCAGTCCACCACTGCTTCCTGTGGGAGCGAGCCTGCTCGCGATGCGGTACTCCTGGCGACATCAATGTGGACTGACACACCGCTATCGCGAGCAGGCTCGCTCCCACAATGAAACGCATTTGTCCTGCAGAAGCGGCAGAAAAGCGGCAGCCTGCGGAAACCAGTTGCCGCTTTTCTGGCATTGCCGCTTTGCCGCAGCCTGCAAAGCCCCGGTTTATGGGGTTTTTGAAAATGGCACGACGCTTGCTTTAGCCGTCGTACGTACATTCTGGTCACCCAAAGGTTTCCGACATGAGCATCAGCTTCGATAAAGCGCTCGGTATCCACGAACAGGCCCTGAGCTTCCGCGCCCAGCGTGCCGAAGTCCTGGCCAACAACATCGCCAACGCCGACACCCCGAACTACAAGGCGCGGGACCTGGACTTCTCCAAAGTGCTCGCCGAGCAGAACGAGAAGACCAAGAACGGCCACTTCGCCTTGAACATGACCAACAGCCGTCATATCGAAGCCGAAGGCTTGGGCAATGGCGATGAATCGCTGATGTATCGCACGCCGATGCAACCTTCGATCGACCAGAACACCGTCGACGCTCAACTGGAACAGTCCAACTACGCGGAAAACTCCGTGAACTTCCAGGCCAGCTTCACCCTGCTCAACAGCAAGTTCAAAGGGCTGGTATCGGCCCTGCGCGGAGAGTAAGCCATGTCGATCGCTAGCGTATTCAACATTGCCGGCAGTGCCATGAGTGCCCAGACCACTCGCCTGAACACCGTTGCCAGTAACATCGCCAACGCCGAGACCGTTTCGTCGAGCATCGATCAGACCTACCGCGCCCGCCACCCGGTATTCGCCACCATGTTCCAGGGCGGCCAGTCCGGCGGCAGCGACTCGCTGTTCCAGGAGCAGGACGCGGCCGGGCAGGGCGTGCAGGTGCTTGGCGTGGTCGAAGACCAGAGCAACCTCGAAGCCCGTTATGAGCCAAACCATCCGGCCGCAGACGCCAAGGGTTATGTCTACTACCCGAACGTCAACGTCGTCGAGGAAATGGCCGACATGATTTCCGCCAGTCGTTCGTTCCAGACCAACGTCGAAATGATGAACACCGCCAAAACCATGATGCAGAAGGTCCTGACCCTCGGTCAGTGATAAGGGGCGATTCACATGAGCGTCACCAACACTACCAGCGGTTTGAGCCTCAACGAGATTTTGGCCAACTCCTCGGTCAAGACCGCTAGCACCAGCGATGGCCTGTCCTCGGCGACCGGCACGGCCGCCGGCAAGAAGGAGCTGGGCAAGGATGCATTCTTGCAATTGCTGGTCACCCAGCTGAAAAACCAGAACCCGCTGGAACCGCAGGATAACGGCGAGTTCGTTGCCCAACTGGCACAGTTCAGCAGCCTGGAAGGCATCACCACGCTCAACGAGACCGTGAGTGGCATCGCCGGCAACTACAACTCGTCCCAGGCCCTGCAAGCTTCGTCGCTGGTAGGCCGCTCGGTCATCGCCCCGGGCGACAAGGCCGTGGTCGATACCTCCAAGAGCCTCAACGGCACGGTGGTGGTACCGACATCGGTGTCCTCCGTCGCCGTCAAGATCGTGGACAAGGACGGCAAGACCGTTCGCACCATTGACCTGGGCAGCCAGAACGCTGGCAACTCCGCTTTCATCTGGGATGGCAAGAACGACGCGGGCACGACGCTTGAGTCGGGCACCTACACCTTTGCTGCCTCAACCACCATCGATGGCAAGGCTACGTCGCTGATCACCAACCTGCCGGCCACGGTCAGCAGTGTGACCATCAGCCAAACGGGCGGTGAACTGATGCTCAACCTGGCCGGGCTGGGCAGCATCGCCCTGTCCAAAGTACAAACTATTGGTATGTAGAGCCGACTAACCGGCAAAAGGAGTCAACATGTCTTTCAACATCGGCCTTAGCGGTCTCTATGCAGCCAACAAACAACTGGACGTGACCGGCAACAACATCGCCAACGTGGCGACCACCGGTTTCAAATCGTCCCGCGCGGAATTCGAAGATGTCTACTCGGCTACCAAGCTGGGCTCGGGCAGCAAGACCGTCGGCAACGGCGTGCGCCTGGCCAACGTCTCCCAGCAGTTCGGCCAAGGTGATGTCAATAACACCGGCAACGTGCTGGACATGGGTATCCAGGGCCAGGGCTTCTTTGTCCTGAGCAACGACGGGTCGCTGAGCTACACCCGTGCCGGTACCTTCAAGACCGACAAGGAAGGCTTCATCACCAACAGCGACGGCACTGCGCGTTTGCAGGGCTATGGCGTGGATGCCAATGGCAACATCCTCAACGGTATTTTGACCGACCTGCGCATCGACACCTCCAACCTGCCGCCGCAAGCGACCAGCCTGGTTTCGTCGACGATTAACCTGAATTCGACGGCGACGCCGATTGATCAGGCTGATCCTGCCTTGGCGTTCGACCCGACCGATACGGCCACGTTCACCAAGCAATTCACCACCCCTGTCTACGATACCCAGGGTAACCAGCACTCCATGGACCAGTACATGGTCAAGACTGGCGCCAACACTTGGGATGTCTACACCCTGATCGATGGCCGTAACCTGGATGGCAGCGCGCCGGTCGCCCCAAACGCTCCGGTTCCCTCCACGATGAGCTTTGATTCGAGTGGCAAGCTGGTGCAAGTCAGCACCCCGCCTGCGACCGTCAACAACGATCTGGTACTGACCGGTTGGGTGCCAGGCACTGTCACCAACGGCGTATGGACCGCTAACGGCGCCGGTTCGTCGACGATTACGGTGTCCATGGCCAACACCACCCAATTCAACGCCGACACCGCCCGGTCGATCCCGGCCCAGAACGGTTACGCCACTGGCCAGATCACTAACCTGACCATCGACGGCAGCGGTGTATTGCTGGCCAACTTCAGCAACAACCAGACCAAGCCGATCGGTCAGCTCGCCCTCGCCAGCTTCACCAACGAGCAGGGCCTGCAGCCGGTAGGCGGCACCAGCTGGAAAGAGACCTTCGCCTCGGGTATCCCGGGCTACGATGCTCCACAAACCGGCACCCTGGGTTCGATCGTCTCCAACTCCCTGGAAGAGTCCAACGTCAACCTGACCAACGAACTGGTCGAGCTGATCAAGGCGCAAAGCAACTACCAGGCGAACGCCAAGACCATCTCCACCCAGAGCACCATCATGCAGACCATCATTCAGATGGCTTGATGTCGATGGTTGTTTGAAGGCTGCACAAGGAGCCCCTCGCATGAGGGGCTTTTTATTGTGCTGCCCGTCCCAGCCTCGTCGCGAGCAAGCCCGCTCCCACAGGGTTATGTGTACGCAGGTCTACACCCTGCTCGCGATGGCGCCGGGACAGGTGCTACTTTCCTCCAGGCAAAAGAAAACCCCCGATAAACCAGCGGTCTATCGGGGGTTTCTTTAGCAAGCGCCTTGCAGCACCCACCCGCTCAGCTTATTGGCAAGCTTCGCAATCCGGCTCGTCGATCGCGCAGGCCTTTGGCACTGGCGCAGGACCGGCTGGAGCAGCCAGGACCGAATCGTCACCGTGGTTGCCGCCGCTGGAAACAGCGTTCAGCTTGCCGGTGTTGATGGTCGACTTCTCGGTGCTGGTGGCGGCCAGGGCACGGAGGTAGTAAGTGGTTTTCAGGCCACGGTACCAAGCCATGCGGTAGGTCACGTCCAGCTTCTTGCCCGAAGCGCCGGCGATGTACAGGTTCAGCGACTGAGCCTGGTCGATCCACTTCTGGCGACGACTGGCCGCGTCGACGATCCACTTGGTGTCCACTTCGAAGGCTGTTGCGTAGAGCTCTTTGAGCTCTTGCGGGATGCGTTCGATCTGCTGCACCGAACCGTCGTAGTACTTCAGGTCGTTGATCATGACCGAGTCCCACAGGCCGCGGGCCTTGAGGTCGCGAACCAGGTACGGGTTGATCACGGTGAATTCGCCCGACAGGTTCGATTTCACATACAGGTTCTGGTAGGTCGGTTCGATCGACTGCGACACGCCAGTGATGTTGGCGATGGTGGCGGTCGGTGCGATGGCCATGATGTTGGAGTTACGGATGCCTTTCTGCACACGGGCGCGAACCGGTGCCCAGTCCAGGGACTCGTTCAGGTCAACGTCGATGTACTTCTGGCCGCGCTGGGCGATCAGGATCTGTTGCGAGTCCAGCGGCAGGATG
This sequence comes from Pseudomonas sp. RL_5y_Pfl2_73, assembly GCF_963970515.1. Lineage (NCBI taxonomy): Bacteria > Pseudomonadati > Pseudomonadota > Gammaproteobacteria > Pseudomonadales > Pseudomonadaceae > Pseudomonas > Pseudomonas sp. RL_5y_Pfl2_73. The sequence goes on along the minus strand of NZ_CAXAPD010000001.1, from coordinate 117,509 downwards.
CCCTGGGACCACAGCGAACCCTGGAACGTCTCGTAGGCGCCACGCTCGTCGGCCAGGTCGCAGGAAGCCTGGATCGCGTAGTAGCTGACCGCTTCCATGGACTTGTCGGCGAACTCGACCGCGGCATCGGAACCGTACGGGATGTGCTGCAGGTACAAGGCGTCCTGGAAGCCCATGATGCCCAGGCCGACCGGACGGTGCTTGAAGTTGGAGTTCTTCGCTTGCGGCACCGAGTAGTAGTTGATGTCGATCACGTTGTCGAGCATGCGCACGGCGGTGTTCACGGTGCGTTGCAGCTTGGCGGTGTCCAGCTTGCCGTCGACGATATGGTTCGGCAGGTTGATCGAGCCCAGGTTGCAGACTGCGATCTCATCCTTGTTGGTGTTCAGGGTGATCTCGGTGCACAGGTTCGAGCTGTGGACCACGCCGACGTGCTGCTGCGGGCTGCGCAGGTTGCACGGGTCCTTGAAGGTCAGCCATGGGTGACCGGTTTCGAACAGCATCGACAGCATCTTGCGCCACAGGTCTTTGGCCTGGACGACTTTGAACAGCTTGATCTTGTTGTACTCGGTCAGGGCTTCGTAGTACTCGTAGCGCTCTTCGAAAGCCTTGCCGGTCAGGTCGTGCAGGTCCGGTACTTCGGACGGCGAGAACAGGGTCCACTTGCCATCGTCGAAGACACGCTTCATGAACAGGTCAGGGATCCAGTTGGCGGTGTTCATGTCGTGGGTACGACGACGGTCATCACCGGTGTTCTTGCGCAGCTCGATGAACTCTTCGATGTCCATGTGCCAGGTTTCCAGGTAGGCACAGACCGCGCCCTTGCGCTTGCCGCCCTGGTTGACCGCGACCGCGGTGTCGTTGACCACTTTGAGGAACGGCACGACGCCCTGGGATTTGCCGTTGGTGCCCTTGATGTACGAGCCCAATGCGCGAACCGGAGTCCAGTCGTTGCCCAGGCCACCGGCGAATTTCGACAGCATGGCGTTGTCGTGGATGGCGCCGTAGATGCCCGACAGGTCATCTGGCACGGTGGTCAGGTAGCAGCTCGACAGCTGTGGACGCAGGGTGCCGGCGTTGAACAGGGTTGGAGTCGAGGCCATGTAGTCGAAGGACGACAACAGGTTGTAGAACTCGATCGCACGGTCTTCGCGCTGCTTCTCTTCGATGGCCAGGCCCATGGCCACGCGCATGAAGAAGATCTGCGGCAGTTCGAAACGCACGCCATCCTTGTGGATGAAGTAACGGTCGTACAGGGTTTGCAGGCCCAGGTAGGTGAACTGCTGGTCGCGCTCGTGGTTGATCGCCTTGCCGAGTTTTTCCAGGTCGAATTCGGCCAGGACCGGGTTCAGCAATTCGAACTCGATACCCTTGGCAACATAAGCTGGCAACGCCTTGGCGTACAGGTCGACCATTTCGTGGTGGGTCGCGCTCTCGGCGACTTCAAGGAAGCTCAGGCCTTCGGCACGCAGGGTGTCCATCAGCAGGCGGGCGGTTACGAAGGAGTAGTTCGGCTCGCGCTCCACCAGGGTCCGCGCGGTCATCACCAAGGCCGTGTTGACGTCCTTGAGTGCAACGCCGTCATAGAGGTTCTTCAGGGTTTCGCGCTGGATCAGGTCGCCATCGACTTCTTCCAGGCCCTCGCAGGCCTCGGTGACGATGGTGTTCAAGCGGCCCATGTCCAGCGGCGCCAGGCTGCCGTCGGCGCGGGCGATGCGGATCGAAGGGTGAGCCAGCACCGGGGCGTCAGCCGGGGTGCGGATGGCGCGCTCCTTGGCGCGCGAATCACGGTAGATTACGTAGTCGCGGGCCACTTTCTGCTCGCCGGCACGCATCAGGGCCAGTTCGACCTGGTCCTGGATTTCTTCGATGTGGATGGTGCCACCCGACGGCATGCGACGCTTGAAGGTTGCGGTGACCTGTTCGGTCAGGCGGGCCACGGTGTCGTGGATTCGCGACGAAGCGGCAGCGGTGCCACCTTCAACTGCGAGGAACGCTTTGGTGATGGCGACGGTGATCTTGTCATCGGTGTAAGGAACGACAGTGCCGTTACGCTTGATCACACGCAGTTGGCCCGGCGCGGTGGCGGACAGATCCGGGCTCGAATCGGCGGCCAGCGGCGCGGTGCCCTGCGGGTTCTCGCGAGTTGTGTCGGTGTGCATGGGTGTCTCCACGTTCTCTATGTTTGTTTGGGCACCATCACGGTGCCCACCGTTCCGTCCTGAAGCACTACAACCGACTGGCGCCGGGCATAACAACTTCGGGACAGTAGGAAGCCGGCGTTTAATGCCGCTCCCATCCGAAGTTCTCAGGTTGCGAGCGAGGCTCGAAACCGGGTTGCCGGGGTGGCAGCAATTGACTGCAACACCCGTACCGTTTCGGTCGTTTTCGACCTTCAAACAGTTGCCATCCGCAGGGGCGGTCTGGGCTTGGGGAAATGCGGTGTTTCAGCTGGACAGAAGCAAGAAAAGCGCTTGAATTCTCTGCCCGACTTGTGTTTGGTTTTTGGCCTGAAACCCTACATGTAGGGTTTTTTACGCGGCGGGCTACAAGATAATGCGTTTTGGGGGGGTATGCAACGTACTACCTGTGGATAAGCCTGTGCGTAATTTGTGTGCGAAACGTGGAATGGCTCTGTAGGCCGCGACCTAGCTGGAGTGGACCTTTTTTCATCGATTTCGACGATCCGAAAACCGCCCGGTGATTTTTGCGGGCGCGGACATTACCACATTAAAGCCAGCCGATCGAAACGCATTTGTCCGCTTGTTTTCTGCGCAGGTGACGTTTATACAATCGGCCCATGCGTGGGTGTGTTTATCCTCCTTTAACATGACAAAAAGATGGGGGAAGCTGTTTCTGAATAGTTGAAACGGGCACTTTGTGGCCAGAGATTGCTCCCGCTCAAGTGCGATGTAGGAGCGATGTAGGAGCTGTCGAGTGCAACGAGGCTGCGATCTTTCCCCAGCCACTTGAATCTCAAGCGAAAGATCAAAATATCAAAAGATCAAAAGATCGCAGCCTTCGGCAGCTCCTACAAAGCCCAGCGGGAGCAATCTCTGGCCACAGGTTTGTGCTGATCCTTCCTTTTATATTCACAGCAAGACGAGGCCCCAGTGGAACAAGAAGCCTGGCAGGTATTGATCGTCGAGGATGACCAGCGTCTGGCCGAGCTGACCCAGGAATACCTCGAAAGCAACGGGCTGCGTGTCGCCATCGAAGGCGACGGCGCGGTGGCGGCGGCGCGAATTATTGCCGAGCAGCCGGACCTGGTGGTCCTCGACCTGATGCTGCCCGGCGAAGATGGCCTGAGCATCTGTCGCAAGGTGCGCGAGCATTATGACGGGCCGATCCTGATGCTCACCGCCCGCACCGACGACACCGATCAGATCCAGGGCCTGGACCTGGGCGCCGATGATTACGTGTGCAAGCCGGTTCGCCCGCGATTGCTATTGGCACGTATCCAGGCCTTGCTGCGGCGCAGCGAACCGGAGCCGAGCGCCGCGCCAAAGCAGCGACGCTTGCAATTCGGCCCGCTAGTGGTCGACGACGCCTTGCGCGAAGCCTGGTTGCAGGGCAGCGGTATCGAGCTGACCAGCGCCGAATTCGACCTGCTGTGGCTGCTGGTGTCCAATGCCGGGCGCATCCTGTCCCGGGAAGAAATCTTCACCGCCCTGCGCGGTATCGGTTATGACGGCCAGGACCGTTCCATCGATGTGCGCATTTCGCGCATCCGCCCCAAGATCGGTGACGACCCGGACCATCCAAGGCTGATCAAGACCATTCGCAGCAAAGGCTACCTGTTCGTTCCTGAAGCCTGTGTAGACCTGGCGCCGTGAATTCGATTTTCCTGCGTATTTATGGCGGCATGTGCGCGGCACTGGTGCTGGTGGCGGTCCTCGGCGTACTGGCCCTGCACCTGCTCAACCAGACCCGCAGCGAGCAATACCGCGAGCGCCTGGCCCACGGCACGTTTTCGTTGATGGCCGACAACCTGCGGCCGATGAACGACACCGAACGGCACCGGGCGTTGCTGGTATGGGAGCGGCTGCTGGGCATTCCGCTGGCGTTGCAGACCTTCGCCCAGACCGACCTCGACCTCGGCCAGCGCACCCGCGTATTGCGTGGCCAGGCGTTGGTCGAGCAGACCGGGCCGCATGCGGCAAAAGTCTATCGGCTGGTCAATGATGCCGAGCAATTGATGTTGGTCGGGGAAGTCCAGCAGATCAGCGAACAATTGGCCCGCGCGACCATTTACCTGTTGGTCGACGAGCTGGTGCGCTATCCGGTGGCCGAACAACCCAAACGGCTGGCGCAACTGGCGCAGGAAAAGGGCTTTGGTTTCGACCTGCGACTCATGACCGCCGAGCAGGCGGACATGGACGAAGACCAGCGCCGTCGTGTGTCCGAGGGCGATACGGTGATGGCGTTGGGCAAGGGCGGCGACTCCATTCGGGTCTTCGCCGGCATGGTCGGCACGCCGTGGGTGCTGGAGATCGGTCCGTTGTACCAGATGAACCCTTATCCGCCACAGTGGCTGGTGCTGATCGCGGCGCTGGGCTTGAGCCTGATCGGGTTGATCGTCTACCTGTTGGTGCGCCAATTGGAGCGACGCTTGCGTGGCTTAGAGTCGGCCGCCACCCAGATCGCCCAGGGCAGCCTGGAAACCCGAGTGCCGGCCCGAGGTGCCGACTCGGTAGGGCGACTGGCCGCGGCGTTCAACGGCATGGCCGAGCACCTGCAACAACTGTTGGCGATTCAGCGTGAGCTGGTGCGGGCGGTGTCCCACGAATTGCGCACCCCGGTGGCGCGCTTGCGCTTCGGCCTGGAAATGCTTGGCAGCGCCAGCACGCCCCAGGCCCGGGACAAATACCTGGCGGGCATGGATCACGACATCGAAGACCTGGATCGGCTGGTGGACGAAATGCTCACCTACGCGCGGCTGGAGCAGGGTTCACCGGCCCTGAATTTTCAGCGGGTGGACCTGGATGCGCTGGTCAATAAAGTGATCGATGAGTTGGGGCCGTTGCGGGCCGGGATCACGGTCGAACGCGGTCTATGCCTGTCGGCCGCCGATTGTGATGGCGCCTGGGTCGAGGCCGAGCCACGTTTTCTGCATCGTGCGCTGCAGAACCTGGTGGGCAACGCGATGCGCCACGCCAGTTCCCAGGTCACCGTCAGCTACCAGGTGGGCCAGTTGCGCTGCCGGGTGGATGTGGAAGACGACGGGCCCGGCGTGCCGGAAGCGGCATGGGAGCGGATTTTCAAGCCCTTCCTGCGCCTGGACGACAGCCGCGCCCGGGCTTCGGGCGGCCATGGGCTGGGGTTGTCGATCGTGCGACGGATCATCCACTGGCACGACGGTCGGGCGCTGATCGGCAAGAGCAAGAGCCTGGGCGGGGCGTGCTTCAGTTTGAGTTGGCCGAGGCATCAGGACAGGTCTTGATAGGTGTGGTGCCTGATCGACCGCCATCGCGGGCAAGCCTCGCTCCCACAGCAAACCACACTTAAATGAGGGCGCACTGACCTGTGGGAGCAAGGCTTGCCCGCGATGAGCCCCTAAAAAAGCAGCACAACTCTCAGGCCCTGATCCCCACCAGACTCAATAGCTGCCCATCCTTTACCCCAAACTGCGCCTGCAGCTCACTGCCATGGCGCCACTCGCTCGACAGGTCAGACAGCAGGCGCAGGCGCACCTGTCCATCGTGTGTCCAATCCAGCACCTCGGCATGCTCGAAATAAAAGCGCTGCCTGACGATGGGGTACAGCGCCTTGAACAGGCTTTCCTTCACTGAAAAGGTCAGGGTCACCAACAGGGCCCGGTCATCGCGCGCGAGTTTGGTCATGCGCTGCAACTCTGGCGAGGTGAGGATTTCACCGGCCAGGCGTTCGGCGCGCTCGGGGTCGAGCAGGTTTTCCACGTCCATGCCTAGCCCCTGCCAGTGATCTTTTTTCGCGACGATGGCTGCCGCCCGACCCGTGCTGTGGGTGATCGAACCGCTGACATGCGCCGGCCACACCGGGGCACGGTCTTCGCCGATGGCCGGCACGCAGGCCAGGCCGTCGAGCCGCTGCAAAGCCGCCCGGGCGCAGATCCGTCCGGCCAGAAATTCTGCCTGGCGCTTGGCTACCGAGCGCTGGATGCTCGCCGGGGGGGCGATGGCACTGTTGGGGAAGTCGGCGCCCACCAGCAACAACGGGTCGAAGCGGGTGCTCAGCAGCACCGTATCGGGCAGGGCATCGGGTAAGAGCCAATGTTCATCCAAAGGCGTGCAGCAAGCGGGCAGGGTAGGGAGTGTATTCATGCCAGGTATTTTGCCGGGTTGGCTGGAGGCTGGGTAGTGGCGCAGAAAACCGATCGGTTCTGTTGGCGAGGGCGCTTGCACCCGCCGGGCTCTTTAAGCGCTGCGTAGGAGCTGTCGAGTGCAACGAGGCTGCGATCCTTCCCCAGACGCTTGAGTCCCAAGCGAAAGATCAAAAGATCGCAGGCTTCGCCAGCTCCTACAGAGCGTGACGTACTCAAGCGAGAACAAAAGCCCCCTGCCACAGGGCTATTTCAGCCGAAGATTTTCTTGAAAAACTTCTGCATATCCGCCCACGACTGCTCATCGGCCTCTTTGTTGTAGCCAATGTCCGGCCCGCCATGCTCGCCGTGGCTCAAGCGATCGGCATCGGGGTTGCTGAAGCCGTGCTTGGCACCTTTGAGGTTGACGAATTCATAGTCGGCGCCGACCTTGTCCATCTCACTCTTGAACGCGGTGACGTTGTCCTGGGTGACCATGCTGTCCTGGGCGCCATGCTCGACCAACACCTTGGCCTTGACGCTGCCAGGCGTTGCCGGGGTGTTGGTCACCAGCGCACCGTGGAAGCTCACCACGCCGGCCAGCGGTACACCCTGGCGCGCGGCATCGAGGACCACCTTGCCGCCGAAGCAGTAGCCGATGGCGGCGAGTTTGTCCGGATCGGTCTGGGGTTGTTTCTTCAGCAGGTCGAGACCGGCCTGGAAGCGGGCACTGGCCGCCGCGCCGTCCTTGAGTGCCGCCTGCATGAAGGCCATGGCGTCGTTGGGGTGCTCGGTGTTCTTGCCGTCGCCGTACATGTCGATGGCCAGGGCGCTATAGCCCAGGCCCGCAAGATCCCGGGCGCGGCGCTTGGCGTAATCGTTCAACCCCCACCATTCATGCACCACCACTACACCCGGGCGCGGGCCTTTGACGGCGTCGTCATACGCGTAATAACCGATCAGCTTGGTGCCGTCGGCACTGGTGTAGGGGAGCTCCTGGGTTTGGATGGCGGCGTGGCTCATGCCGCTAATGGCCAGAAGTACAACAGCAGGCAGCCTGCGCATGACGGATCTCCTTATAAAAGTGGTCCGCACAGATTAGCCGATTCATTCAGCGCAGGTTCAGAGAACGTTCAAGGAGGGTTCAGGGATCGCTGGGTAAGGTGACGGCGACTTCACAAAACATCAACGCTGCAAAGGAACTTGACCATGCCTGCTATGAAAAAACTGCTGTTGGCTTTCACCGTGCTGGGCGCCAGCGCCCTGGCTCAGGCCGATGACAACTTCGCTAGCCTGACCCTCGGCCAGACCAGCGACAAGGTGAACAAATCCGACGCCTTGAACAGTGCCCTGAACCACCCGAACGCCGACGGCGTCATCGGCAAGGACGCCACGTATGGCCTGCGACTGGGCAAGCAAAACGACCAGGGCCGCTACTACGCCACCTATGACAACGTCTCGGGCACCCACAACGGCATCAAGCTGCGCCAGGAAAACCTGCTGGGCAGCTACGATGTGTTCTATCCGGTCACCAGCAGCACCAAGCTGTTCGGTGGCGGCACGCTGGGCCTGACCAAGCTGACCCAGAATTCCCCCGGCTTCAGCCGCGACAGCGACATCGGCTACGCCGTGGGCTTGCAGGGCGGCGTCCTGCAACAAATTACACAAAACACCTCGGTTGAACTGGGTTACCGTTACCTGCGCAGCAACGCCAGCACCGAGATGAGCACGCACGGTGGCAGCAAGGTTGGTTCGCTGGACCTGACCAGCAGCGCCCAGACGTACCTGTCCGCCAACTACACGTTCTAAACGGTCGACGGTGAGCGTATCCAGCCGGGTCAGTCGAAGACGATCCGGCGCCTTTCGTTGAGGTGCGCGGCACTGGATTGTTTGATTTGCCCGGAGAGAGGCTCCATGAAGTTACTGGTCGTCGAAGACGAAGCGCTGTTGCGTCACCACCTGCAAACCCGTCTCACCGACAGCGGCCATGTGGTGCAGGCCGTGGCCAACGCCGAAGAGGCCTTGTACCAGGTCCGGGAATTCAACCATGACCTGGCGGTGATCGACCTGGGCCTGCCGGGCATCAGCGGGCTGGAACTGATCCGCCGGCTGCGTTCACAGGACAAGACGTTTCCGATCCTGATCCTCACCGCCCGCGGCAACTGGCAGGACAAGGTCGAAGGCCTGGCCGCCGGTGCCGACGACTACGTGGTCAAGCCGTTTCAGTTCGAAGAGCTGGAGGCCCGGTTGAACGCTTTGTTGCGCCGCTCCAGTGGTTTCACCCAATCGACCATCGTTGCCGGTCCGTTGCTGCTGGACCTCAACCGCAAGCAGGCGTCTCTCGATGAGGAGCCGCTGGCGTTGACCGCCTACGAGTACCGCATCCTCGAATACCTCATGCGTCATCACCAGCAAGTAGTGGCCAAAGACCGTTTGATGGAGCAGCTTTACCCCGATGACGACGAGCGTGATCCCAATGTCATCGAAGTGCTGGTCGGGCGCCTGCGCCGTAAACTGGAAGCCCCGGCCGGCTTCAAGCCCATCGACACCGTGCGTGGCATGGGTTACCTGTTCAACGAGCGCTGCCAGTGATTCGTTCGCTTCGCCTGCGGTTGATGCTGGCCGCTATGACCCTGGCGGTGCTGTTCATGCTGGCCTTGTTGCCGGCCATGCAAGGCGCGTTCAGCCTGGCGTTGCAAGACTCCATCGAGCAACGCCTGGCCTCGGACGTGACCACGTTGATTTCCGCCGCCCGAGTGGAAAACAACCGCTTGAAGATGCCGACGCAGTTGCCCGATGAGCGCTTCAACCTCGCCGATGCCCGCCTGCTGGGCTATATCTATGATCGCGAGGGGCGGCTGGTGTGGCGCTCGAAGGCCACCCAGGAAGAGAACATCAATTACACGCCACGCTATGACGGCCAGGGCAATCAGTTCGCGCGCATTCGCGAGAACAACGGCCAGGAGTTTTTTATCTATGACGTCGAGGTCAAGCTGCTCGGCGGCCAGAGCGCGGCGTTCAGCATCGTCACCCTGCAACCGGTGCGCGACTACGAAGTGACCCTGCAGGGGCTGCGGGACAATCTCTACCTGGGCTTTGGCGCGGCCCTGGCGGTGTTGCTGGCGCTGTTGTGGATCGGCCTGACCTGGGGCCTTCGGGCCCTGCGGCGCCTGAGTCAGGAGCTGGACGAAATCGAAAGCGGGACCCGGGAAAGCCTCAGTACTGAGCATCCCCGGGAACTGCTGCGCCTGACCGGCTCGCTCAACCGCTTGCTCTACAGCGAGCGGGAGCAGCGCAGTCGTTATCGTGACTCCCTCGATGACCTGGCCCACAGCTTGAAAACCCCGCTGGCGGTGTTGCAGGGCGTCAGCGAGGACATCGCCCGGCGCCCCGAGGACCGTGGACAGGCTTGGGTGCTGCAATCCCAGATCGAGCGCATGAGCCAGCAGATCGGCTATCAGTTGCAGCGCGCCAGCCTGCGCAAAAGCGGGCTGGTGCGCCATCAGGTACGTTTGCGCCCGGTGCTGCAAAGCCTGTGTGACACCCTGGACAAGGTCTATCGCGACAAGCGGGTCAATGTCCGTTTCGATCTGCCGGAGCACTGCCATGTGCCGATCGAACAGGGCGCTTTGCTGGAGATGCTCGGCAACCTGCTGGAAAATGCCTATCGACTGTGCCTGGGCGAAGTGCGCGTCAGCGTGCATCAGACCCTCGGCGGCGCGCAGTTGAGTGTCGAGGACGACGGGCCGGGTGTGCCACCGGATCAACGTGCGCGGATTCTCCAGCGGGGCGAGCGACTGGATCGCCAGCATCCGGGCCAGGGGATCGGGCTGGCCGTGGTCAAAGACATCATCGATAGCTACGGCGCCAAGTTGACCCTGGGGGATTCAGAGCTGGGCGGGGCGGCGTTCCGGATTCATTTTCCGGTGGTTTGACTGGAATATTTTCGCTGTGTGCGGGCCCCTGTGACCAGAGATGCACCCGCTGGGCCTGTAGGAGCTGTGTAGGAGCTGTCGAGTGCAACGAGGCTGCGATCTTTCCCCAAACACTTGGAGGAGAGTTTCAAGCGAAAAGTCAAAAGATCGCAGGCTCCGCCAGCTCCTACAACGCAGCCCAACGGGGATAAATCCCCTCGCCACAGGGGGCTGCACCCCCGCAGAAACTGGATGTCACCACTCAGTTCTCCAACTCCCGATAAGCCCCCGGCGTCAGCCCCGTCCACTTCTTGAACGCCCGGTGAAACGCCGACGGTTCGGAGAAACCCAACTGCTCGGCGATCTGTTGCAACGACAAGTCCGCACGCCCCAAGTGGTAGATGGCGATATCCCGCCGCAGTTGATCCTTGAGTTCCTGGAAGCTGGTGCCTTCCTCACGCAAATGCCGGCGCAGGGTTTGCGGGCTGATGTGCAAATGGCCGGCGACGTTGTCCAGGTCGGGCCAGCGGGCGGTGTCGCGGCTGAGCAGGCGGCGCAGTTGGCTGCTCAGGCTGTGACCATCGTCCGGGCGCGACAGCAGGTCGGCGGGGGAGCGTTCGAGGAAATGCTTGAGGGTGCGTTCGTCCTGTAGCAGCGGCATGTCCAGGTAGCGGCTGTGGAACAACAGACTGCTGCTGCGCGCTTCGAACACCAGAGGACAGGGAAACAGTAAGTCGTATTCGGCACCGTGGGCGGGTTTGGTGTAGCCGAAGGTCACCTGTTCCAGGCCGATCCGCTGGCCGATCAGCCAACTGGCAAGGCGATGCCAGACTACCAGCAAGCTTTCAGTCAGGAAGTGATCCGGGTCCCACAGCGTCGAATCGTCCAGCACCAGCCGCACTCGCTCGCCTTCGGCCTCCAGCGTCAGGCTCGGCGCGTCGGGGAACAGGCTGTAGAACAGCAAGCCGCGTTGAAGGGCCTTGCCCAAAGTCCGACAGTGGATCACCGCGTGACACATCATGGCAAACGTCCCGGGTTTACTCGCAGCCCTGCCGAATCCCAGGTATTCGTCCTCCAATGCCAGCCATAGCGCCTGCAACAGGCGAGCGAACTGCTCGGGCGCAATCCGCGCGCGCGGCTCATCCAACAGCTCTGGGCTGATCCCCAGCTGTTGCAGCAGAGGAAAATAGTCGAAGCCTTGCCGACGCGCGCCGCCCAGGGCGGCGCGGGCGAAGTGGCTGGCGATCGTGCGTTGGCGCATGGCTGAAGTCCGTCCGTTATGCGGGCGATGGTAGCAGGGCGCTGGGGCTCGGCAAGGCGGATATCCGCCAAATCCCGGAGTGAGAAACTCCCTGTGGGCGGAAATCCGCCACATTCCATGCCCGTGTTTAACCCGTGAATAAACCCAGGGCCCTTCTGCAATAACGCTTGTAGGGGAGGGGCTGGAAAATGGCACGCGCCTTGCGATAGAGCACCCAGGTCTGCCGCGTGCAGCCGACAAAAAACAAATCCCTCCAGTGCAGGAGGGTTCGCAATTGAGGTGCCGTGGACGACAGGTGGAAGTCGTCATGCGGGACTCTTGAGGAAGGTTTGCCCATGACGACTCGTCAGCCACTGTACAAATCCCTGTATTTCCAGGTGATCGTAGCCATTACCATCGGTATTTTGCTCGGCCACTTCTACCCGCAGACCGGTGTTGCCCTCAAACCATTCGGTGACGGGTTCATCAAGCTGATCAAAATGGTCATTGCCCCCATCATCTTCTGTACCGTCGTCAGCGGCATCGCCGGCATGCAGAACATGAAGTCGGTCGGCAAGACCGGCGGCTTCGCGCTGCTGTATTTCGAAGTTGTTTCCACCATCGCCCTGCTGATCGGCCTGGTCGTGGTCAACGTCGTGCAACCGGGCGCCGGCATGCACATCGATGTGTCGACCCTGGACACCAGCAAGATCGCCGGTTTCATCTCGGCTGGTAAAGACCAGAGCATCATTGCCTTCATCCTCAACGTGATCCCGAACACCATCGTCGGCGCGTTCGCCAATGGCGACATCCTGCAAGTGCTGATGTTCTCGGTGATCTTCGGTTTTGCCCTGCATCGCTTGGGTGCCTACGGCAAGCCGGTGCTGGACTTCATCGATCGCTTCGCCCACGTGATGTTCATCATCATCAACATGATCATGAAGCTAGCCCCCCTCGGTGCCTTCGGTGCCATGGCCTTCACCATCGGCGCCTACGGGGTCGGTTCGCTGGTGCAACTGGGCCAGCTGATGATCTGCTTCTACATCACCTGCGTGGTGTTCGTGCTGGTGGTGCTGGGTGCCATCTGCCGCGCCCACGGCTTCAGCGTCGTCAAGCTGATCCGCTACATCCGTGAAGAACTGCTGATCGTGCTGGGCACTTCCTCGTCGGAATCGGCGCTGCCACGCATGCTGATCAAGATGGAGCGCCTGGGTGCCAAGAAGTCGGTCGTAGGCCTGGTGATCCCGACTGGCTACTCGTTCAACCTCGACGGTACTTCGATCTACCTGACCATGGCCGCGGTGTTCATCGCCCAGGCCACCGACACCCCAATGGACCTGACTCACCAGATCACCCTGCTGCTGGTGCTGCTGCTGTCGTCCAAAGGTGCTGCTGGTGTGACCGGTAGCGGTTTCATCGTACTGGCGGCCACCCTGTCGGCCGTGGGCACCTTGCCGGTGGCCGGCCTGGCACTGATCCTGGGTATCGACCGCTTCATGTCCGAAGCCCGTGCCCTGACCAACCTGGTGGGCAACGCTGTCGCCACGATCGTGGTTGCCAAGTGGGTCAAGGAGCTGGACGAAGACCAGTTGCAGACCGAACTGGTTTCAGGTGGCCGTGGTATCTCCGACGTCCGTGAAGAAGACGATCAGGTCGCAATGGGCGAAATCTCGGCGTCCGCTGCTCTGAAATAAGCCTCAGGTTGCAATGAAAACCCGCTTCGGCGGGTTTTTTCATGGGCCCGGGTTCTCAAGGCTGGCGCGACTCCTTTGTGGCGACGCGGGGCTGTGGGAGCAAAGCTTGCTCGCGAAACAGGCGTCTCGACTCCTGAAAGACCGCATCGCCTGCATCGCGGGCAAGCCTGGCTCCCACAGAGAGTGGGATAATTCCCCTCGCCACAAAGGCGTCGCGCCAGCCTTGAGCGCAATGGTCATCCCCCGTGACACCTGCGGTAATTGCCCCATCACCCGCCCCTGCCTAGTCTTTCACCATCACCCCCCCGGAGATCGCCCATGCAAGGTCCACTGGCATCGCTCAAGGTCCTGGACTTTTCGACCCTGCTGCCCGGCCCGTTCGCCTCGCTGTTGTTGGCGGACATGGGGGCCGAGGTGCTGCGCATCGAGTCGCCGACCCGTCAGGACCTGTTGCGGATATTGCCGCCTCACGATCAGGGCACCTCGGCCAGCCACGCCTACCTCAATCGCAACAAACGCAGCCTGGCCCTGGACCTCAAGCAGCCGGAAGCGTTGGCGGTGGTCACGCAATTGCTGGAGGACTACGACATCCTGCTGGAACAGTTCCGTCCCGGCGTGATGGAGCGACTGGGCCTGGGGTACGAGGCCTTGAAGTTGATCAATCCGCGGCTGATCTATGTGTCGATCACCGGCTACGGCCAGACCGGGCCCTACAAGGACCGCGCCGGTCACGACATCAATTACCTGGCCCTGGCGGGACTGGCCAGCCACACCGGCCGTGCCGACAGCGGTCCGTTGCCGCTGGGGATCCAGGCGGCGGACATTGCTGGTGGTTCGTTGCATGGGGTAATCGGGTTGTTGGCGGCCGTCATTGCCCGCCAGCAGACCGGGCAAGGCCAGCACCTGGACGTGAGCATGACTGACTGTGTGTTCAGCCTCAACGCCATGGCCGGTGCCGGTTATCTGGCCTGCGGTGTCGAGCCGGGTTGGGAAAACCAGATGCTAAACGGCGGCAGCTTCTATGACTATTACCGTACCCGCGATGGTCGCTGGATGTCGGTGGGCAGCCTGGAGCCGGCGTTCATGCAGGCGTTGTGCGAGGCCTTGGGGCGGCCGGAACTGGCGGCCCAGGGGTTGTCGCCCAAGCCTGAACAACACGCCGTTAAGCAGGCGCTGCAAGCCGAGTTTGAAAAACATGATTTTGTCGAGTTGTGCAGCCTGTTTGCAGGAATAGATGCCTGCGTCGAGCCGGTGCTGAGCCTGGAGGAAGCTGTTGGGCATCCGCAGTTACAGGCTCGGGGGCTGGTGACACAGGTGCCCCGGGGCGATGGTTCGAGCCAGGCGCAGATGGCTTGTCCGTTGAGATTTTCCGAAGGGTTGCCCGAGCCTCGGCATATTGGCGCGGGGGTGGGGGCGCATACGGACCAGGTGTTGGGGGAGTTGGGGTTTAGTGTTGAGCGGATTGCTCAATTGCGTGATGCCGGGGTGGTTGTGTAGTGCCCTTTAGGGATCCATGTACGACGCAAATCCCCTGTGGGAGCGAGCCTGCTCGCGAAGGGGCCGGCCCAGACACCACAAAGTCTGCTACTCCACCCTGGTCTCCCCACTGAACACCAAGGTATTGCGACAGCTACGGCACAAATACCGCCGCCCCTGGCGCACCAGGCTGTGGCGCTGGGCCGAGAACGGGAAGTCGCTGCCGTCGCAGGGGCATTTGTAGATGTAGCGGGTCACGCTGCGGCGTTTGATTTCGTAGGTGTGGCAGCGGTTGGGCGGCAGTTCGTACACCCCGCGCATGATCAGTTGCCATTCCTCGCCATGGGGCTGGATGCGTTCGCCAAACAGTTGATGGGCGATCAGGTGCGCGACTTCATGGGCGACGGTTTGCTTGAGGAAGTCTTCGGCGTTTTCCCGGTACAACTGTGGATTGAAGCGCAGCAGATTCTCATGCAGGTGCGCAACACCGGCCTTCTGGCCACGCAATTTGAAGCTGACCACTGGGCGTTTGAAAGGACGTTTGAAAAAGGATTCGGCTTGTTGGTAACACTCTTCGACGCGGGTATTGAGTTGCTCGAGCATGCTTTACGGGTCTCCAGAAGCCCGAGTATGCCGCAAGCGTCGGCCGTTGCGAATCGTCCAGACGCCCAGTGGTCATTTCGAGCGGCTCAAACACAGGAAGGCCGCCTTGCGGCGGCCTGTGTCGGCAGATCCTGTTTTTTTATTGGAGGGTGCTATCGGGACCGTTTCAATCCTTCAATTGGTATAGACCGGGCCGACGCCCAGCCCCCAGACGATGACCGTGAACGCCATGATGGCCACCAGCACCACCAGGCCGACGGCGAGCACCGAGCTGGAAAACAGAAAACCTTCGTCCTGGGGAATGTTCATGAATGTTGGCAAACCCACATACAGCAGGTAGACCGTGTAGCAGATCGCCGCCGTGCCGACGATCATCCCCAGCCACATGTGCGGGTAGAGCGCCGCGAGGCCGCCGATGAACAACGGTGTCGCAGTGTAGGTGGCGAACGCAACGCAACGGGCCAGGCTCGGATTGGCGTCATAGGTGCGGGCCATCCAGTGGATGAAGGCACCCATCACTGCGACACCGCCCAACATGGCCAGGTACGACATGACGGTCATCCATAGCGCACTTTCCTGCGTGAGCATAACCGGTGCACGATTGCCGATGACCCATCCCACCTGCGTGGTGCCGATGAACGCCGATATCGCGGGAATGGCCGCCAGGATCAGCGTGTGGGTGAGGTACATGTGGCTGATGCTTTCCTCCTGATCGCCACGGATTTCTTTCCATTCTTGATCAGGGTGGGTAAAGAGCCCCACGACATGATGGATCATAGTCAGTCACTCCTTTGTTATTGCCATCGCCCCCCAACGGAGCGCCTACGGGCCAAATGGCCGGGTAAGTAAAGGTCTGTAAGTGTGTGCGACCTTATGTCGCAGTATAGAAAGGAGTCACCGCAAGGGGGATGGGGAGCTTAGAGCAAATCGCGCTGTAGGCGAGGGTGTTAATCGCCGATGAGTCTGTACACAACCCTTGGAAAAAAATCACCTTGTGACGAGGCGATTGTGGGAGCAAGGCTTGCCCGCGATGGAAGCGATGCGGTCTTTCAGAAACCGAGGCGTCTGTTTCGCGAGCAAGTTTTGCTCCCGCAATCCCTGACCACAACAGGGGTGCATCAACCCTTCGCCGAAAGCCGGTTTTTGCGTAAAATGCCGACCTTTCGTCACACCTCACGGATTTCGCGTCATGGGCACTCTTACGGTCAACCAGAACAAACTGCAAAAGCGCCTGCGCCGCCAGGCCGGTGAGGCGGTCGCCGATTTCAACATGATTGAGGACGGCGACAAGGTCATGGTCTGCCTGTCCGGTGGTAAGGACAGTTACACCTTGCTCGATGTGTTGATGCATCTGCAGAAGGTTGCGCCGATCAAGTTCGACATCGTCGCGGTGAACATGGACCAGAAGCAGCCCGGGTTCCCCGAGCATGTGCTGCCGGCCTACCTCGAGTCGTTGGGCGTGGCATATCACATCGTCGAGAAAGACACCTATTCGGTGGTCAAGGAACTGATTCCCGAAGGCAAGACCACCTGTTCGCTGTGCTCGCGCCTGCGGCGCGGAACGCTCTACACCTTCGCCGACGAGATCGGTGCAACCAAAATGGCCCTGGGGCACCATCGCGACGACATCGTCGAGACCTTCTTCCTGAACATGTTCTACAACGGCTCGCTCAAGGCCATGCCACCCAAGCTGCGGGCCGACGATGGGCGCAACGTGGTGATCCGCCCGCTGGCCTATTGCAGCGAGAAAGACATCCAGACCTATTCGGATTTCAAGCAATTCCCGATCATCCCCTGCAACCTCTGCGGCTCCCAGGAAAACCTGCAGCGCCAAGTGGTCAAGGAGATGCTCCAGGACTGGGAGCGCAAGACCCCGGGCCGTACCGAGAGTATTTTCCGCGGCTTGCAGAACGTCATTCCGTCGCAACTGGCGGACCGCAACCTGTTCGACTTCACCAACCTGCGCATCGACGAAAACGCCACGCCACGGTTCGTCAACGTGGTGAACCTCTGACGTTCCCAGCCGTTTTCATTTTCGACCCCAGGAGAGGGCATGCGCGATTACAAGTGGCTGCACGAGTACTGTCTGAACCGCTTCGGTTCGGCGGCTGAACTGGAAGCCCACCTGCCGGTTCCCAAGACCCCGGCGCAACTGCGTAAGATCAGCGACGACCGCTACCTCTCGACCCTGGCGCTGCGGGTGTTCCGCGCCGGTCTCAAGCACAGCCTGGTGGACGCCAAGTGGCCGGCCTTCGAAGAGGTGTTCTTCAAGTTCGACCCGGAGAAAGTCGTGCTGATGAGCGCCGAGCACTTGGAGCGGTTGATGCAGGACGCGCGGATCATTCGCCACCTGGGCAAGCTCAAGAGCGTGCCGCGCAACGCGCAATTGATATTGGACGTGGCCCATGAAAAGGGCAGCTTCGGCGCGCTGGTCGCCGATTGGCCGGTGACCGACATCGTCGGCCTGTGGACCTACCTGAAAAAGCACGGCCATCAACTGGGCGGCCTGTCGGCGCCGCGCTTCTTGCGGATGATGGGCAAGGACACCTTCGTACCCAGTTATGACGTCGTGGCCGCGCTCAATGCCCAGGAGATCATCGACAAGGTCCCCACCAGCCTGCGGGACCTGGCGACGGTGCAGAATGCCTTCAACCAGTGGCATGAAGAGAGTGGCGCACGGCCGATGAGCCAGATATCGATGATGCTGGCGTATACCGTCAATCATTGAGACCGCGTCGCGCCCATCGCGAGCAGGCTCGCTCCCACAAGGGGCCTGTGAGCGTCGCAGATCTCCTGTGGGAGCGAGCTTGCTCGCGAAGGCGGCCTATCAGGCGACGCAAGGCTCGCCTTCTCCCGCCAACCGCCGATTCAACTGAAACCGCCACCGCACATACAACAACGCCGAGCAGAACACCGCCACGCTCGCCGCCATTTCCAGCACGCCGAACAGTTGCCGGTTCGGGTCGTAGGCCGCCAGTGCGCCCTTGATGAAGTACAGGTTCACCACAAAGCACATCCACGAGTGTCCGCGGGCGCTGCCGGTGAGCATGCCGGGCGCGAGTATCAGCAGCGGCACCAGTTCGATCAGCAGAATCACCCAAGGGCGCGCGCCGTGCAGGTCGGCGATCAGCAGGTAGTAGGTGCAGAGCAACCCCACCAGGCCGAAAAAGCACAGCAGACTGAGGACGCGGGCGATGCGTACGCGCGGTTCCAGCCATTGGATCGAAGGCAGGATCTTCGGCTTCTTAGCCACGGCCGTTCTCCAGCAACAGGGCGGTTTTCGCCAGGCGTAAACCCAAGGCGCGGCACAGGGCGACTTCATGTTCGTTCAAGCCGCTTTTACCGTCGGCCCCGGCGTGATGGCTCGGGCCGTAGGGTGTGCCACCGCCCAGGGTGTCGATCAGGGCCGATTCGCTGTAGGGCAGGCCAGTGATCAGCATGCCGTGGTGCAACAGCGGCAGCATCATCGACAGCAGGGTGGTTTCCTGGCCGCCGTGCAGGCTCGCGGTGGAGGTGAACACCCCGGCCGGTTTGCCCACCAGCGCGCCGGTCAGCCACAGGTTGCTGGTGCCGTCGAGAAAATACTTGAGTGGCGCGGCCATGTTACCGAAACGGGTCGGGCTGCCCAAGGCCAGGCCGGCACAGTTCTTCAGGTCATCGAGGCTGGCGTAGAGCGGGCCTTGCTCAGGGATGTCCGGCGAAACCGCTTCGCACTCGGCAGAAATCGCCGGCACCGTACGCAGCCTGGCTTCCAGCCCGGCCTGCTCGACACCACGTGCGATCTGCCGGGCCATTTCGTTGGTGGAGCCGCTGCGGCTGTAATACAACACCAGGATGTACGGCGTGGTCACGGCAGGATCTCCAGGATTTTCTCTGGCGGACGGCCGATCATGGCCTTTTCCCCGGCTTCCAGAATCGGCCGTTCCATGAGCTTCGGGTGGGCGGCGATGGCCGTGATCAACTGGGCCTGACTCAGGCTGTCGTCGACCAGGTTCAGCGCTTTGTACTCGTCCTCGCCGGTGCGCAGCAATTGCCGGGCGGTGATGCCGAGCTTGCCCAGCAGGCGTTCCAGTTGCGCGGCGTCGAGCGGGGTTTCCAGGTAGCGGACCACGGTGGGCGTCAGGCCACGGGCCTCCAACAGTTCCAGCGCACCGCGGGATTTCGAGCAGCGCGGGTTGTGATAAAGCGTCAGATCGGTCATGAGCGGGTCGCATCTTGCGTAAGGTGACGGCTATTCTACTGTGCCGCGAAGCCCCTAGCACCTGAGAGAGGCGACGGGTCGCAGCAGGGTTCACATTCAGACAAGGATTGGCACATGGCAAGGCGATTGACGGCGGCACTGACATTCATCGGCATTTTGTTGCTCGCTGGCTGCGGGAACGACTACGGGGTGGACCAGAACGGTCAGGCCATTGCCTCGCAGCGGCTGGACAAACAGTGGGTGGTCCTCAACTACTGGGCCGAGTGGTGCGCGCCGTGCCGTACCGAAGTCCCGGAATTCAATGCCTTGGCCGAACAGCTCAAGGGCCGCAACGTTGGTGTATTCGGGGTCAACTTCGACCAGGTGCAGGGTGAAGAACTCAAGAGTGCCAGCGACAAGATGGGGATTCGCTTCACGGTGCTGGCCCGGGATCCGGCCGAGATCTTCGACCTTCCTCGCAGTGAAGGGCTGCCGGTGACGTACATCATCGATAACCAGGGCAAGGTGCGCGAGCAGATGCTGGGGGAGCAGACGGCGGCGGGGGTGATGGCCAAGCTTGAAGCGTTGCAGGCGCCGTAGGAGCTGTCGAGTGCAACGAGGCTGCGATCTTGTCCAAAACAATTGAATCTTGAGCGAAAGATCAAAAGATCAAAAGATCGCAGCCTTCGGCAGCTCCTACAGCGCAGTCCAGCGGGAGCAGTCTCGCCTCAGCCCTCTTCCAGCCACCAACGCAGCGGCTTGCCCTGGGCCGGCCAGAAGCGTATTTGCTCGACGGGCGAGATGTCCCAGCGTTCGACCTTTTCCAAGGCCTGCAAGAAGCGCGTCTCTTGCTCCATCACCGCCGGGGCACAGAGTTTGCGCGTGCTGCCGATCTTGCCGAAGCTCAAGCGGTGGCCTTCCAGGGTGTAGGGCGCGAACCAGTGGTTGCAGCCGCCGTTGCCATAGGCGCGACCGTCATCCCCAAGGGTGATGGTCAGGTGGCTGTAGTCCATCAATGGCCGCTCGCCGATCCACTCCAGGATGTAGCTGCGGTTATGTTGCAGCTGCACAGGATCAGCGGCACACCCCATCAAGCTCATGCCGATCGACGCGAACAGAGCCAAATGTTTCATCAGGCGGCTTCCTGGCATTGCGGGCACAGGTGTTTTTCACCCACGGAGGTCCAGCCCAGTTCGGCGATCCGTGCGGTGGCGGCCGGTTTCTCGGCCTTGACGCCGAGCTTGGCATCGACGGCGAATTCGAAGTTCAGTTCCTTGGCGCAAGCGTCACAGCTGACCTTCCAGGTATGGATCGCCAGTTCGCCGAATACCGGGCCGGTGGTCATGGCTGTCCATTGACCCATGGGCTTGAGCAGGTGCCGCACGGTGTCCACGGTCAGGCGCATGGACAAGTCCTTGCTGCCCTTGAGCGTGACGAGCAACACATCGTTGGCCTGGATCGAACCGCCATTGCCGGTGACCTGGTAGCGGCCCGGCGCCAGCGCGCGGACTTCGGTCAAGGTGTGCTGCGGGTTCATCAGGGTGTAGCGGAAATCGTGTTCGGCCATGGGTCCTCCAAATAGGCGTGACATGCTAGCACGGGGCATGGCTTTGGATGCTCCATAAGGGATCTGACCGACGAAACTCCATCCCTGTGGGAGCCGGCTAAAAGTTTAGCTGTCTACCAGGTTTTGCGGCGTGCCGGCCGCCCAGGCGGCGATGTTGTCCAGGGTGGTCATGGCAATCGCTGCCAACGCTTCATGGGTCAGGAACGCCTGGTGGGCGGTGACAATCACATTGGGAAAGGTCAGCAGCCGTGCCAGCACGTCATCCTGCAGGGGCAGGTCGGAGCGGTCCTTGAAAAACAACTGGGCCTCTTCTTCGTAGACATCCAGGCCGAGGTAACCCAACTGGCCGTTTTTCAACGCCTCGATCAAGGCCGGTGTGTCCACCAGGCCGCCGCGCCCGGTATTGATCAGCATGGCGCCGCGTTGCATCGCGGCAAGTGATTGGGCGTTGATCAGGTGTCGGCTTTGATCGTTGAGCGGGCAATGCAGGCTGATGATCTGTGCCTGCGCGAGCAGCTCGGCCAAGGGCAAGTAGCGGGCGCCCAAGGCTTCGACCTGCGGGTTGGGGTAAGGGTCATAGGCCAGCAACTGGCAGCCGAAGCCGGCCATGATCCGCGCGAACGTAGCGCCGATCTGCCCGGTGCCGATCACCCCGACGGTCTTGCCCACCAGGTCGAACCCGGTCAGTCCATGAAGGCTGAAATTGCCGTCCCGGGTGCGGTTGTAGGCGCGGTGCAGGCAGCGATTGAGGGCCATGATCAACGCTACGGCATGTTCAGCCACGGCATGGGGCGAGTAGGCCGGCACCCGGACGATGCTTAAGCCCAGGCGTTGGGCGGCAAGCAGGTCGACGTGGTTGTAGCCGGCCGAGCGCAGGGCGATCAGTCGCGTGCCACCTTCGGCCAGCCGCTCCAGCACCGGGGCGCTGAGGTCATCATTGATGAAGGCGCACACCACTTCATGGCGTTCGGCCAGGGCCACGGTGTCGAGGTTCAGGCGTGCAGGCTGGAATTGCAATTGAAGGCCGGCGGGCGCCGGGGCGTTGCTGAAACTGTCGCGGTCGTAGGTCTGGCTGCTAAAAAAAATCACGCGCATGGCGGCCTCCTGGCAAAAAATAAGCCCGTAGGAGCTGTCGAGTGAAGCGAGGCTGCGATCTTTACGCTGACGATTGAGTCGCAAGCGAAAGAACAAAAGATCGCAGCCTCGCTTCGCTCGGCAACTCCTACGGTCCGGGATCGGAACGTGGATTTTCAGCGAATCCGTCGCCCAGGATCTTGCTCTGGATCAGGCGCTGATACGCGCCTCGCTGGCCAGGCGGTTGATGGCCCGCTCCAATTCTTCCAGGGCGGCGGCGGCCTTGGGATCCTGTTGCTTGAGCAGGGTTTCGCTGCGCTGGCAGGCCGCCCGCAATTGCGGTACACCGCAGTAGCGGGTGGCGCCGTGCAGGCGGTGGACGCGTTCGATCAGGGCGCTGTGATCGTTGGTCTCGGTGGCCAGGCGGATCGCTTCGCGGTCGGCTTCCAGGGAGGCCAGCAGCATCGCCAGCATGTCCGCCGCGAGGTCGGACTTGCCGGCGGCCAGGCGCAGGCCTTCTTCGTGATCGAGCACCAGCAGTTCGCTGCCGTCCTGGGCGTCGCCGCTGCGCTCCGGTGACTGGTTGCGTAGGGCCAGGCCAGTCCATTTGAGCACCACCTGGGCCAGTTGCCGCTCGCTGATGGGCTTGGTCAGGTAATCATCCATGCCGCTTTGCAGCAGGGCGCGCTTTTCGTTGGCCATGGCGTGGGCGGTGAGGGCGACGATCGGCAGCGGCGTGCAGTGCCGCTCGCTTTCCCACTGGCGGATCGCCTCAGTGCTCTGGCGACCGTCCATGCCGGGCATCTGCACGTCCATCAAGACCAGGTCGAAGGTTTCCTTCTGTACGGCCTTGACCGACGCATAGCCGCTTTCCACGGCCAGCACCTTGGCGCCCATGTCTTCGAGCAGGGTCTGCACCAGCAGTAGGTTGGCCGGGTTGTCATCCACGCACAGCACTTTCGGGGCTCGGCTGGAAACCGGCTCGTGGGGTTCGTTGCGGGTCGGGCGGGGGGTGGCCAGGTCGGAAAGCGAGCGGCGCAACTTGCGA
The DNA here is from genome assembly GCF_963970515.1 of Pseudomonas sp. RL_5y_Pfl2_73. Taxonomy (NCBI): domain Bacteria; kingdom Pseudomonadati; phylum Pseudomonadota; class Gammaproteobacteria; order Pseudomonadales; family Pseudomonadaceae; genus Pseudomonas; species Pseudomonas sp. RL_5y_Pfl2_73. Next base: position 94,433 of record NZ_CAXAPD010000001.1, on the reverse strand, counting down.
GTGCAGGCCGGCTTGGCCTGGAGCTGGCTGTGAGGGTTGGGCACCGAGAGGTGGTACAGGGTCTGTTCGGTGGTGGGGCACAGCACAAGTACTTTGCAGCCCAGATGCTCAAGGTCCCAGATGTGTTGGTTGAGGCGCTCCGGAGGCATGTCGTTGCTGGTGACGCCCAGCACGGCCAGGTCGATCGCCTGATCGGTCTGGTGGGCGACGGTAATGCCGTTGGTCAGGCTTTCCAGGGTGTTGAACGGCGTCACTTGCAGGCCGCAGTCTTCGAGCTGGTGCTGCAAGGCTTGGCGGGCCAGTTCGTGATTCTCCAGCACCGCCACACGCCGGCCCAGCAACGGTGGGCCGGGCAGGTCCTCGGCATCATCTCGGGCCTTGGGCAGGCGCAGGCTGATCCAGAACTCCGAGCCTTCGCCCGGTGTGCTGTCGACGCCGATCTCACCGCCCATCTGTTCCACCAGGCGCTTGGAAATCACCAGACCCAATCCGGTGCCCCCCGGTTGCCGCGACAGCGAATTGTCGGCCTGGCTGAATGCCTGGAACAGCGCTCGCACATCCTGGTTGGACAGGCCAATACCCGTGTCCTGGATGCTGATGCGCAACTGCACGCTGTCTTCGTGCTCGTCTTCGAGCATGGCCCGGGCGACGATGGTGCCCTCGCGGGTGAACTTGATGGCGTTGCTCACCAGGTTGGTCAGGATCTGCTTGAGGCGCAGCGGATCGCCCACCAGCGACAGTGGCGTGTCCCGGTAGACCAGGCTCACCAGTTCCAACTGCTTGGCATGGGCGGAGGGTGCGAGGATGGTCAGGGTGTCTTGCAGCAGGTCCCGCAGGTTGAACGGAATGCTGTCGAGTACCAGCTTACCGGCCTCGATCTTCGAAAAGTCGAGGATCTCGTTGATGATCCCCAACAGGCTATCGGCGGATTTCTCGATGGTGCCCAGGTAATCGAGCTGGCGCGGAGTCAGTTCGCTTTTCTGCAACAGGTGGGTAAAGCCGAGGATACCGTTGAGCGGCGTGCGGATTTCATGGCTCATGTTCGCCAGGAATTCGGATTTGATCCGGCTCGCTTCCAGGGCTTCCTTGCGGGCCAGGTCCAGCTCGATGTTCTGGATCTCGATGGTTTCCAGGTTCTGGCGCACGTCTTCGGTGGCCTGGTCGATGCTGTGCTGCAATTCTTCCTGGGCGTTCTGCAAGGTACTGGCCATGCGGTTGATGCCCGAGGCCAGCTCGTCCAGCTCCTGGCTGCCTAGCGGCGGCAGGCGGGTCTCCAAGTGACCGTCTTTGAGTTGCGCCACGGCCTGCTTGATCTGGCTCAGTGGGCGGTTGATCGTGCGGCCCATGCGCAGGGCCAGCAGCGCAGTCAGGCACAGGCCGGCGGCGATCAGCAGCAGGCTGGCGAACATACTGCGATAGCCGCGCAGCAACATGCCGCTGTGGGACAACTCCAACTCGACCCAGCCCAACAGGCGGTCGGCTTCTTCGGGAATCAGTTCGCCCGCCAGGTTGCGGTGCTTGCCGAATACCGGCAGCAGGTAGCGCGTGGCGTCGTTGCCGGTGCGTTGCAGTAGCTGCGTGCTGTTGCCCTCCGGCGCCCGGTTGAGCATGGTCGGGCCGGCGTGGGCCAGCGGTATGCGGTCGGGGGCGAGGAAGGTTACGGCGCGCACGTCCGCCTGTTCGAGGGACTGGGTGGCGATGCGCTCCAGCAGATCGGTGTCCTGGCGGCTCATGGCCGGGGCGACCAGCGGGGCCAGTTGTTCGGCGATCATCTCGCCACGTTGCAGCAACTGGGCGTGCAGGTCCGATTGCTGCATCCAGGTGAAATAGCCGCCCAGGACCAGCGCCATCAGGCTGGTCGGCAACAGGGTCAGCAACAGCACACGGCCTTTGATTCCCAGTTTCTTGAGCACACTTGTCTCCTGCATCCAGCGTCTGATTGAGCGGTGCGCGCATCCGGCACGCATTACCTGCGCAGTGTAGCGATTTGCGGGCGGGGGATCTTTGTAAAAATGGTGTCTGCTGTGCATCGGTTCGACCGGAGGCTTGTTGCAGTGGGATCTGCAATCGCCTAGGAAAGATCCGATAAAAAATCTCATTCCTACAGATTTTTATGTGTTGCGAGGAAAGAACTTCCCTTGTGAGGTAACAAGTACTACAGAAGTGGCAGATATGACAGTTAGATGGAGCGGATATGGAGGAAGCAGCAGGTTGGCTACGTCTCTATAACTTCTCCCTGTTCGGATACGTTCCTGTCGTCCTGGGGCTGCGTTGGGTCAGGTAACGTCCCATAAGTCATCGAGCGCGGCCTCCATGGCGAGGAAGCTTGCTCTCACCGGGGCGCAACTTTTATCTCCAGCTTGAGCGGCGCAGCCAGGCTGTCAATGGATTTACGGAAGTCGACGGGGTTGGGGGGGATAGACTTTTCGACTTGGGTGTCGGGTCGATTGTGGCGGATGGGCTTCAGAAGGGGATCGGGAGCGCAGCATTTCGAGATCAGATGGAGGGGTTGAAGGCGTGGTTTTAACTTTATGTATAGATCAACGATAAAATCTTGGCGCAGGGACAGGCCTGGTCACCCAGCTAGCCGTTGACCACGGCCGGGTGCGATGGCCAATTCGCGTTTTCCAATCGAGCTAGGAGAGTCGAGGAGGAGGCTTTCGGCGGGGAGGGCGCTCCAGTCCCAACCCCTCGAACGTGTTAGATCCTCTCCTACTCCCGACGCAGATCACGTGCCCGCTCACCCTCCCCAGTCACCAGCCACACTTCACTGACACTCAGCAACCGTGCCAATTGCGCCATCCGCAACCGAGGCACACCCCGCACGCTCCAGTTCGTCAGGCATTGAGGGCTAACACGCAGCACCTCGGCAAAAGCCGACGGGGCGATGTCCTACTCTTCCAATAGGTTGCGCAAGCGTTGCCCGCAGGCCTGTCGGGCGCTGGTCTGTGGATTTTTTTGTTTCGCGTTGACCATCGTTATTGCTCTGCATCTTGCTCGTACGTTTAACGGTGCGACTGTAAAGAACACGGTGTAAAGCCAGATAGCCTTGACCGCTTGGTTACCAATACAAAAGGAACGAACCCACAAACAGACCGGAAGAGTGCTTACAGGCGGTGCTTACAACAGATATGCATGCACGATTTGAGCGTTCAGATCTGTAGGAAAAGGATTGTGTGGAATACAGAAGCGACTACGTGGGGCTTGAGCATCATGCGCAAGCGAGGATCCGGTGGCGAGTGGGCAAGCTCCCTGCAAAGCAGCACACGCCTCGCTTATTCCCATAAGCCATAAGCCCCTTACTTTGCGTGATATGGCCTCGCCAGGTTTGCCGGTATGATAGGCGCCCCCGCAGTCCGGATTGCGAATACGCCATGACTCTGCAGTACCCAACCATCGCCGATTGCGTCGGCAACACTCCGCTGGTCCGTTTGCAACGCTTGCCCGGCGTGACCACCAATACGCTTTTGCTCAAGCTCGAAGGGAATAACCCGGCGGGTTCGGTCAAGGACCGGCCGGCGTTGTCGATGATCACCCGTGGCGAATTGCGCGGGCAGATCCGGCCCGGCGATACGCTGATCGAGGCGACCTCCGGCAACACCGGTATTGCCCTGGCGATGGCGGCGGCGATCAAGGGCTACAAGATGATCCTGATCATGCCCGACAACTCCAGCGCCGAACGCAAGGCGGCGATGACGGCCTATGGCGCCGAGTTGATCCTGGTGACTCAGGAGGAGGGCATGGAAGGCGCCCGGGACCTGGCCGAGCGCATGCAGGCCGAGGGCCGTGGCAAGGTGCTGGACCAGTTCGCCAACGGCGACAACCCCGAGGCCCACTACACCACCACCGGCCCTGAGATCTGGCGCCAGACCGACGGCACCATCACCCACTTCGTCAGCTCGATGGGCACCACCGGCACCATCATGGGCACCTCGCGCTACCTCAAAGAACAGAACCCCAGCGTGCAGATCATCGGCCTGCAACCGATGGAAGGCTCGGCCATCCCCGGCATTCGTCGCTGGCCCGAAGAGTATCTGCCGAAGATCTATCAAGCCGAGCGCGTGGATCGCATCATTGATATGGCCCAGAGCGAAGCCGAGGACGTGACCCGTCGCCTGGCTCGCGAAGAAGGCATCTTCTGCGGCGTGTCTTCGGGCGGTGCCGTGGCGGGGATGCTGCGCCTGTCCAAGGAAGTTGAAAATGCGGTGATCGTCGCGATCATCTGCGACCGTGGCGACCGTTACCTGTCGACCGGCATTTTCGACGCGCCCAACTGATGGCCAAACAAGAAAGAGGCTTGCGCTTCCAGCCCAGCGGCGGAAGCCGGGCCCCGCAAGTGCCCACCGGTAAAAAGCAGCGCTTGACCATTGAGCGCCTGGCCAACGATGGCCGTGGCATCGCCTTTGTCGAGGGGCGCACCTGGTTTGTCATCGGCGCCCTGGCCGGCGAAGAGGTCGAGGCGCGGGTGCTCGGTGCCCATGGCAAAGTGGTCGAGGCACGCACCGAGCGGGTGTTCCTGCCCAGTGAGCTGCGGCGTGCGGCGCCGTGTGTTCATGCCGGTCGCTGCGGCGGTTGCAGCGTCCAACATTTGCCCCATGACGAACAACTCGCCCTGAAACAGCGCATGCTCGCCGAGCAGTTGTCGCGGGTGGCCGGGGTGGTGCCAGAGGAATGGGCCGCACCCCTGAGCGGGCCGGAGTTCGGTTATCGGCGTCGCGCCCGGGTGGCGGTGCGCTGGGACCAGAAGGCGAAAAAACTCGAAGTCGGTTTCCGTGCCGTCGGCAGCCAGGACATCGTTGCCATCGGTGATTGCCCGGTGCTGGTACAGCCCTTGCAGCCGATCATGAGCCGCCTGCCGGAGATGCTGCGTCGCTTGAGCAAACCCCAGGCGCTGGGGCATGTGGAATTGTTCGCCGGTTCGTCCCTCGCGGTATTGCTGCGCCACATGGCGCCGCTGTCGGAGGCCGACCTGACGATCCTCAAGGATTTCTGCGCGTTTCATGAAGCTCAGTTGTGGTTGCACGGTGAAGGTGAGCCGCAACCGGTCGAGCCCGGGCAGGCCCTGGGGTTTCGCCTCGATGCCTGGGACCTTGAGCTGGCGTACCGGCCGGGGGACTTCATCCAGGTGAACGCCGGGGTCAATGAAGCGATGATCGCCCAAGCCTTGCAATGGCTGGCGCCGCGCCCCGAGGAACGGGTGCTGGATCTGTTCTGCGGCCTGGGCAATTTTGCCTTGCCGCTGGCCCAAAGCGTGCATCAGGTAGTGGCCGTCGAAGGCGTGCAAACCATGGTGGATCGTGCGGCGGCCAATGCCCTCAGCAACAATTTGAATAACACGGCCTTTTTTCAGGCCGATTTATCCCAGCCTCTGGCGGATGCCGAATGGATCGGCGAAGGCTTTTCTGCGGTACTCTTGGACCCACCCCGTGACGGTGCTTTCGAGGTGGTGCGCAAGCTGTCGTCCCTGGGTGCCAAGCGGTTGGTTTATGTTTCGTGCAACCCGGCAACTTTGGCCCGGGATACGGTCGAACTGATCAAGCAGGGCTACCGGTTAAAACGTGCCGGGATTCTCGATATGTTTCCTCAAACGGCACATGTCGAGGCCATGGCGTTATTTGAAGCGAGCCAGGATGGCTCGTCCGATTGACCCGTTCGTGCCAACCCGCCACGGCCCTGGGCGCAAGCACGGGCATGAAGGTCAGCGAAATTGACGCATTGAATCTGCGTCGTAGGGAAGGTAAGTAAAGATGGTACAGGTGAGAGCACACCAGCCGATCAACACCGACGGCAGTATCAATCTCGAGGCTTGGCTCGATCATGCGGTCAGCGTCGACATGGCACTGGATCGCGAAGCCTTGAAGGCCGCCTGCGAGTTCGCTCGCGAGGCGGAGCAGCAACACAACGCGGGGAAGAACCTGTGGTCCGAAGGCACCTCGAGTTTCCAGACGGGCCTGGAGATCGCCGAAATTCTCGCTGACCTCAAGCTCGACCAGGACTCCCTGGTGGCGGCGGTGCTGTACCGCGGCGTGCGCGAAGGGCAGATCCAGCTCCCGGTGGTCAGCCAGCGCTTTGGCACCGTGGTGGCCAAGTTGATCGACGGCGTGCTGCGCATGGCCGCCATCAGCGCCAGCCTCAGCCCACGCCAGTCCATGGTGCTGGGCACCCAGGGCCAGGTGGAAAACCTGCGCAAGATGCTGGTGGCGATGGTCGACGACGTGCGCGTCGCGCTGATCAAGCTGGCCGAACGCACCTGCGCCATCCGTGCAGTGAAGTCTGCCGATGACGAAAAACGCAATCGCGTCGCCCGGGAGGTGTTCGATATCTATGCACCCCTGGCCCACCGTCTCGGCATCGGTCACATCAAGTGGGAGCTGGAGGACCTGTCCTTCCGCTACCTGGAGCCCGATCAATACAAGCAGATCGCCAAGCTGTTGCATGAGCGACGCTTGGATCGCGAGCGCTTCATCACCGACGTGATGACCCAGTTGCGTGAAGAGTTGCAGGCCACCGGCGTGGTAGCCGACATCAGTGGCCGGGCCAAGCACATCTACTCGATCTGGCGAAAAATGCAGCGCAAGGGCCTGGAGTTCAGCCAGATCTACGACGTTCGCGCCGTTCGCGTACTGGTCCCGGAAATGCGCGACTGCTACACCGCCCTGGGGATCGTCCACACCTTGTGGCGGCACATTCCGAAGGAGTTCGACGACTACATCGCCAACCCCAAGGAAAACGGCTATCGCTCGTTGCACACCGCTGTGATCGGCCCCGAGGGCAAGGTACTGGAAGTGCAGATCCGCACCCATGCCATGCACGAGGAAGCCGAGCTGGGCGTCTGCGCCCACTGGAAATACAAGGGCACCGACGTCAAGTCCGGGTCCAACCATTACGAAGAAAAAATCTCCTGGCTGCGCCAGGTGCTCGAGTGGCATGAGGAACTGGGTGACATCGGCGGCCTGGCCGAACAGCTGCGGGTCGACATCGAGCCGGACCGGGTCTATATCTTCACCCCCGACGGTCACGCCATTGACCTGCCCAAGGGCGCGACGCCGCTGGACTTCGCCTACCGGGTCCACACCGAGATCGGCCACAACTGCCGTGGCGCCAAGATCAACGGGCGGATCGTGCCGCTCAACTACAGCCTGCAGACCGGTGAACAGGTCGAGATCATCACCAGCAAGCACGGTACGCCGAGCCGCGACTGGCTGAACCCGAACCTGGGCTACATCACCACCTCGCGGGCGCGGGCGAAAATCGTCCACTGGTTCAAGTTGCAGGCTCGCGACCAGAACGTCGCCGCCGGCAAGACCTTGCTCGAGCGTGAACTCGGTCGCCTGGGCCTGCCGCAGGTGGATTTCGACAAGCTGGCCGAAAAAGCCAACATGAAAACCGCCGAGGACATGTTCGCCGCCCTCGGTGCCGGCGATTTGCGCCTGGCGCAGTTGGTCAACCTGGCCCAGCAACTGGTGGAGCCGGAGCGGGGCAATGAGCAACTGGAGCTGATTCCACGCAAGGCCACCGGCTATAAGCCAGGCAAGCGCGGCGATATCCAGATCCAGGGCGTGGGCAACCTGATGACCCAAATGGCCGGCTGCTGCCAGCCATTGCCGGGGGATGCGATCGTCGGCTACATCACCTTGGGCCGTGGCGTGAGCATTCACCGCCAGGACTGTGCCTCGGTGCTGCAACTGGCCGGTCGCGAGCCGGAGCGGATCATCCAGGTCAGTTGGGGCCCGGTGCCGGTGCTCACCTACCCGGTGGACATCGTCATCCGCGCCTACGACCGATCCGGCCTGCTGCGTGACGTCTCCCAGGTGTTGCTGAACGAGCGGATCAATGTGCTGGCGGTCAACACCCGTTCGAACAAGGAAGACAACACCGCGCTGATGTCCCTGACCATCGAGATTCCGGGGCTGGATGCGCTGGGGCGGTTGCTGGGGCGGATTTCCCAGTTGCCGAACATCATCGAGACCCGGCGTAACCGGACGCCAGGGTGATCGCTGGCCATTAATGTGGCAGCGGGCTTGCTGGCGAAGGCGGAGTGTCAGTCGACATCAACGTTGTTTGACACACCGCGTTCGCCAGCAAGCCCGCTCCCACAGGGTTTTGTGTGATGAGACAAACTTAATGTACAGCCTCGAAGACCTGCTCCACCTGATGAACCGCCTGCGGGATCCGCTGTACGGCTGCCCGTGGGACATCAAGCAAACCTACGCCACCATCGTTCCCCATACGCTTGAAGAAGCTTACGAAGTGGCCGATGCGATCGAGCGTGGCGATTTCGATCACTTGCAGGGCGAGTTGGGCGACCTGTTGTTCCAGGTGGTGTATTACAGCCAACTGGCCCGGGAGGAAAACCGCTTCGAATTCGCCGGCGTGGTCGACAGCATCACCCGCAAGCTGATCCGCCGCCATCCCCATGTATTTCCTACCGGTGACCTGTATGCGCCCGTGGACATCCCGCGCCTGAGCGAAGAACAGGTCAAGCAGCGCTGGGAAGAAATCAAGGCAGAGGAACGGGCCGAGAAGGCTTCGGTGCCCGAGCAGTTGTCATTGCTCGACGATGTGCCGGGGGCGCTGCCGGCGTTGTCCCGTTCGGCGAAGCTGCAAAAGCGTGCGGCTCAGGTTGGTTTCGACTGGCCAGGCCCGTTGCCGGTGCTCGACAAAGTCCGGGAGGAATTGGACGAAGTGCTCGAAGCCATGGCCGACAACGATCCGGTGGCCATCAGCGACGAGATCGGTGACCTGCTGTTCAGCGTGGTGAACCTGGCGCGCCACCTCAAGGTCGACCCGGAAACCGCCCTGCGTGGCGCCAATGGAAAGTTCGAGCGGCGGTTCCGATTTATCGAACAGGCATTGCGCGACACCCACCGTCCCATGGAAGATTGCACCCTCGAAGAGTTGGACGCCTTGTGGGGCGAAGCCAAACGTCAGGAAAAGAATTTGCCCAGCTGTGGCTGAGGCCGTTGCCTAAGTGAGTAAGCACCATGAGCCTTTCCCTTCGCGACCAGTTGCTCAAAGCAGGGCTGGTCAACCAAAAGCAGGCCAAGCAGGTCGGCAAAGAGAAACAGAAGCAGCAACGCCTGGCCCATAAAGGCCAGATCGAACTGGATGATTCCCAGCAGCGCGCCGCCCAGGAGGCCATGGCCGAAAAGGTCAAGCGCGACCAGGAGCTCAACCGGCAGCAGCAGGAAAAGGTCGAGCAGAAGGCCCGGGCCGCGCAGATCAAGCAATTGATCGAAGTCTCGCGTCTGCCGAAGCTGACCACCGAGGACTATTACAACTTCGTCGACGACAAGAAGGTCAAGCGCATCTCGGTCAATACGCTGATGCGCAACAAGTTGAGCAGTGGCTCCCTGGCGATCGTCCACCACGCCGGCGGCTACGAAGTGATCCCGCGCGAGGCTGCCCTGAAGATCCAGGAACGCGACCCCAAGCGCATCGTCCAGCTCAACACCCAGACCGAAGAAGTGGATGCCGATGATCCGTACGCGGCGTATCAGATTCCTGATGATTTGATGTGGTAAGCCGGGCGCAATGCCATTGAGCTGAAACACAAAACCTGTGGGAGCGAGCTTGCTCGCGATAGCGGTATATCAGTGACAGAGATGTTGGCTGATGCCCCGCTATCGCGAGCAAGCTCCCCACAGGTGTTTTGTGTGGTTCAGGATTGCGCGGTCTCCCGCGAACGCTGCCGCTCCTCGCGCTCCAGCTCAGCCTTGTAGCTATGGGCGTCCGTCTCGGAGTGGAACATCCCCACCAGCAAATCCTGTTGATGCACGTCCCAAATCCGGATGCCGGCGGCAATGCCTTCATGGGACATATGGGCGTCGTCGCGTTCAGTTACTTTCACAGTCATCTTGCAAGCTCCAATCTCTGTTATCTGCAGCAAGGCGTGTGCAGGGCTTTGTTATAGATTTGGATAGTGTGCTAAGTAAATGCCTCGGTTCGTTAAGAAGTTTTCATGCAAAGCGCAACAATCCTGCAGGCCAGACGGTGCGCGGCATTCGGTCGCAGGGGGAGCTCATGAAAAATATTTCATGTTGCAGCGGCAACTTGAGTGAACGCAAAACCCCTGTGGGAGCGAGCTTGCTCGCGAAGAGGCCAGCCCAGGCAACAACAATTCCCCGCAAAACGAAGGCTCAAGCCGTTGCACCAAGCTCGACGAATGGCATGCCTGCAAGAGATTTTTTTAAACGTACCTGTCAACTCTGACAGTTACCTCATTCCCCAAAAACCTGTCTATTTCTATCCAACGCGGTGCGACGGGATGTGTTTGGGTGATCTCTGACGGAAAATTGAGTTGCGTTGTCGTTTGGCGTTCCCCGCAGCCCTGAATTGAACCCGGGTCTATTAGCTTTAAGAAGGGCGCTTAGTACTTGTTTTTTATCTTTATCGATAGTGTTTGGCTTCTGTATGTTTCAATATTTTTAAAGTTTCTCTTCGGTGAGAGCGAGCCTTGATGGCTGCAATCAATGTCACCGCTAACTGACACACCCCTATCGCGAGCAAGCTCGCACAGTGGGTATGTGGCGGGCTTGAAAACCGGGCAACAAAAAGCCCCGCATGGGCGGGGCTTCTTGTTGTCGGCGTCGATTAGCTGCCTTTCACAGCCTTGCCGTTGACCGTGCCGTCCAGGAGCATGATGTTGTACTCCTTGCCGTCGGTCTCGACCTGTTGCAGGCGCACCAGCAGGTAGTCCCAGTCCTTGGCGAACCAGAGCACGGTGATGCGCTTGCTTTGTGTCGGGTCGCGCACGCGCTCGACCTTGATCGCGTCGATCTGGCCGGCCTTGGTGTCGACCTTCTCCGAACCCAGGACGCGGAAGTCATAGGTATCGACTTCGCCATCATCGACGACCTGATAGCTCATGCTTTTCTTGCCGGCTGCTACGTCGTGCTGCAGGGCCAACTGGTAAGTGGATTTATCGACCATGCCACGGTTGAGCGGCAGCTTGACCGCGTCACCGCGATCGGTGCCGGTGACCATCTTGGTATTCCAGTCGAAGTCCAGGTCGGCCTTCTTGGCCTTGCCCAGGCCGCCTCGTTCGAAGTGGTACGACTGTGGCAGCAGGGTGTCCTTGTCCAGGGTCAGGGTGCTTTCTTCGGTCAGGCTGGCGATCATCATCGAAGCCTTGAAGCTCAGCTTCCAGGTGCCGTTGGCTTCCTTGGTCAGGTTGCGCTCGGCGGTGCCGCTCATGGGCAACTGTTTCCAGTCGGCGGTGTAGCTGGCGGAGAACGGTTGAAGTTCTGCGGCCTGTGCCAGGGGCAAGGCAAGCAGAGCGCAAGCGAAGAGCAGGGCGCGACGCATAAAATCTCCTAGTATCGAATCAAATGGCCGCTGGCGGCGAGCAACTGGCCGTCCAGTGAGGCACCGCGATCGTCGAGGGTCAGCCTTCCTTCGGCAAACCAACGCACGGCCATCGGGTAGATCTGGTGCTCGCGGGCGTGAACCCGTTGCGCCAGGCTTTGCGGCGTGTCGTGCAACTCTACCGGTATTACTGCCTGTACGACCAGTGGTCCGCCATCGAGTTCCTCGGTGACAAAGTGCACAGAGCAGCCATGCTCCGTGTCTCCGGCCTCCAGCGCGCGCTGATGAGTGTGTAACCCTTTGTATTTGGGCAGCAGCGAGGGATGGATATTGAACAGGCGGCCCTGGTAGTGACGCACGAAGCCAGCGCTGAGGATGCGCATGAAGCCAGCGAGTACCACCAGTTGCGGATTGAAGGTGTCGATTTGCTCGATCAACGCGGCGTCGAAGGCTTCGCGGCCCTCGAACGCCTTGTGATCCAGAACGCGGGCGTCGATACCCGCCTCCTTGGCGCGTTGCAGGCCGTAGGCATCGGCGCGGTTGGAAATCACCGCGCGGATACGGACCGGGCTGTCGCCGGTCCGCGTGCTGTCGATCAAGGCCTGCAAGTTACTGCCGGTGCCGGACAGCAGCACCACCACGTCACAGGTTGAAGACATCAGTGCGCCTTAAGGTTTTTCAGCTCGACCTGTGCAGCGCCTTCGGCCGCCGTAGCGATCTGGCCGATGACCCAAGGCTGCTCGCCAGCTTCACGCAATACGTTCAGGGCCGTCTCGACGTGCTCCTGGGCCACGCAGACGACCATGCCCACGCCGCAGTTCAGCACGCGGTGCATTTCGGTTTCATCGACATTGCCTTTCTCTTGCAGCCAGTCGAACACCGCCGGGCGGGTCCAGCTCGCCACGTCGACCACGGCCTGGGCGCCTTTGGGCAGTACACGCGGGATATTGTCCAGCAGGCCACCACCAGTGATGTGGGCCATGGCCTTGACGGTGCCGGTGTCCTTGATCAGCTTGAGCAGCGGCTTGACGTAGATGCGGGTAGGGGCCATCAGCAGGTCGGCCAGTGGCTTGCCGTCGAGCTGGGTGTTTTCGATGTCTGCACCCGAGACTTCGATGATCTTGCGGATCAGTGAATAGCCGTTGGAGTGCGGGCCGGAGGACGGCAGGGCGAGCAGGGCATCGCCAGCGGCGACTTTCGAGCCGTCGATGATCTCGGCCTTTTCCACGACGCCGACGCAGAAGCCGGCCAGGTCGTAGTCTTCGCCTTCGTACATGCCAGGCATTTCCGCGGTTTCGCCGCCGACCAGGGAGCAGCCGGACAGTTCACAGCCGGCGCCGATGCCGGTCACGACCTGGGCGGCGGTGTCGACGTTGAGCTTGCCGGTGGCGTAGTAGTCGAGAAAGAACAGCGGCTCGGCGCCGCAGACCACCAGGTCGTTCACGCACATGGCCACCAGGTCGATGCCGATGCTGTCGTGCTTGTTCAGGTTCAGGGCCAGGCGCAGCTTGGTGCCGACGCCGTCGGTGCCCGAGACCAGGACCGGTTGCTTGTAGCCGGCCGGGATCTCGCAGAGGGCGCCGAACCCCCCCAGGCCGCCCATGACTTCCGGGCGCGCAGTGCGCTTGGCGACGCTCTTGATGCGTTCGACCAATGCTTCACCGGCGTCGATGTCTACACCGGCGTCCTTGTAGCTCAGGGAGGGTTGCTTGCTCATGATCCAGGCCTTTAGGGGGGGGATTTCTGGGTAACGACCGACGCCGGGGCCATTGAATAACCGTTGTACGAATTATTCCGGGAGCCCAGCCATTGCCGGTCTGCGAAGGCGCGCGATTTTATCAGGCTTGAGGGGCAGCGGCCATCCTCGCGCCGACGGGCAGGGACATATCCACGGAAAAAAACCGATATTTCTTATATTGGTACTGCGCAACGCCTCTGTATAAGGTGTAGCGGTAACCGGTTATGGTGATGACCGTGCGAAACTTTCACCAGGTGTGTGAATGTTTTGCCGGGTGCTGTGGTCACAGCCATGCTCAATCTTCTTCACACGGCCTGTTCCAGCCGTTATGTCCGGGAATCTTCCATGCGTTTGTTCAAATTCTTGTCCGTGAGCTGCTTGTCGCTGGTCAGCCTGGCGAGCCATGCCGAAACCGTCAATGCCCTCTATCAAGTGCTCGAGCCGGTCACCAGCCAGGCACCGGAGGAGCGCAACCAGGCGACGCTGCGTGCCCTGGATACGTTGGTGCAGCGCCTGACTGGCGACGCGAAGGCGGCCCAGAATCCAGGCTTGGCGGCTATCCGCCAGGACCCGCAACAGATCATTCTTCAATATGGCTACGACGCCGGTCCACCGGAAAGCCTCAAGGTGGACTTCGACCCGGCGAGCACCGACCGCGCATTGCGCTCGGCAGGGTTGTCGCTGTGGAGCGCGAACAGGCCATCGATCCTGGGCTGGTGGCTGAACGACTCGGTCGAGGGCTCCAGTCTGGTGGGTGATGGCCAGGCCAGCGCCACGCTATTGCGGCGTGCCGCCCAGCATCGGGGCCTGGCCTTGCACCTGCCGCTGGCGGACTTGAGCGAGCAAATCGTTGCCACCGCACCGAACCTGGAAGGCAGCGACCCGGCGCCTTTACGTGATGCCTCGGAGCGCTACGCGACAGACGCCTTGCTGGCGGTCCACGCCAAGGAAGAGGACGGGCAGTGGCAGGGGGCTTGGCGCCTGTGGCTGGGGGATCAACGCGAGCAGGGCACTGCCCAGGGTGCCAATCCTGCGGCCCTGGCCGACGCGGTCATGCTCGCGGTGAACCAGCGCCTGGCGCCACGTTTCGTCACCAAGCCGGGCGTGGCCACTGAGCAACTGCTGGAAGTGCAGGGCATGAACCTGGAGCGTTACGCGGCGCTTGGGCGTCTGCTCGAGCCGTTCGACGGGCAGTTGCAGTGGGTTGAAGGCGACCGGATCGTCTATCGGGTCAACGGCAGTGCCGAACAACTGAAGGCGCAGTTGGCCCTGGCGAAACTGCAGGAGATCCCGCCCGGCGAGGCCGTCGCGCCAGTGCCAGTGGCGCCGCCCGCCGCCGATGGCTCGGCCCCGGTTGCAGCGCCTGTGCCGGAGCCGGCAGCCAATCTGCGCTTCCGCTGGTAGGTTTTCTTTCTTTTATATAGCTAGGAGTGGTTCATGGGCGATACGCGGCGTTGGTTCTGGTTGGGCGGGGTTGCCCTGCTGATTGCGCTTATCTATTTGCTGCATCCGATCCTGACGCCATTCCTGGTTGCGCTGCTGCTGGCCTATCTGTTCGACCCGGTGGTGGATCGCCTGGAAAAACTCGGTCTGTCGCGAACCTGGGGCGTGGTGGCGGTGTTTGCGCTGTTCACCTTGATTGTGGGTGCACTGTTGCTGGTGCTGATCCCGATGCTCGCCAAGCAACTGCTGCGCTTGTACGAATTGGTGCCGCAGATGCTCGATTGGTTGCAGCACAGCGCGGTGCCGTGGGTGCAGTCGAAGCTGGGGTTGGCGGACGGTTTCTGGAAGTTCGACAAGGTCAAGGCGGCCATCAGCGAGCACATGGGGCAAACCACCGACATCGTTGGCGTGGTGTTGAGCCAGGCCACGGCCTCGGGCCTGGCGTTGATCGGCTGGCTGGCGAACCTGGTGCTGATTCCAGTGGTGGCCTTCTATCTACTGCGAGACTGGGACCTGATGATGGCGAAGATTCGCAGCCTACTGCCGCGTCATCGAGAAGAACGCATCATGACCCTGACCGGCGAATGCCATGAAGTGCTGGGGGCGTTCGTGCGCGGGCAACTGCTGGTGATGGTAGCCCTGGGCTTCATCTATGCGGCTGGGCTGATGCTGATAGGGCTGGAGCTGGGGCTGTTGATCGGCTTGATCGCCGGGCTGGCGGCCATCGTGCCGTACATGGGCTTTGTGATTGGCATTGGCGCGGCTTTAGTTGCCGGGTTGTTCCAGTTCGGCGGCGACCTGTACCCGATGGTGGGCATCGTCGCGGTGTTCATGGTCGGCCAGGCCCTGGAGGGCATGGTGCTGACGCCGCTGCTGGTGGGCGACCGCATTGGCCTGCACCCGGTGGCGGTGATCTTCGCGATCCTGGCGGGGGGCGAATTGTTCGGCTTCACCGGGATCCTGCTGGCGTTGCCGGTGGCGGCGGTGATCATGGTGCTGGTGCGGCATATGCACGATCTGTACAAGGATTCGGACATCTACAGCGGCGTCGAAGACCCTGGCCTATAGGGCAAATAGCAGGCGGTGTGTCAGGGAAACTGACGCTCCGCGCCCATGCCGCTGCAAACCTTTGATTTTGCTCGTGGTCCGGCGCATTGTGCGGTCCGCGTCACGGGTATAAACTTTGCGCACTTTACACAGAGGCCACTAACGGTTCCCGAGGAACTGTTCAGTCAGCATGAAACCGATTCAGCTGCCCCTAGGTGTGCGTCTGCGTGATGACGCCACCTTTATCAATTACTACCCAGGCGCCAATGCCGCTGCACTCGGCTATGTTGAGCGGCTTTGCGAAGCCGACGCCGGCTGGACCGAAAGCCTGATTTATCTGTGGGGCAAGGACGGGGTAGGGCGCACGCACCTGTTGCAGGCCGCGTGTCTGCGGTTCGAGCAATTGGGCGAACCTGCGGTCTACCTGCCGCTGGCCGAGTTGCTCGACCGCGGCGTTGAAATTCTCGACAATCTCGAACAGTACGAACTGGTTTGCCTGGATGATCTCCAGGCCGTGGCCGGCAAGGCTGATTGGGAAGAAGCGCTGTTTCACCTGTTCAATCGGTTGCGCGACAGCGGTCGGCGTTTGCTGATCGCCGCGTCGACGTCGCCTCGGGAGCTGCCGGTGAAGCTGGCGGACCTCAAGTCTCGTCTCACCCTGGCACTGATTTTCCAGATGCGCCCGCTTTCCGACGAAGACAAACTCCGCGCCTTGCAGCTGCGCGCTTCCCGGCGCGGCCTGCACCTGACCGACGAAGTCGGGCATTTCATCCTCACCCGTGGTACCCGCAGCATGAGCGCGTTGTTCGAACTGCTCGAACGCCTCGACCAGGCCTCACTCCAGGCCCAGCGCAAGCTGACTATTCCTTTTTTGAAAGAAACATTGGGCTGGTAGAACCGTTGCTGGTAGTGGCTCATGGCCTGCTCTGGACGTGGCGAAACCCGCGGTCCTGCTGGGCGGCAGGCCACGTGACGTTCAAAATGGGCATAAGCGCTTAGATGTAAACGTAAAACCGAGAAGTCACATTTGCATCGATTGAATTTGCAAATGAGGTTGATAGAAGGCATAGTCCCGCCATCTTTACTACTTCAGCCACGGTCGTGCCCATGCTAAATCGCTTCGCACCCCTCGTGCCTCTCGCACTTGTTACCCTGTTGTTTGGTTGCGCTGCCCACTCTCCAGTGACTCAGCAAGAGCAACAACCACAGGTCAAGAATACCGTTAATACCGTTACCGCCCAGTCTTCCTCCGTTGCGTTCCAGGAAGAAATGGCCTCCGACAAAGAGCTCGCAGCCTTCGCCGGTAGCAAGCCTTACCAGCTTCCAGTACTGGCCGACAGCATCCTGGAGCGCGGTATGTCGTTGATCGGTACCCGCTACCGTTTTGGTGGTACCTCTGAAGCCGGCTTCGATTGCAGCGGTTTCATCGGTTATCTGTTCCGCGAAGAGGCCGGTATGAACTTGCCGCGTTCCACTCGCGAAATGATCAACGTGAACGCCCCACTGGTGGCTCGCAACGAACTTGAACCCGGTGACCTGCTGTTCTTCAGCACCAGCGGTCGTCGCGGTCGCGTCAGCCATGCCGGTATCTACCTGGGCGACAACCAGTTCATCCATTCCAGCAGCCGCCGCAGCGGTGGGGTGCGGATCGACAACCTGGACAACAGCTACTGGAGCAAGACCTTCATCGAAGCCAAGCGCGCCCTCGCCATGGCCCCGACTGTTGTCACTGCTCGCAAGTAAGCACACAGTTTATAAGGCAAACTTAAAGTCTTACTTGAAGTTTGCCTTATAGCCGCTAGAATCCTTGATCATTGATTGATGGCAATCCGCCTGCGTACTCCGCAGGCGCATTTGTTTTCATGCACACGGCAGAAAAGCCGCATCCAGATCAGGATTGTTCTGCATATGTCGACGTCGGCCCGCCTCGCTCTCATGTTTCTTGCCGCGCTGCTCAGCGCGTGCGCCAGCCGCACTCCGCCGCCTGCTCCAGTGCGAGTTCCAGTGGTCTTTACCCCCTCGCAACCCTTTTCCCCGGTTGCCGAAGATGTGCTCTTCCGGGCGCTTGGCCTGGTGGGCACACCTTATCGTTGGGGCGGTAATACACCGGATTCGGGTTTTGACTGCAGTGGCCTGATTGGCTATGTGTACCGCGACGCTGCCGGCATTTCCCTGCCGCGTTCCACCCGCGAGATGATCGGCATGCGTGCCCTGGATGTTGGCAAGGAAGCCTTGCAGAGCGGCGATTTGATTTTCTTCGCCACCAACGGCGGCTCCCAGGTCAGCCATGCCGGGATCTATGTCGGTGAGGGACGTTTCGTTCACGCGCCGGCCACGGGGGGTACGGTCAAGCTCGATAGCCTGTCCAAGGCCTATTGGCAGAGGACTTACCTGAGCGCCAAGCGTGTGCTGCAGCCGGAGCATCTGGCGCGCAATCCCTGAGTGGTTGTTGTCCTGGTCTGTGGGAGCAAGGCTTGCCGGCGATGAAGGCGATACGGTCTTTCAGAGATCGAGGTGCCTGTTTCGCGGGCAAGCCTTGCTCCCACAGATCGGGCGGTGCACACACGCAGGTGTGCCGGCCTTATTTACCTGACACGCGCCATATCTTGTTCCCCACATCATCGGCCACCAACAACCCACCCTGCTTGTCGATCACTACGCCCACTGGCCGCCCCTGGGCTTTTTCGTCGGCGTTCAGGAAACCGGTGAGCACATCTACGGGTTGCCCCACCGGCTTGCCGCCGTTGAACGGTACGAAAATCACTTTATAACCACTGTGGGGCTTACGGTTCCAGGAGCCGTGCTGGCCGACGAAGGCCCCTTCGGTAAACGGTGCAGGCAAGGTGCTGCCCTCGGCGAAGGTCAGGCCCAATGAGGCGGTGTGAGGGCCGACGGCGTAGTCCGGGGCAATGGCCTTGGCCACCAGGGCCGGGTTTTGTGGTTCGACCCGGACGTCGACGTTCTGCCCATAATAGCTGTAGGGCCAGCCATAGAAGGCCCCGTCCTTGACCGACGTAATGTAGTCCGGCACCAGGTCGCTGCCGATCTCATCCCGTTCGTTCACCGCTGTCCAGAGCGCGCCGCTGCGGGGCTCCCAGGCCAGGCCGTTGGGGTTGCGCAGGCCCGAGGCGAAGATGCGGTGATTGCCGCTGGCACGGTCCACTTCCCAGATGGCGGCGCGACCTTCTTCGGCCTCCATGCCGTTTTCCGCGACGTTACTGTTCGAGCCGGTGGTGACGTACAGCTTGCTGCCGTCGCGGCTGGCAATCACGTTCTTGGTCCAGTGATGGTTGAGTGTGCCACCGGGCAGATCGACGACCTTGGTCGGCTGCGTCTTGATTTGCGTGTCACCGTCCTTATAGGGAAAGCGGATCAGCCGGTCGGTATCGGCCACGTACAGGTCATTGCCGACCAGGGTCATGCCGAACGGTGAATTGAGATTTTCCAGGAACACCGTGCGGGTTTCGGCGATGCCGTCGTGATTGGCGTCGCGCAGCAGTGTGATGCGATTGGGGCTGGGCACGCCGGCGCCGGCGCGGCCCATGACTTTTTTCATCACCCAGCCCCGGATGCCCTTGGCGTCGTCCGGCTTGGGCGGGGCGTTGGTTTCGGCCACTAGCACATCGCCATTGGGCAGCACGTAAAGCCAGCGCGGATGGTCCAGCCCTTCGGCGAACGCGCCCACTTGCAGGCCCTGGGCTGGGGTAGGCTTGGCGCCTTGTGGCCAGCCGATGGCTTCGGCGATGTTGACGGTGGGGATCAGGGTCTTGTTCGGTTCAGGCAGTTTCGGCGCTGGGCCGGTGCCGTCGGACACTTGCAAGGTGGACGACTCGCCACAAGCGACAAGCCCGGCGGCAAGGGCGACGATCAGGAGATGGGGTGGCTTGAGCATGCTGGCTTCCCTATGAATGCATGTAGTTATTCATAGAGGAGCGTAGACGCGCGATGGTTCAACTGTGGGGATGTCAGTCAGCCAGGCAAGGTTCCTGCAGTGGAGGCAGATTTTGTGGCCATTGAACAACCCTCCTGTGGGAGCGGCCTTGCTCGTGAAAGCGGTGTCACAGCCGACGAAAATGTTGGATGTGCAGGCCTCTTCGCGAGCAAGCCCGCTCCCACAGGAGGGCGGTGTGGCTAGGGGTTTTGTGTCTACTGAGGCGCCAATGTGGGCAATGAATCAACCATGAGCCTGCTTGAACAACAGCGCAATGCCGGGATGATACTGCCCGGCTTCGTTGCGCAACTTGCGGTAGGCGTAAGGGAAGTACCAGGCCACAGCGCAGGTGTTTTCCTTCTGCAGGTCGTCGATCATGTCCTGCAATTCTTCGGGTGTGGCGCTTTGCTGGGCTTTTTGTGGCGAGACGAACAGGCAGCCCAGCTTCAGGTCGCTGGCGTAGCTGATGCGCTTGGCATCGCTGGCGGCTTCGAGCAGCGGTTGGGTCAGGTTCAAGTTGTTGACCTTGGGCCAGCGTTGAGTGGCCTGGATGAAGGCGCGCTCCTCGGTGCTGGCGATGAACAGATCGGCGCTGACGTTGCGTTCGCCTTCTTCATTCTGCTTGCGGGTCGGCGCGTTCTGCAGCGTGACCATCTCGGCCATCCAGGCTGCGGCCGACAGCAAGCCGAGGTTGGCTTTTTCATCGAACCAATAAGGCGTGTCGTTATCGCCACGCACCGCGTTGTAGCGGTCGATACAGTCAAACCAGCGTTCCAGCGCCGGGCGCAGGAATTCCAATTTTGGATTGCTGATGATCATGCCTTGCATGCTTTTGCCCTCTTGTTCTTGTGATATTGGGTCGTAATGTCGCTTTGATATCACTTGCCGCAGAATCCCACAAGATTGGCGTCATTTTATTGATCGGCGCCAATGATCGCCCCGACAGGCGGCTTTAATTGACGCTCCACCCCCAACCCTCTAACCTTCGCCGCTTGTTTCAGGTGCTCTGTGGCTGCGGTCGACAGAGTGAAACAGGGAAGCCGGTGAGTGCACACGAACCCGGCGCTGCCCCCGCAACGGTAAATGAGTCAACGCTGTGCTCAAGCCACTGTGTCGCCAGACATGGGAAGGCGCGCAGCCAGGCACCACGCCGCTCATGAGCCCGGAGACCGGCCTGATTCATCCAACGGCATCACGGTGGGCGATGCCAGGCTTGTTGCCGTCTTTTTTTGTGCCCGCCCGCCGTTGTCCAATCCCAAACGGAGGCTTCCCATGACCGACTCCCTCATCACCGACACGTCCGATCGCGATGAGCGCCACCTGGCGCGCATGCTGCGCAAGAAAGCTGTGATCGACGAGCGCATCGCCAACTCGCCGAATGAATGCGGCCTGCTGCTGGTGCTGACGGGCAATGGCAAGGGCAAAAGCAGTTCGGCGTTCGGCATGCTTGCGCGGTCCATGGGCCACGGCATGCAATGCGGCGTGGTGCAGTTCATCAAGGGGCGCAACAGCACCGGTGAAGAGCTGTTCTTGCGCCGCTTCCCGGAGCAGGTACGCTTTCATGTCATGGGCGAAGGGTTTACTTGGGAAACCCAAGATCGCCAGCGCGACATCGCCGCTGCCGAAGCCGCTTGGGCGGTATCACGTCAGTTGCTCAACGATCCGTCCATCGGCCTGGTGGTGCTCGACGAGTTGAACATTGCCCTCAAGCACGGTTACCTCGACCTCGATCAGGTGCTGAGCGATCTGCAGGCCCGTCCGCCGATGCAGCATGTGGTGGTGACCGGTCGTGGCGCCAAGCCCGAGATGATCGAGCTGGCCGACACCGTGACCGAAATGGGCATGATCAAGCACGCATTCCAGGCGGGTATCAAGGCGCAGAAAGGCGTCGAACTGTGAGCGATCCCGCCATGACCCGCCGCCACTGTCCGGCGGTGCTGATCGCAGCGCCGGCCTCGGGCCAAGGCAAGACCACCGTCACTGCGGCGCTGGCCCGCTTGCATCGCAACCAGGGACGCAAGGTACGGGTATTCAAGTGCGGTCCGGATTTCCTCGACCCGATGATCCTGGAGCGGGCCAGCGGCGCGCCGGTCTATCAATTGGACATGTGGATGGTTGGTGAGCAGGAAAGTCGCCGGCTGTTGTGGGAGGCCGCTGCCGAAGCGGACCTGATCCTCATTGAGGGGGTGATGGGGTTGTTCGACGGTACCCCGTCGAGCGCCGACCTGGCGCGGCATTTTGGCGTGCCGGTGTTGGCGGTGATCGATGGCACGGCCATGGCCCAGACTTTCGGCGCCCTGGCCCTGGGCCTGGCGCGTTATCAACCCGATCTGCCGTTCGCCGGGGTCTTGGCCAACCGGGTCGGCACCTTGCGCCACGCGCAATTGCTCGAAGGCAGCCTGACCGAAGGCCTGCGCTGGTACGGCGCGCTGTCCCGGGAAACCGGCATCGAATTGCCCAGTCGTCATCTCGGGTTGGTCCAGGCCAGCGAGTTGAACGACTTGGACGCGCGCCTCGACGCGGCGGCCGAGGCCTTGGCCGGGAGTTGCGAAGTGGCGCTGCCGCCAGCGGTGGCATTCGCCGCGCCCGAGGTGATCGCCGTCGAGCCGTGGCTCGCCGGGGTGCGCATCGCCGTAGCCCGGGACGAAGCGTTTGCCTTCACCTATGGCGCCAGCCTTGATCTGCTGCGGGCCATGGGCGCGCAGTTGAGCTTCTTTTCTCCGATCCATGACAGCGAACTGCCCGAGGCGGACAGCCTTTATCTGCCTGGCGGTTATCCAGAGCTGCACCACGTTGCGCTGGCCCTGAATACGCCGATGCTCGCCGCGATCCGTGCCCACCATGCAGCCGATAAACCGTTGCTCGCCGAATGCGGCGGCATGTTGTATCTGCTCGATTCATTGACCGATGTCGACGGCGTGCGCGCCGAACTGCTGGGGCTGCTGGCCGGTGATGCGCAGATGCAAAAGCGCCTGGCAGCCCTGGCGCTGCAATCGGTGGATTTGCCGGAAGGCGACCTACGTGGGCACACCTATCATCATTCGCTGACCAGCACCGAGCTTGAACCGATTGCCCGTGGCCATAGCCCCAACGGCGGGCGCGGGGCGGAAGCGGTGTTCCGGCAGGGGCGGATGACGGCTTCCTATGTTCATTTTTATTTTCCGTCCAATCCCAAGGCGATTGCTGCGTTGTTTGCGCCTGATCCTGAGACCGCTATCGCGAGCAGGCTCGCTCCCACAGGGGACCCAGTGATCTCAAGTGCAACGCTAGCCAATGTGGGAGCGAGCTTGCTCGCGAAGAGGCCATGACCGACACCGCTTTCTCCCAGGCCGAACGCGACGCCATCTACCGCGCCATCGCCGAACGCCGCGACATGCGCCACTTCAGCGGTGGCTCGGTTGAACCGGCCTTGCTGCGCCGCCTGCTGGAAGCCGCGCACCAGGCCCCCAGCGTCGGCCTGATGCAACCGTGGCGATTCATCCGCATCAGCGACCGCGCCTTGCGTGGGCAGATCCGCCAACTGGTGGAGCAGGAACGCATTTGCACCGCCGAGGCCCTGGGTGAGCGCAGCGATGAATTCATGAAGCTCAAGGTCGAAGGGATCGACGACTGCGCCGAAGTGCTGGTGGCGGCGTTGATGGAGGATCGCGAGCGGCACATCTTCGGTCGCCGGACCTTGCCGGAAATGGACCTGGCCTCGCTGTCCTGCGCGATCCAGAACCTATGGCTGGCTTCCCGCGCCGAAGGGCTGGGGATGGGCTGGGTGTCGTTGTTCGAGCCCCTGGCCCTGGCCGACCTGCTGGGCTTGCCCGCCGGCGCCAAGCCGCTGGCGATCCTCTGTCTGGGCCCGGTCGAGGGGTTTTATCCGGCACCGATGCTCGCCCTGGAAGGTTGGGCGCAACCGCGTCCGCTCAATGAACTGCTGTATGAAAACCGTTGGGGAGTGAGCCCATGAGTGTGGCGTTGATCAGTGTCGCCGCGGTGGCGCTGGATGCGCTGTTGGGCGAGCCCCGGCGCTGGCATCCGCTGGTGGCGTTCGGCGGTTTTGCCAATCGCATCGAACAACGTTTCAACTCAGGCGGACGCGGCTGGCGCAGTCATGGGGTGACGGCGTGGTTCATCGCCGTGGTGCCGTTGACCTTGCTCGCCACGGCCCTTTCGTGGGCGCCGATGGTGGGCTGGTTGGTGGAGATCCTCGCCTTGTACTGTGCCCTCGGCCTGCGCAGCCTCGGTGAACATGTCGAGCCGGTGGCGCGGGCGTTGCGCAGCGGTGATCTGGAGGAGGCGCGCAAGCGTGTCGGCTATCTGGTCAGTCGCGAAACGGCTGAACTGGATGAAACCGCCGTGGCCCGCGCCGCCACCGAGTCGGTGCTGGAAAACGGCAGCGACGCGGTGTTCGCCGCGCTGTTCTGGTTCGCCGTGGCCGGCGCGCCCGGGGTGGTGTTGTACCGCCTGAGCAATACCCTCGACGCCATGTGGGGTTATCGCAACGAACGCTTCGAGCGCTTCGGTTGGGCGGCGGCAAAAATCGACGATGGGCTCAACTATATTCCGGCGCGCCTGGTGGCATTGACCTACGCGCTGCTCGGCAAAACCCGCCTGGCGCTCAAGTGCTGGCGCACCCAGGGGCCGACCTGGGACAGCCCCAACGCTGGACCGGTGATGGCCGCCGGTGCCGGAGCGCTGGGTGTCGAGCTGGGCGGGGCGGCGGTTTATCACGGCGAGCTGCATCAACGTCCAGCGCTGGGCGAAGGCGTGCCGGCGAGTGCCGACGCCATTGATCGCGGCTGGCAATTGGTCCAGCGCGGCGTATGGTTATGGCTGCTGATTCTTTGCCTGGGAGCTGAGTTTTATGCTTGAACACGGTGGCCGCTTGCGCAACGCAGTCCGGCAATACGGCATTGGCGAAGCGGATTGGCTCGACTTGTCCAGCGGCCTGGCACCTTGGCCGTTCGACGTCCCGGCGATTCCGCAGCGGGCCTGGGCGCGTCTGCCGGAAACCGATGACGGCTTGGAACAGGCCGCCTGCGATTATTACGGCGCACTGAATGTGCTGCCGGTGGCCGGTTCGCAGATGGCCATCCAGCTGTTGCCGCGCCTGCGCCGGGCCGGCAAGGTCGGTGTCTTGTCGCCCTGTTACGCCGAGCACGCCGAAGCCTGGCGCCGCAGCGGCTACATCGTGCGCGAAGTGCTGGAGACGGAAGTGGACTTCTTTCTCGACAGCCTCGACGTGCTGGTGGTGGTCAATCCGAACAACCCCACGGGCCTGAGCCTGGCGCCCGAGCGCTTGCTGGACTGGCATACGCGCCTGGCCCAGCGCGGTGGCTGGCTGGTGGTAGATGAAGCCTTCATGGACGTCACGCCGGCGCTGAGCCTGGCGGCGCACACCCAACTGGTCGGGCTGATCGTGCTGCGTTCGTTCGGCAAGTTCTTTGGCCTGGCCGGGGTGCGCCTGGGCTTTGTCTTGGCCGAGCGGCGCTTGCTCAAGTTGCTCGCTGAACAAGTCGGGCCGTGGGCCGTCAGCGGGCCGACCCGGGTGCTGGGCCAGGCGTGCCTGCTGGACACTGATGCCCACGCATACCAGCGCCAACGCTGCGAAGCCGCCCGCCAACGCCTGGCGCTGATGCTCGAACGCCACGGCTTCAAGCCACACGGCGGCTGCGGATTGTTCCAATGGCTGGTCACCGAACACGCCCTGGGGCTCCATGATTTCATGGCCCATCGCGGCATTCTCCTGCGCTTGTTTACCAACACCAGCAGCCTGCGCTTCGGGCTGCCGGCCGACGACAGCGAATTCCTGCGCCTCGAACAGGCCTTAGAGGCCTACGCCAAGGACACCCGATGACCACAGTGATGGTGCAGGGCACCACGTCCGATGCCGGCAAAAGTACCTTGGTCACGGCTTTATGCCGCTGGGTCCGACGCCAGGGTGTAAGCGTGGTGCCGTTCAAGCCGCAGAACATGGCCCTCAACAGCGCCGTGACGGCCGACGGCGGCGAAATCGGTCGCGCCCAGGCGGTGCAGGCCCAGGCGGCGGGGCTGGAACCGCACACCGACATGAACCCGGTGCTACTCAAGCCCAACAGCGACACTGGCGCCCAGGTGATCATCCATGGCCGTGCCGTGACCACCATGAATGCCGTGGCCTATCACGATTACAAAGCCATCGCGATGCAAGCCGTGCTGGCTTCCCACGCGCGCTTGAGCGCGGCGTATCCGGTGGTGATGGTGGAGGGCGCCGGCTCGCCGGCCGAGATCAACCTGCGTGCCGGCGACATTGCCAACATGGGATTTGCCGAAGCGGTGGACTGCCCGGTGCTGCTGATCGCCGATATCAATCGTGGCGGGGTGTTTGCCCATCTGGTCGGCACCCTGGAGTTGCTTTCGCCCAGCGAACAGGCGCGGGTCAAGGGCTTCATCATCAACCGTTTTCGCGGTGACCTCGCCTTGCTGCAACCGGGCCTGGACTGGCTGGAAGCGCGCACCGGCAAACCGGTGGTCGGCGTGTTGCCCTACGTGATGGACCTGCACCTGGAAGCCGAGGACGGCCTCGACCAGCGCCAAACCGGCAAGGCTGAACAGGTGCTCAAGGTGGTGGTGCCGGTACTGCCGCGTATCAGCAACCACACCGACTTCGATCCGCTGCGCCTGCACCCGCAGGTCGACTTGCAATTCATCGGCCCCGGCCAGCCCATCCCGCCGGCCGACCTGATCATCCTGCCCGGTTCGAAAAGCGTGCGCAGCGACTTGGCCTACCTGCGCGCCAACGGTTGGGCAACGGCGATCAATCGCCACCTGCGATACGGCGGCAAGCTGCTGGGTATTTGCGGCGGTTTGCAGATGCTCGGCCAGCAGGTCCACGACCCGTCGGGGCTCGAAGGCGCGGCCGGTTCCAGTGCCGGGCTGGGTCTGCTGGATGTCGAAACGACGCTGGAACACGAGAAGCAATTGCGCAATGTGCGCGGGCGACTGGTCTTGGAAGAGGCTGAGGTCAGCGGCTACGAGATCCACGCGGGCGTGACCACTGGCCCGGCCCTGGAAAACCCCGCGGTGCATCTGGAGGATGGCCGTTGCGACGGCGCCCAGAGTCTCGACGGGCAGGTGTTCGGCACTTACCTGCATGGACTCTTTGAATCGCCGGCCGCCAGTAGCGCGTTGTTGCGCTGGGCCGGGTTGCAGGATGTGCAGGCGGTGGATTACCACGGGTTGCGCGAGCGGGATATCGAGCGGCTGGCGGATCTGGTGGAACAGCATTTGGATACTCGGTTGTTGCGTGAGCTTTGTGGGATTTGAGGTGCCTTTACCGGCCTCTTCGCGAGCAAGCCCGCTCCCACGTACACAGCAGGTTTTGTGTGGGCCCTGTGGGATTTAGAGTGGCTGGGCTGGCCTCCCACACCCCCCCCACATTGGATCTCTGATGACCACAGCATTCATGTACACCCTGGACCAACTGTGGGAGCGAGCCTGCTCGCGAAGAGGCCGGCCGCAACACCGCCAATAAAAGATACCCAATGTTCCAGCATCGGATCTGCGGGTATACATAAGTCCCCTGTGGGAGCGAGCTTGCTCGCGATGGCGCCAGTCGCCACACCGCCAAATAAAAGGAATAACCCATGCTGCAACTGATCCTCGGCGGCGCCCGCTCCGGCAAGAGTCGCCTGGCGGAAAAACTCGCCAGAGACATCCAATTGCCAGTGACCTACATCGCCACCAGCCAACCCCTGGATGGCGAGATGACCGCGCGCGTCGCGCAACACCGCGCGCGGCGCCCGACCGAATGGGCGCTGGTGGAGGAACCCCTGGCCCTGGCGCGGGTGCTACGGGAAAACGCCGCCCCCGGGCAATGCCTGCTGGTGGATTGCCTGACCCTGTGGCTGACCAACCTGTTGATGCTCGACGCTCCCGAGCGACTGAACGCCGAACGCGAAGCGCTGCTGAACAGTCTGGCCGCGCTCCCCGGGCACATCATTTTTGTCAGCAACGAGACCGGCATGGGTGTCGTGCCGCTGGGCGAGCTGACGCGCCGTTACGTCGATGAAGCCGGTTGGCTGCATCAAGCCTTGGCCGAACGTTGTCAGCGCGTCGTGCTGACCGTTGCCGGCCTGCCCCTGACTCTCAAAGGTACTGCGTTATGAATCATCGCTGGTGGCTGGACCCGTGCAAGCCCGTCGATAGCCAGGCCCTGGAACAGGCCGCGGCCCGTCAGCAACAACTGACCAAACCAGCCGGCTCCCTGGGCCGGCTGGAGTCGGTGGCGGTGCAACTGGCGGGCCTGCAAGGGCAGGTCAAGCCGAGCCTCGATCAGCTATGGATCGCGATTTTTGCCGGCGATCATGGCGTGGTCGCCGAAGGCGTATCGGCCTATCCCCAAGAGGTCACCGGGCAGATGCTGCTCAACTTCGTCAGCGGCGGCGCGGCCATCAGCGTCCTGGCGCGACAACTGGGCGCGTCCCTGGAAGTGGTCGACCTGGGTACTGTCACGCCATCGCTGGACCTTCCCGGTGTACGGCACCTGAACCTCGGGCCGGGCACGGCGAATTTCGCCCAAGGCCCGGCCATGACGGTGAGCCAGGGCGAGCAAGCCTTGCACGCCGGGCGCGACAGCGTGGCGCGGGCGGTCGCGGCCGGGACGCACTTGTTCATCGGCGGCGAGATGGGCATCGGCAACACCACGGCCGCCAGCGCCCTGGCCTGCGCCTTGCTCGAATGCCCGGTGGCGCATCTGGTCGGGCCGGGTACCGGGTTGGACGCGGCGGGTGTCAGCCGCAAGGCCCAGGTGATCGAACGGGCCCTGGCGCTGCACGCGGCCCAGGGCCACGACCCGTTGCAGACCCTGTTCAACCTCGGCGGTTTTGAAATCGCCGCGTTGGTCGGTGCGTACCTGGCCTGCGCCCAGCAGGGCGTCGCGGTGTTGGTGGATGGCTTCATCTGCAGCGTTGCGGCCCTGGTGGCGGTGCGGATCAATCCCGCGTGCCGGCCATGGTTGCTGTTCGGCCATCGCGGCGCCGAGCCGGGCCATCGCCACGTGCTAGAAACCCTCGGCGCCGAACCGCTGCTGGAGCTCGGCCTGCGCCTGGGCGAGGGCAGTGGCGCTGCGTTGGCGGTGCCGCTGTTGCGCCTGGCCTGTGACCTTCACGGGCAGATGGCGACGTTTGCCGAAGCGGCCGTGGCGGATCGCCCGGCATGACCTTGCGCCTGGACCTGTTGCGTCACGGCGAAACCGAACTGGGCGGCGGCTTGCGCGGCAGCCTCGACGATGCCTTGACGGCCAGGGGCTGGGAGCAGATGCACACGGCTGTCGCCCAAGCCGGGCCCTGGGATCGCCTGGTGAGTTCGCCGTTGCAGCGCTGCGCCCGTTTCGCCGAGCAACTCGGCGCCCGGCTCAACCTGCCGGTGCACTTGGACAAAGACCTGCAAGAGCTGCATTTCGGCGCCTGGGAAGGCCGTAGCGCGGCGGCGTTGATGGACACTGACGCCGAGGCACTGGGCCAGTTCTGGGCCGATCCCTATGCCTTCACGCCCCCTGAAGGCGAGCCGGTGCTGGCGTTTTCCAGCCGCGTGCTGGCGGCGGTCGAACGCCTGCACGCGGCCTATGCCGGTCAGCGGGTCCTGCTGGTCAGCCATGGCGGCGTGATGCGCCTGCTGCTGGCCCAGGCCCGCGGTCTGCCTCGGGAGCAGTTGCTCAACGTCGAAGTCGCCCATGGCGCGCTGTTTTCCCTGACGGTGTCGGCAGGGCCCGTGCTCAAAGAGGCGGATTAATGATGTTGCCTTTCTGGATAGCCCTGCAATTTCTCAGCAGCCTGCCGGTGCGCCTGCCCGGCATGCCCGAGCCCGAACAGCTGGGCCGTTCGCTGTTGTTCTATCCCATGGTGGGGCTGGTGTTCGGCGCCGTGCTGTGGCTGCTCAATGCGCTGCTGCTGGGTGCGCCGTCGCTGCTCCACGCCGCGCTGTTGCTGAGCGCGTGGGTGCTGCTCAGCGGCGGCCTGCACCTCGATGGCCTGGCCGACAGCGCCGACGCCTGGCTGGGCGGTTTTGGCGATCGTGAACGCACGCTGCTGATCATGAAAGATCCGCGCAGCGGGCCGATTGCGGTGATCACCCTGGTGCTGGTGCTGTTGCTCAAGTTTGCCGCGCTGCTGGCGTTGATCGAGCAGGGGCACGCGTTGGCCTTGATCGTCGTGCCGGTGCTGGGGCGTGCCGCGTTGCTGGGCTTGTTCCTCACCACGCCGTACGTGCGGGCCGGTGGGTTGGGCCAGGCGCTGGCCGATCATCTGCCTCGGCGCGCGGGTTGGTGGGTGTTGTTGGGAGGGGCGTTGGGCTGTGTGCTGCTGGCGGGATGGGCGGGTGTCTGTGCGCTGGTCGTTGCCTTCGCGGTGTTTGTCGGCGTGCGGCGGATGATGCTGCGCAGGCTCGGGGGCTGCACCGGGGATACGGCTGGGGCGTTGCTGGAACTGCTTGAGGTGGTGGTGTTGGTTGGGATGGTGCTGAGCCGATAAAGCCCCGCTGTGCAGATAGCCACCTGTCAACTCTGACAGTTTCGGCCTATAAAAAAAAAGTGCTTACTTCCCTCCAGTGCAGAACGATGGGAAACGTCTGGGCAGTGCCCGCAAATCATCGGTCTGCTTTTCGAACTGAAGCGCCATGGGTAGCCATGGCTTCCAGGTATGAATACGGAGAGCGACAACATGGCTGGTCCAGATAAAAAAGAGCCGTTGACCTCAAATGAAAGCGCATCCGGCGGACCCGCGCCGTTTGAGGTTCAGGATCCGGTTGTGAAGCCTGACCCCCTATCCGGGTTGCCGGTGGGGCTTATTAAAAGGTCAGATCTTGAACTCGGCCTCAAGACAACAATCACGAATTGGAGTGGTAGTCCGGAACCGGCTGGCCAGACGGAATACATACGGTTGCAGTGGGCGCGAGCGGACAGTAACGAATGGACGGATCTTGAAGAACATTCCTTCGTAATCGGCGCTACTTGGTCTCCGCTGGTTTTCAATATTCCCAGCAGTTTTTTGCTGGATCCCGAGCATGAAGGGCCATTCGACATCCGATACGAGCATGAAAATTTTGTCTCGATCGTAGACCATTCCGATCGAGTCCTCATCCACATCGACAAGGTTGCGCCCAATAATGGAAACATACCCGATGCAATGGTATTCGCCGTTACGTTACCCATCATCGATGCAACGTTTGGCGGGAAGGACTACCTGGAAGCGACAATTCCGCGTTGGACGGGCGATCAGGGGGACGTGAAAGTCGCTTACGCCTGGATAAAAGGCGAGCTGCCCGATGATCCCGCAGATGTCAATCTCATCGGTCCTTTGCCCATTGATCCGACCGGCAACAGGGTCGTACAAATTCCCAAGAGCGAATTCGTTACCGCTGGAGATGGCCTGTGCTGCGGTGGCTACGTACTGATCGACAAGGCCGGCAATATCAGCCCCCTGTCTCGATATGAACTCATGTCGGTCGCTCTCGACTCCCTGCCTGCTGCGCCATTGGCCCCTCCCACGGCGGCGGATGCCACGGGCGGGGAGTTGCTGCGCTCGGACCTTGTCGACGGGAACGTGCTCGTCAATGTGCCCCATGTCACCAATGGCAAGTCAACCGATACCGTCGTTGTTAAATGGGGCACCAAGGAAGTCAAGCCGGGTACGCCTCTAGGCAGCAACCCAACGGGCGGGATCAACATCCCCGTGCCTTGGGCGACTCTCTGGGCCGAATACGGCAGTACCACGACAGGCGTGGTGGCTACGCCACTTTCCTACACGGTACTGCGGGGGGTGGAACCTTTTGGCTCAAGTCCAGGCTCGGTCCCATGCAACTTTTCTGGCACTGGGCCGATCAACCCGGATCCGGAACCCGGCAACGGTTCGTTGAAAGTGGTCACGATCGTGGGGGACTCGGGGAAAGACAATGAGTTGGTTGCGGCCGATGAAAATAAGGAGGTCCTGGCCAAAATCGAACTGGTTGCACCGCTGGCCGACGGCGATACCTATCAAGTCCTCTGGAACGGCACTCCCATCGGCCCCACCCGCGTGATTGACACCGCCAATGACACGGCGGGGGATGTCATCGAGATTGAGCTTGATTGGGACGTTATCCGCGGCGAAGGCCCGGATGCGGCCATGCCGGTCTGGTACGTATTGACCAACTCGGCTCATGCAAACCCGCAAGAGCCTAAACAACGCACCTCGGTCAAGATCGACTTCCTGGTCCAAGCCTTGCCGGAGGCGATGCCTCTACATCTCAATCCAGGTGGTTACCTGACCTGTAATTCATTGCGCTGGAATGAGGCAAAGACAGAATTTGGCGTCGAGTACCTGATCCCGCCCAGTCGCTATTTGCAGGTGGGTGATGACGTCGTAGTGGAATGGAGGGCCTACACGAACCATAGCAACCCGGTGGAGGACCCCGACGGCTATCTGACCGAAACGTTCACCGCTATTACGCAAGAGCAGGTAGATAACGGAATTATCTGGCTCATCGCACCCTACGACCCATACGTCCTGGCCACCTGGGTGAAAGCTACCCCAATAGGTAAAGGCGAAGTGAGCTACACGATAACCGGGAAATCCTACATACCCACTCCGACCGATACCCAGGTGGCGATGTCCCAGGGCGAAGGCAGTTGCAACGTGCCGCCAGGTCCGAATCCTTGAGCGGATCCCTGAGATTGGCACCAGGGGATCAGCCTTTTTCCTGGGGGCAGCTTCAACCTTTGCGCGGGCTATATCAGAAAAGTCCTACATACCATGTAGTCCGCGCTCTGTAGTCTGCGCGGCCTCTGTATCCCAATTGCCACAGGGTGCCTGTATGTCCTCGCCTAAATTCCTGCTGAGTCCGTTGTCTCGAGCTTTGAAACTGTTGTCCATCGCACCGTTGTTGATGGTCGCTGAAATGGGGTACGCCAGGGTCTTGAACCCCGGCGAGACCCTGTCCATCGACAGCGCCACCGCGCCCGACAATTACGTGCTGAACGGTGAGTCGACATTGAATGCCGATGGCGCCGAGACCCGCAACATCACCGTTAATAATTCAACCCTGAACCTCAACGGCACCGATGTGAAGGCAACAGGCGCCAATGGCGTTCTGCTGAATGCTGGTCGGGCCAACATCAGCGGCAACAGCACCATCACCAGTGACCGGACAGGCCTGGCGGTCAGTCGCGATTCCACGGCTACCCAGGGTTCCACCGCGACAGTGAGCGACAGCACCATCATCGGCGGGACGACGGGCGTTTCGGTCACCGGTTTGAGCGAGGTTACACTGGTGCGATCAACCATCCTGGGAACGGGTGCCAATGCTGCCGGCCTGCGACTGTTCGGAGGGACTGCCACGGCTATTGGCAGCACGATTTCCGGGGCGAGGAACGGGATCGAAATTGGCGGGGATAGCGTCGTGAACGCCCCCGCGAACTTGACCCTGGACGGCACCCATGTCGAAGGTCTCAACGGATCGGCAATCGTTGTCGATACCTTGGGCCTGGGGGCCAACACCGCCAACATCTCAGTGGTCAACGGCTCCACGCTGTCGGCCAGCAATGGCATCCTGATGGATGTTCGCCGTGGTGCCGAGGGTAATTTGAATGTTAGCGGCAGCGCACTGGTCGGCGATATTGTCGCGGACGACAGCAGTATCGCCAATGTGCTGCTGGAGAACGCCGCGACCCTGACCGGAAACCTGAAAAATGTCCAGGACCTGGGCATCAATAGCAGTGCCCGCTGGATCATGGTCGGCGACGGCGAGGTCGAGAACCTGGTCATGAATGGCGGCGCCATCCAGTTTGGCAACCCAGGTGAGTTCTTCAAGCTGAACGTAGGCACTCTGTCGGGTGATGGCGGTACGTTCTACATGCACACCGATTTCAAGACCGGCCAGGTCGATACCCTGACGGTAACCGGCACGGCGACCGGCAATCACACCATCGCGATCAATGCCAGTGGCTCAGAACCTGTAGGCGCCGGCTCCGTTGCGGTGGTGAAGATTGGCAGCGGCGATGCAACATTTGCCCTGGCCGGTGGCGAAGTGGACCTGGGGGCTTATTCGTACGATTTGATCAAACAAGGCAATGACGCCTGGTACCTCAATACCCTCACGCGCACGATCAGCCCGGGCACCCGCTCGGTGATCGCGCTGTTCAATGCAGCCCCAACCGTCTGGTATGGCGAACTCAGCACCTTGCGCAGCCGCATGGGTGAAGTGCGCATGAATCCTGCCCAGAGCGGTGGCTGGATTCGCGCCTACGGTAACAAGTTCAATGTCAGCGCAAATTCCGGTGTCGCTTACCAGCAAGTCCAGCAAGGCTTGTCGTTTGGCGCGGATGCGCCGTTGCCGGTGGGCGACGGCCAGTGGTTGGTCGGTGTGTTGGGTGGCTTCAGCAAGTCCGACCTTGACTTGAGCCGCGGTACCAGCGCAACGATCAACAGCTACTATTTGGGTGCCTATACCACCTGGCTGGATGAGCAGAGCGGCTATTACTTCGACGGCGTGCTCAAGTTCAACCGCTTCCAGAACGAATCCGATGTGCAACTGAGCGACGGCAAGAAAACCAAGGGGGACTACGACAGCCATGGCGTCGGTGGCTCCTTGGAATTCGGCCGGCATATCAAGTTGGCGGACGACTATTTCGTTGAGCCGTTCACTCAGTTGTCGGGTGTGGTTATCGAGGGCAAAGACTACAAGCTGGACAATGGTCTCTCTGCCGAAGGGAGTCGGTCCCACTCTCTGTTGGCGAAGGCCGGCGCTACCGTCGGACGCGATTTCACCTGGGGTGACAAAGTTGTGCAGCCCTACATTCGTGCTGCTTTCGTGCACGAATTTGCCAACAACAATGACGTGCAGGTCAACAACAACCGGTTCAACAACGACCTTTCGGGTTCCCGTGGTGAATTGGGTACTGGTGTTGCCATGACCGTGACCGACAAGGTTTCGATTCATGCCGACTTCGACTACAGCAATGGCAGCAAAATCGAACAACCGTGGGGTGCCAATGTGGGCGTGCGCTACCTCTGGTAGGTAGTGTCGGCATGCCGAATCTGATTTCGGCATGCTCCCCTTGCGGCATTCGAGTGTTCATCAGGATTCCTCCCCGGCCTTGGGCTGGGGGTTGATATTCAGCGATGGAGAACATGAACAATGTCGTCGACCAAGTCCACCAAGCTCCCTCCCAATATGACCGCCCCCTGGACCGAGCCCGCACCGTTGGCGGATGTTCCTGGCGGCGAGCGAAACCTGCTGCATCGTTCGGCCTGGAGCGACCCGGACAATCCTCTGAAGGTCATGCTCAAGCCCTGGTACGACGGCGACGATCCGTCGGGCGGTCCGTGGAAAGAGCGGGTCGATGTTTTTCTGGATGATGACGAGAGCGATATCATCGGGTGCCGGGAATGGGATCTGCCTATGGATCCGGATGATTACTACGTACCGATCAGTGCCGACCGGTTACCGTCCGGGAGGCATACGCTTAGCTTCATCATGACCAATTTTGTGAGCACGCCGGACCGATCGCATCCGTTTCCGGTTACTGTCGATAAAAGCCCTCCGGACCTCGCTTTTGCAAGCGAACTCCTAATCGACCCGGACATCATCCAAAACGGCCTCTCCGAACAATACCTCAACGAGCATAACGGAATCATCACCGTCAGTGTCCCCACTTACGTGGAGCCCGCCCCTGGCGACAGGATCACCGCTCGATGGCTCAATGAATATACCGGCCAGTCCGAAGAGGTCACCAAGGATCTCGACCGGGATAATTACGAAAACCCTATATGGCTGGATTTCACCGAAGCGTTGATACGCAGGATGGGCGATGGTACGCGGTCGATTTCCTATCATGTGGCTGATAGGGCGGGCAACGAATCAGTCGAGTCCACGGCGGTACCGTTTCTAGTATCGGTGATTCGCGCGCCGCATTATGTGCCTCATCCGTGGATCACCCAGGCCGAAGGCAGCCCCGCGGAATATGCCGACCTGAACCCTTCAAACGTAGTAGCCGGTGCCACGGCGAAAATCCCTGACGATGCTGTCTACTACGATGATGATATCGTCCATATGCAGTTCGGTGAGCCTGGTACGGTGGGGGCTATTGCTGTTCCCGTGCCCTGGGGCACAAAAGAAGTGCGCATTCCCCCCGGTAATATCGCGGCGATGTTCGGAAAAGGCGTACCGGTCTATTACGACGTTGTCCTGGCCGACACGTCGAACAAGCCGTCCAGAACACTGACGGTTGCGATCGGTACGTTCCCAACGACCCGATTCCATGTGCCTCAGCTCGTCTCTCCTTTTACCGATCCTGTCTCTAAAGCGAGCATTACCAATTCCGGAGTACCCGTTCATCAGCGTGCGTGGGCCTTTATCAGCGAGGCGTGCCTGGTGACCATCACGGTATCGGGCAAAAATCTCCAGGATCAAACGGTGAGCCGGATTGTACTGGATCAGCACCGGGTTCAACTGGCAGAGGTCACGGCCGGGATACCTGTCAATTTGCCTAAGGACTTCATGATGTCTCTTTTGAGTAATCGAAGGTTCACAGTCGAGACCAAAGTCAGCTTCGATGATGGAGCGAGATGGACAGCTTTCGACCATTTGACACCGATGCTGATTGATTGAATCCGGGCTCATTGTGGGGGCTGGAGTCGCCAATATGAGCACCATGGT
This sequence comes from Pseudomonas sp. RL_5y_Pfl2_73, assembly GCF_963970515.1. Taxonomy (NCBI): domain Bacteria; kingdom Pseudomonadati; phylum Pseudomonadota; class Gammaproteobacteria; order Pseudomonadales; family Pseudomonadaceae; genus Pseudomonas; species Pseudomonas sp. RL_5y_Pfl2_73. The sequence goes on along the minus strand of NZ_CAXAPD010000001.1, from coordinate 58,308 downwards.
GTTGAGGTGATAACAGCAGCCTCGTCGGCGGCCTAACCCCTGTGGAATTTGCGCGCGAAAGCGTTGGGGCAGTTTGCTCAACACTGACTGCGTCACTGCTTTTGCGAGCAAGCCCGCTCCGACGCTGCGTCCGGCACGAATTCCTCTGTGGGAGCGAGCCTGCTCGCGATGACGGCGGTAAATTCAATATCACCGGCACAAACAGACCGCAATCGCGAGCAAGCTCGGCTCCCACAGTTTTTGCCGAGGTATTACTGAAAGGTAATCGTGAAGCTCAATGCTCCCCGAGCGGTGCCGGGGCTTATCTGGCCCACGTTGCCGATCTGGTAGAAGCTGGCATTGAAGTCCAGGGTTTTGTTCCTGCCGTCTTCGATCGGTCCAAACGAGACGTCCGTACCCAAAGGGACGGGCGTGGTGCCGTCTCCGCGTAATACCTGTATCCCCACGCCACGGGCGGTCGATCCGTTACCCAGTGTGAACACCCCGCGACTGCCATCGCCCTCGGGCAACGACCCATCGGCGCCGTCCAGGCGGATGTGGGCATTGGCCTGGTTGGCGTTGGTCGGGTCGGCCTCGCAACTGGACAGGGTGATGGTGAATCGGGTCGGCGTAGTGGTGAAGCCCGGATGGGTAAAGTCCGAGACTTGCCAGTCCCCCAGCGGCACCGGATCGACGCTGACCGGGTTGGCACCCACGGCACATTGGGCTTGCATCACCGTCGCGCTCAAACTGTAGCCAAAGCCCTTGCCGATGTTGGAAAAATTGCCGTCGAACATATGCCGGTTCACCACCTGGGGACCGGGGGCGATGGGGCCCGTTTTGATCAGGGTGACCTTGCTCCTGAGCCTGGAAAGATTGAACGGTACGATCAGGTTTTGCGCCAATTGTGCATTGAACGGCACGACCGGGCTGCCAATCGGGACGAACGCATTGCCGGCCTGCCCATCGAAACCTGATTCCAGCGTAATGCGGGCACCGACGCCCGGTACGTTGGTGGCGAAAATCTTGTCGCTGCTGGCCGCACCGCCCATGGCGCCTTGGATGTGGCGTTGCAGGGGCGCCACGTTCACGGCATTGAAGTTCAGGATCACGTTGCCATCGTTATTGCAGGTGATCGCCGGCCCGGGACTGTTGCTGAACACGGATTTGTCGAGTACGCCAATCACACTGCCGACACTCGCATCACGCGGTACGTAGACGGTCCCCAGGTCGGCTTGATAATTGATCGGCCCCGGCGCGGCATCCCACCGACAGGTGTTGGCCAGGGCGGATGGGGCAAATTGGCTGCCGGCCAACACGCCAATAAGGCTGAACACGTGTCGCGACGATAATTTCTTCATACGTTTCCTGCGATGAAAGCGGTGTCAGTTGCAGCGACAACACCGCCTGGATGAAGGTGAGTCACTGGCAAACCACCGATTGCAAGCGATAGCCCTGGGACAACGTCATGTGCTCGGGGTCGATGGGCATGCGGCATTGCTGCCCGGGTTTCTCGCCCCAGGCAACGGCAAGCGTTTGCCGATGACCATCGATGCCAAACATCGCCACGCCGCCCTGGCCGACTACGGCGAGGGTCTCGCCTTGCGCGTCCTTGACCTGGGCACCGAACGGCAATGGACGTCCCTTGAACGACCCGGTAATGACCACCCGCTGGACAGTGCGGGCGGTAAACGAATGCTTGACCAGCGCACCGCGCCGCGGCACGACCTGGGTGGTTCCGTTGTCCAGTTCGATGTCCGGTCCCAGTTCATCCGTCTCCAGTTCGAGGGTGTTGACCCGGTAGGGCCGCAGGTACGGAACCAGGGCGTAACCTCGCGCGTTGGTGCGTATACCCGGCGAGCTGACGACGCCGACATTCTTCACGCCCGGCACTTCGATCAGGCCGGCGGTTTCCCCCAAGTAGGCGCCGAATTCAACTCCGTCACTGTGCATCACCACCGCGCCGGCAGCGTTGACCGAGAGGTTGCGATAGCCACTGCCGTAGTTCAGCCCTGCACCGAGGTTGCCGGTAGGCATTTGATAACTCATCGAAAGCTCGGCCGCCTGTTGCCGATCATCTTCATTGACGATGCCAGCGCGGTACCCGAGGCGATTCTGATCCATGCTGCCGGTGACACTGGCGCGTTGGCTCAAGGTCTGGCCGGTCTTCTGCAGGTCCAGGCTGACGGAACTGGTGTGGCCCAGGTCCAGGGGGAAGGAAATGCTCAGCCCTACTTGTCGATCGCTCGACTGCTGTTTGCTGCGCAGCGATTGGCCAGCGTACAGGCTGTAGTTCACCCCTTGATGGCGCGTGTTGAGGTTGAATTGAAACTGGCGAAGCTGCTCGTTGCTGCGCCAGAAATCTTCCTGGGAGAGCGTCAAATTCAGTGAGCTGTCTCGGCCGAGGCCCTGGTAAACCGAGGCCTCCAGACGACTACGCCGGCTGCCCCTGAAGGTCGAGTCCAGGCTGCGCTGACGCACCGCTTCATCAAAATCGCGATAGCCCTCGGTGGAGTAGCGGTACCCGGCGAAACGCAGGCTGGTTCGCGAGTCGAAGGTCTTGCCGTATTTGATCGCATAGCTGGTGCCCTGCACCGCGTTCGACGCCTGGGCATCGATATCGGCGCTGGAACGGGTCACGTCCAGCGCCAACGCGCCGATGGCGCCCAGATCCTTGGCCGCTCCCAGGTTGGTGGCCTGGTAGTAGTCACTGGCTTGCAAGCCACCGTAGAGTGTCGTGCCCCAGCCCACGCCGGCGGCCAACGTGCCTTGCCAGAGCAAGGGATCATCGAGGTGGCCGGTGGCGTTGTAGCGTCCGATGGCGGCGCTGTATTTCCAGGTGTTTTCCCGCAGCAGGTTGCCCAAGGAGGCGTAAGGCTGGGTGAAGCGCCTGACCTGCCCGTCAGCCTCGGTGAGGATAATCTCCAATTCGCCGCTGCCACCGCCGGTGTTCAGGTCATCGATTTCGAAGGGGCCGGCGCTGACGTATGTGGCGTAGATCGGAAAGCCGCCCTGGCGTATTTCCAGGCGCGCCCGGCTGAAGGCCACGCCCCGGACGACGGGGGAGTAGTTCTGCTGGACATCGGGCAGCATGCCAGAGTCCGAATTGAGCATCACGCCCTTGAGCGCCACGCTTCTGAACACGTCACCGCCGCTGAAGGCTTCACCCAGCGTCAGGTTGGCGTTCATGCCGGGCAGGTCGCGCTGGGCGTAGGTGTAGGCGCGGGTCCAGCTACGCTCGCCTCCGCTGTCTTGCCGGCCACTCTGGTTGGTGCGCAGGCGCCAGGGGCCCAGGTTGATGCCGCCGTTCAAGAGTAGATCCTGGCTGTCGTTGTGCCCGTTGTAGCGCGTTGTGCCTTGTTGGGCCGAAACCTGATAGTTGAGAAACGCCGCGTTGATGCCGTGGTCCCAGCGCTGCGGGTCGACATACCCGGCCGTCTTGCGGCGCATGGCGATTTGCGGGACGGAAAGGTCCAGGTGCAACTGCCTTGCGTCAAAATCGGCCCGGGCGCCGGGAATCAGGGTTGGCAGGTCGATGCACGGATGTGCGAGCGATTGCGTGTCGGCCACGCCTTCGACGTTCACGCCGAACTGATCGAGCAGGGCGCCGCTCAGGCAGGGCGATAGGGCCGCCTTATCGCCCTGGATGAACTCGATGTCATGCTCGCTCAGATACTGCTGATTGAGCCGGATCTGCACCCGATAGCGGCCCGGCAACACGCCTTGTTCGTTGGCCATGGCCTGCAAGGCCAATTGGCCGGAATCGGTCGCCTGATCCGGCCCCTGGCGCATGAAGCCGGACAGAAACACCGGTTGCGCCTGGGCCATTGCTTGCCCCGCGCCGATCAGCACGCCACTGCCACCGGCCAATAAGTAATGGGCCAGACGCAGGCGTCGACCTTCTGAAGATCTGATCATGGTCATGTGTCCTGACAATCAATGCGAGCGGCGGGGGTTAACGGTCCTGCCGCAGAGGCAAGGTGATGGGCGGGGTAATACCGCCGTAGTCATTGATGGTGGTGAAGGACACCTGCGCTGCGGTGCCGGTCTTGAGCTCACCCAGTGCATAAATTTCACGACTCAGTGGCGCGGCCATGGTCGGGTTGTCGATGGTTTTCGAGCGGCCGCCACTGCTGACTTCCAGGCGTTGGAATGTGTAGTGGAAGGGGGTTGGATTGTGCAGGACCAGGCTTGGCTTGCCGTTTATCGTTTGCAGCGACCATTGAAGATCCTTGAGGCGTTCGCTCGGGTTTTGCTTCAACTGCGCCGGACGATAAAAGAACTTGATGCGGGTGCGGATGGCGATGTTCAGCACATTGCTCTGGTCCGCTTCGGCCTGGGGAATTTCCTGGGCATTGAAATAGAACAACGTCTCGCGATCAGTGGGCAGTGTGTTGGGCAAGCGGTTGATCTGCACTTGCTGTTCCTTGCCGGGGCCGATGCTGAACAACAGCGGCGATGTCACGAAGGGCACGGCCGTCGTGGTGTCGTCGGCGCTGGTATTGACCCAGGACTGCACCGCGAACACCTTGTCGCTGGGGTTGGCGACGATCAGCGAAGCGCTGCGTTTGCCGCTGTCGAACACCACGCGGGTGGTGCTCAGCGTCAAGGAAGCCTGGCTCAACGGGGCGTAGCACAGCAACGCCAGGACGCCCATGAGCGCGGCCCTGGCCCTGTGGTTTTTCTGGATGGATCGGAACATGAAGAATCCCTGGGCGATGCTGACGTCCACACGTGGCGAGCGATGCTCTTGAGCGCATGACCGTCTGGCCATGCACTCAAGAGCCCGGCATTACGGGTAAGTGGCGACGAAATTGATGTTGGCGATGACCGGGCCCGGCACCACGGTTGCGTTGGTGGAGCGGTAGCGGGCCTGGAAGATCATCCGGGTTTCGCCGGTGGCGTTCAGCGGATAGGCCTTGGAGGGGGTGCCGCTGTCGATAGGGGTGTTTTCGTTGTCCTTGATCGTCAGGGCAACACCGGTAGCGCCTCCGGTCTGGATCGCATAGTAGCGGCCACCGGTGCCGGCGTTGCCGTGGGTACTGGTGAAGGTCACGGTGGCGGTATCGCCGGCGCCGAAACCACAGGCGGCCCCATCCTTGACGCGCAGGGCGAACTCACGACCACCGGCTTCCGCATCGGCGACCCCGCCGAAATCGGTGGCGGCGACACTGCCCAGGTTGATCGGTCCTGGGGCGCCGGTACCTGGGTCGATGGGGTCGATCGGGCAGGTATTGGCGTTGATGGTGCCGGTGAAATTGATCTGGCCGGTGCTGGTGGCGGCGAACGCCGATTGGCCGGCCAGGGCGGCGATCAGGCCCAGGGAGGCGGCCAGTACAGATTTTTTCATTGACTAGAATCCTTGATGGAACAGTGGGGTGCACACGAGACGGCGCCGATGGGGACGCTGTCTCGGAGGCGGATTCTAGGTAGGGGTGGGGCGGGGGGATATGAGAAAACTCTCACTTTCCGGGTGGGATTGTGAGAGTTTGTTTTTGGGGGGCAGGGGCTTCAGGCACCAGGCTTGGGATGACTACGATGAATGCCCTCTAATACTAGTGCAACGCCCGCTCTCCGATCCTTGTAGTACTGTTGACCACCAAGTACTACATTCTCGGTCATTCTCCTTTCGTCCTCTAGCAGCCGCATTCTGATGCCGGAATCTCCGGACGTTGTATTAGTCCTTGAAGGAGGCGTCTCGCTTACGGCGTGGGTATAAGTCTCTACTTTATCTGCGCCCCTCTTCAGAACAGTCTCTTCGGAAAGTTGGTAACTGCGTTTTGGTACAGGTGCCTCGTATCTTGCTTCTGCTCCGTATTCAGAACCGGTGTAAGGCCTTTTTTGGGCTCGGCGCTCGGGACCTGGGTACCTGTCTTCCCAAATCAATCTTCGGCGCATGGGCAGGCGGGATTTCTGAATGGATGTCGGGACCTTTACCTCCGGTACCTTCGGCGCCTTCAACTTCGGAAGTGCAATAAGACTAAGTCCTAGCCCGATCCACCCCAACGTATCATTCGCCTGTTCATCCTGAACGAATATCCTCGCCGCCTCCGTCCCCGCGGCTGCCGCCATCGAGCCCCAGGTCACGATGTTCGCCACGGTATTAAAGGTGGAGACCACCATAGCGGTTGTTGTGCCTACCGCCTCAGCCACAGCAGCTATAAGCGGTCCAGCGTTAGCCGTGAAAATGGAAAGCAAGATACCAATGAATAGCGAGGCCCCGATTGATGCACCCATTACTCCATAGCTATTAACGAGGCTTTGCGGCCGATGCCCGCTCGGATCACTGAAAGCAATCGGGTTGCCCGCACAATACATATAGCAATTAAGGCCGCCGGCGCCGAAGGGGCTCATCGAGTCCGGGCTGTGAAAGCGCATCAGGCTCGGGTTATAGGCGCGGTAGCCGTTACCCAACAAGTACCACCCCGTGCTCTCAATCGCTTCACCGTTAAAAGCCAGCAAGCTTTGCAGCCCATTGTTTTCATCACGTTCGCCATAGGCTCCATAAACCACACTGCGCACGTCGCTGCCCTGGTTCTCGCCGATCACCGACCGCTTGGCGTCAGTCAGCAGCAACAGGGTCTGGCCGTCGTCGCTGGGGGTTTGTTGCCCCAGGGGCTGCCCCTCATGGTAGAGAAATTGAATATGATGATCGTCGTGCAAGGTGTCGGTAACCCGTGTTCCCTGATAGAAGCGCAGGGTCTGGCTGTCGCCTTGTGGCTGGACGGCTTGCAAGTTGTCATGGGGATCATAGCGGTACGCCGTCACCGACTGCCCCGTCGGCGTCATGACTTGCACTAGGCGCCCCTGGCTGTCATAGCGCAGCCGTAGACCGTTCTCGTCGTGCTCCAGGTTGCCGTCAGGGTCGTAGCTGAAACGGCTTTCCAGCTGTTGATAATCAGGATGGCTATGGCTGGCGCCGAGCAGTTGGCAAGGATCGTCTTCGGCAAAGGTGAAATGCGCGATGTCCAGGCTGCCATCGCTGAAAACCGTTCGCGTATAGATGATGTTGTCCAGTGCGTCGAATTCGAAATATTGACTGACGATGGCATTGCCGTAACGGTCCGTGGGCAAATCCGTGCCTGAACACCGATAGCGCTCCAGGCGTCCGCGCAGGTCATAGCTGTAGGTTTCCAGCAAGGCGCTGGCACCGCCGACCCGCAAGTGCCGGGTCTTCACGTTGCTGTCGGCCAGGTAGGTTAATTCGATTGAGCGTTCGGCTTCGATCGGTTGGTTTTGTACGTCCAGCAGCACCAGGGTGCGCAAGGTTTCGCGCCCCACTTCGTCGAATTCCAGGGTGGTGGTCAGGGTGTTGTTGGTCGCCTTGTCTTTACTGGTGGTGCGGTACACACGACCGATCGCGTCGTAGTCGAAGGCCGCGTGCAATTGACCTTGTTCAAGGCTGAGCAACCGCCCGTTGCGTCGGTCGTAATCCATGAGGGTCTGGTGGTTGCCGATGTCGGTGCGGCTCAGGCGACGCCCTTTGAGCGAAGTCTTGTAGCGGGTCGTATAGGTTTTGTTGTCGACGCCATCCTTCCAACTTTCGGCGACCAAACGACCGGCTTCGTCATAGGAAAAATGATATTCGCCCTGGCTGTTCTTCGAACTGTCGAGCCGGGCATCCAGCAGGTCGACGTCGAAAGTTGACTCATCGTCGGGGGCGGTGACAACGGTCGGTTTCTCGCTCAGGCCGAACTTGTATTGGTAGTTGATCGGATTGCCGGCCGGCCGAATGCGTTGCCTGGGTTGGAAATGGCCGGCTTCGTAGATCAATTGCTCGCTTCTGGCGCCTACCGTGACACCCACCAGTCGATCGAGGCCATCGAACCGTTGTTCGCCCAAGCGGCGAGTGGGCAGGTGAGTATTACCTGGCTTCACTTCGATCGAGGTGTGCAGTTCGGCCTGGCTGTGCTCGGCGTACGTGTGATGGACGGTGCTCAGGTCGGGCAGGGTGCTGTTGAGCAACCGCGCGAAGGCATCGTAGCGATGACGCGTGACCTGCCCGAGCGCGTCGACCTCCCGGGTGCAATTGCCCAGACCATCGTAATTGAACGAGCTCAGGCTGATACGCCGCCCGTCCACGCCGATCTGTTCGACGCTGACGGTTTTTTCGAAACGATTGGTAATGGTCCGGGTCCGGGCGGTGCCGTCGATCCATTCTTCGGTGGTAAAGGCAATTGGATTGTTGAGGGTCCACTCCTTCACCCCGTCGGGCCGGGTAACGCTGTCCTGCAGCCCCCACAGGTCGTAGGTGTAGGACGAGGTCAAGCTAAGGTCGGTGGTTTCCAGCCAGTCGATGTCCGTTTCCTCGATCAAAAAGCCCTTGGCGTTGTATTTTGCGGTGTAGATGTCCCGGTAGCTGCCGCCGGAGTGGTCGACGTCTTCCATCTCTTCACGCACCGCCCGGCTCATCCCGTCGAAGTGCGTGCGCACCCTGACTCCCTTGACGTCCTCCATCTGCTGGTAGGCCTGGGTGGTTATCGGGTTTTGTCCCGCGTCGGCCGGACGAATCAGGCGGTAGCTGTAGCGACGCGTCGCCGGGTAGTCGCTATTGGGCGCCTGGGTTTCGCTCAGCACCCGGTTCAGGGCGTCGTAGCGGTAGCTGTGTTCAATGCCGTTTTCAGTGACTAGCAAAGGTTCGCCGTTGAGCATCGAACGCTCGTCGACCACCGTGCGCAAGGCATCGTCGACATTCGACGAGAAGCGTTGCTCGGTGCGCAGGGATTGGTTGGCGGGGTTTTTCTCGTAGCTGTAATCGATGACCGAGCTGGGGCCGGTGTCACTGCCCATCGTGATGGTTTGCCGAGCCCGTCGGCCGTGGGTCAGCGGGTTGGCGGGGGCGTTGACGTAGCCAAAGACTGTACGTGAAAGTTGCCGTTCCGTTGGTTCTTGAGATTCGAAAGGGGAAGACGAAGCCGGCGCCTCGATCAATTCATACAGGCGCTCCTCCACCACAGACAACCAGGACGCCGTGATCGGGCTGCTGCTGATGGTAGGCATCGCTTCATAACGAAACCGGGTGCGCTTGGCCGAGGCGCCGGGCTCCAGGTCCGGGATGCGCTCGGGGTCGTTTGACGGCGTGACCATTTTCTCCCGCACATGCCGTACAAAGCCGTAAGGGTCCCGAGGGCAAAAACCTTCGACACCCTCGACGGGATAGTAGGCGATGGTCTCGGTAAGACCGGTGGGTTCGATGCGCAGCGTCTGGTTGCCATGGATGTCGTATTCGCTGATCTCCTTGTCCAGGCGCCAGAAACGCGGGTCATCGCTGAGGGCCCACAGCGTCGAGGTTTGCCTGGGTAGCTGGCATTGGCGAGGCTGGTTGTCGAATGACAGCTTGTCGTCGTCATCGGCATAGTACCGTGTCCGAATGGTTTTCTGATGGTTGCCTTGGGCGATGACTTCCTGGGTCTGCAAGTGAAAACGGTTGAAAGTGCGGGTGATGCTGCGCACCGTGTCGCCCCCCATCATCAGGCTTTCGGTGGAGCCGTAGGTGTAGGGTTCGAGGACCTTGAACAGGTTGTCCAGGCCTTCGTCATCCCAGTCGATCGAGCTGCCATAACCCAGGAAGTTGTGGCCATCGGCGCTGTAGCTGTACTTCACGGTAATGGGCGCGTTGCCACCGCCTGGGTCGGTGATGTGGTCGGTCACCCTGGGTAGTTTGCGCTGCGTGTCGCGGCCGGGAAAACCATGGCCTTCGTCGTTGTACATCACGGTTTCATGGGCGCCCAACGGCGTCCACACTTCGCGGATGCAGTTCAACTCTCTCTCCGTCCGGTATACGAAGCGCCAGCCGGCCCCTTCGGTAGTCGGCAGAGTGATTCGGTCCACGCGATCACTTATCAAATTCAGGATTACCTCCGCCGAAGGGGTTCCGTTGACGATGCCCAGCGCGAACTTGACGGTATTTGCGTTGGTGTCTCGGGTGACTCGCAGCACTGCACCGGTAGTGTCGCGCATGCCACTGAGCATGGGCTTGCCATTGACGGAAATGTACTCGAGGGTGACCTCGTGCCCCTGCGGGGAATACAGCTTGACCGGCACCGCCACCTGCGGGCTGGCCCCCTTCGGTTCCAATATTTCCACCAGTCCCGATTTATGCACGACCTTGAATTGGTTATCGGGCAGGGTAAACAAGTGGAAGTTTTCTATTTTCTGCTCTTTCATCCGCAGGCGATTGACGAAACCGGGATAGGGGCCCGTGACTTTGAATGTTTCGCCTGAGTGCAACGAGATGATTTGGGTACTGGGCGCATATTGCGTCAGGCCCATTTCCCAGCCCAGGCCAAAACCGGCGTTGACCGTGTTGAGGGGGTTGAAGTTGAGTGTCAGGGGCACCACCGGGCCGCTGAGTTCGCAGGTTTTGACTTCGGGTAGCGATAAGGAAACGGTGTATTGGCCCGTGCGCGCGTCGACTCCGGATTGAACGAAGCTGAGGAAGTTGAAGGCGTTGGAGTGGACGGCGGTTGAGGTGGCCATGGATGAACTCGCTATTTAAATATAAGTTTATTTATCATTTTCAATGCGCACACATGATAGTTTTCCGTGGACTTGTCCATCCTGACGATATCTTATTTTCAAGATGCCAGGTTCAACGAGTGTGTCGTTGGGAACATTGGCCATTGCTGTGATATCTATATAGTCTGTCGTGGTGGGATTTTTGATCGTGCGGACCTCTATTTCCCAGCCTTCATCGTCGAGGCAGTAGTCATTTTTTTTATCATCGAAAAAAGTAATGTTGAGAGCCGAAGGAACATCGACGAACTTAACGGTGTACGCTTGATCGTTAGTACAGCCTCTTCTGTCAACGGCATGATCACCTACGGTTGCAGGAATACTGCACTCGCGGATGCCATCAGCCTCACGAACCTTAATGTATCCTGCAGCATTGCTCGCGGTGATTATGCAATGGGAACCTATTAGACTAAATAAAAGAAGGGTAAAGCTCTTTTTGAAAGTGTTCATTTTAAGGATCCTTCTGACATCAGGTTTTAGACGGTGCGGCTCTCATAAAACCTAACAGAAAATTCCCCCCCGGAAACCTAACACTTCTGATAGTTCCAAAGCCGCTCGTTCAGGCGTAAACCTAAAAGACAGAACCCTGGTAGATGTCTTCCCTTCGCTGAAAAAATTCTTTAAGCAAAGCATAAGGAACCCAGAACATGACGATTCGGACGCAGGCAAACCAAGCGCCGACCATTCCCACGTTGGGGCCGGACAACGCCATCGACCTGGACAGCCTTGGCACGCAAGACCTGCAAACATTCGTCAAGTACGACGGCATAGCCGACGCCGACATGATCGTCATCAGTTGGTTCGGTTGTGGCGAGCACGGTGATATCGTCGACAAGTTCAATGACGAGGCCGAGGTGCGCGACGACGAGCTGACCCCCGACGGCATGCCGGTGATGATCGAGAACAGCGTCCTGCATCAGCTTCGCAACGGCAGCGTTTTCTACTCGTATCGGGTGCGCAAACCCGGCGGAACAGCGGGCGACGAATCGTTGCGCTTGTTTTTCTTTGTCGGCAGGCGTCCCAGGGCCGCGGCAGCGTTGCCCGTGGTGCAGATCCGGGATTCCCATGACCTGCATGTGGACCTGGAAACTGCAGAGACGATCATTACACCCTGGGTGGTGCCCTATCAGGCGATGTCGGTGGGCGATACGGTTACCCTGCATTGCCGCAGGTTTTACCCGGACGGCAGCGAATACACCCCCGCCCTGGCCTATCCGACTGTTGTCCGGGAGGGTGAGCCGGGCAAGCCGCTTGGCCTGTTTCTCAACCGCTCCGACCTGTTGCGGGTCGAAGACGGCTCGATGGAGTTGTACTACGGCATCCAATACGCCGGTGCCGCGCAAGAAACTACGTTCTCCACCCGGCAAACCTTCCAACTCCTGGCGCCAAGCGCGGCGATGTTGCCGGCCTTGACGATCGTCGGCCATAGCGGTGGCACGATCAACCCATTGCTGTTTCCCGATGGATTGCCGCTGCGCATCGAAGGTTATCCGGGCATGGCCATCGGTGATGAACTGCTCTGCCATGCCTCGTCGTCAATCAGCAGCGTAGAGCCGATCGTGTTGCGGGCCAGTGTCGACGCATCGACGCTGGACAAAGGTTTTTTCGAATTCATGCTCGATGTGCAGTGGCTCGACGCGAGCCAGGGTGCCGGAATCGACTTGCGTTATGAATACGCCTGGGCCGGCACGGCGCTCTCGGCCACGCCGTACCAGGCCAATGTGCGGACACCGTTGAATCTTCCCATGGTCATCGTCGATAAAGCCCGCCCCGACCTGGACGATCCGGTGCCGGGTGAAGGCGTATTGGATGTCCTGCTCTTAAGCGCATCCGGCGTGACCATCGATATAGACCCGCTAGCCAACTACGGCCCCGATGACGAAGTCAACGTGTATTGGGACGGCTACGGCACCAGCGGTAAATACATCGCACTGGCGCCCGTGAGCCCGGGAGGGCGTACCTACAACATTTCGCCGGAACACATTCCCGCGAACCTGGGCAGGGCGGTGCCGGTGTATTACACCGTCCTGCAGGATGGCGATCCCGGGCCGGTCAAGTCACAAGTTTTCACAGTGCGTATATTACCGATCGAGAAGACACGTTATCCCACCATTCAATCAGCGCAAGCCCAACAGACCAATGGAACTATACGTATTAGTCAAATTGCTACCGGGGGCGAGTTGTTTACCCTGCCCGGCTGGCCTTATATGCGCGCCGGCCAAGTTGTCAATGCGGTCATCATTGGTGAAGGCAACGATGACTTACCCCAGACGGTTCCCATTTTTACCAATCACCCTGTTAGTGCTGCTGAAGTCACGAATCGGAAAATAGAAGCAAGGGTTGCGGCTTCAGCCTTCCAGGTTTTTAAACTCGGCAACATCAGTGTGCAAGTCGTCATTACTTATGAAGCAGGCGCGGATACGGAGTACACGCCCGCAAATTTCACATTGGCCAATTGAGAGTAAATATCATGGCCGCGATCCGGAAAACGCTTGGAGAGTATTTGCAATGGGCCGCACTCAAACCCCGAACCAGCGGGTGGAGTGCGTGGGTGGCTTATGATCGGGTCAAATGTAATCAGTTGCTGTTGCAGGAATACATCGAGAAGCACGATGAACACTCAGCGATGCCACCTATCGATGGAGCCTATTGGACAGGCGAGCATACCTGGAGTTGGCTACTTGACTATGTCACTGATGTACCCCGCTTGAGTTTCGAGAACGACCCAGACGAGCAGGCCGCCGAAGTCAACATGAGCGTGGCCATCCTGGGTGGCCGGAAAATATCGCTGGACGATACGTCTGGCTACGCTCAGGTCAATAGCATCCATTGCTTCGATCCGTTGGATTTTCCGCGCTTGGAGGCTGAGCGGGTACTGCTCAAGGATGTTCAGGGCAGCGTTGACCAAGCGGGCAAGGTGATGCTGGACCTGGGCGATCCGGTTTCCCAGCGCTATAGCTGGGAAGTCACAGACGATTGGCGCGCGCCTGAGCGCCGGATGGCCGGGGAGTTTTTCAAGCGCAAGTTCAGGGAAACCGAGCCGGTCCGGCGGACCTTTTCCCTGGGTACGTTGGCATGGACCGCCCAAGACTTCATGAAGCCCCGGTCCTTCAGGCTGCGTACGCTTATGGAAGAGGGTGCGGCTATGCGCGGCGCGGTGAACTACGGCAACGGTGCTATAGAAATGCGTATTGCCCTGGGTGACCAGCAGCAGGGCGGTTACCCGGGAGGGGATTGGGTGTACCCCCTGCCGAGTGATCGACCTGATCTGGATGCGTTAATAGTGTTCGGTTCCCACTTCTTCATGCACAGCATCATCGGTAAGGGCACGGCCAGGGCGTTCAATGCACCCGATGCTCAATTTGACAGTAGGACCGATCGCAAAGGTTTCGTCGAGTGGTTGGGAGTTAAGTCTGGTACTGAAGGGTATTTGGAAATTCCACCGTTCGAAGCTGGCATTGGCGACAAGAAAGTAACGTTCAGCCAATATAAATGCCCGATTTATATCAGCCAGGATTATCGACTCACGATGACCCTTGATCGACGGGCGGATGGATCGCTATCGTTGGACGTGGGGATGGGAAGTGCCAATACAAAGCGCTTGGTGATATGTACCGTGAATGGAATTCCCTTCCACTGTCTAATGGGTCTTGGCTTCAGCGGCACTTATCGTTTTTCGCTGGATCGAGCGTCGCACCGTCTGCAAGTAAGTTTGGAGTCGGCTCAAGCGACTGTCGATTTTTATCCAAATGTGCTACTGCCATGGGACGTGGCTGCCTATATGCGTTCAGGCGAGTTCAATACGGGGTTAACGAGTCTCGTCGGCCTTGTAGTTAGGCAAATATTCAACGGGCTCGAGGCAATCGACGCGTTCATTCTCGATACGCTTCTTTTTAACGCCGAGAATGCCGTACAACTCAAGATGGCTAGCCTGACGGGGGAAATGTTTTTTTTCGGTTCCATCGGCGTTCGCTTGGGGACGTTTGCCATCGATCCGGTAGAAGTCCTGTTGAGCCACGGTCAAGCCTATCGTTTCAAGACAATACCAGAAACACCGGAGGTCAAATGGAGGGTGGAGGGACTTGAAGGTAGTACGACGAATGTGGGGCACATAAATGCAGATACCGGCGCCTATATCGCGCCTGCATCGCAGATCAATGGGGCTTACCAACGAATCAAGATCGTTGCGACGGGCCCTGGTAATCACCATGTCAGCAGGGCTTTGGTCACGGTAGTGGCCAGGGCTATTACACTCAATCCTCTGATCGAGATCTGTAACGCTTCCGAGGAAAATGGAAAAACAGAGACCCGTCAGTTCAGCGCCCATAGCATGGACGGTGACTTGAGGTGGAGCGTCATCGGTGGCGGAAGTATCGACCCGACAGCCAATGAATACGGGGAGAATATCTACCGCGCCCCGCTGGAAAAAGAGCCTGGGGTACCCACGTTCACCTTAGACGAAGTAGTTGTGGAAAACACAACGACTGGCCAACAACAGAGTTCTTTTGTGGTGGTCAAGCACTTCTCACAAACGCTGTCTATAACACTGGATTATCAGGGGCTTCCAGCAAATCAGGCAAAATTAATTGCCAAAAGGAACGGCTCGCCTATTTCACAGGGACTGACATGGTTCTGTATGCCTGAAGATGCTGGATCAATTGATTCTATTACTGGGGTCTTCACCGCGAGAGAAACAACCAAAAGTCAGTTTGTTTTAATAAAGGCTCGGCAGTATGCGCCTGACTATGAAGTTGACGACGACGGATTTTCTCTCCAGCCGTTACCGCTCGTGCCGTTCCCTATTAAACCTGCCCCGGAAACTTTCAACGAAAACACAGTAAACGGTCGTACCGTTTGCCCCCGCATACCATGTGCCAACGCACTTGCCAGCTCATCCGGTGGGTACAGCGGCAATCCTGTCATTTAACGATACGAGGATAAATACCATGTCCGCACCGAAAAAAACGCTCGCCGAATATCTGCAATGGGCCGCGCTCAGGCCTCGTACGAGTGAATGGAGTGCGCTGGTGGCTTATGATAAAGGCAAATGCAACCAGTTACTGTTGCAGGAGTACATTGAAAAGCACGATAAACACTCGGTAATGCCCCCTATTAATGAAGCTTACGCGTCGGGAGAGACCGATTGGAGTTGGTTGATCGATTATGTCACCGATGCGCCACGCTTGAGTTTTGACAATAATCCGGACCCTAACTCCGCCGAAGTCAATATGAAGATGGCCATTATGGGGGGTAAAAATATTAAGATGGATGACGTGGCCGGGTTTGCTCAGGTCAATAGGATCAGCTCCTTCGACCCGTTGGACCATCCAGAGTTGAGCGCTGACCGGGTTCTGCTCAAGGATATTCAGGGTAATGTCACTAGGGATGGGGAGGTGGTGCTGGACTTGGGCGATGCTCGTTCCCAGCGCTATATCTGGGAGGTGAAAGGCGATCGGATCGAGCATCAACGACGGATGGCCGGGGCTTTCTTCAAACGTAAGTTCAGAGAAGCTGATGAGGAACGGCGTACGTTTACCTTGGGTACTTTGGCGCCGACGACTCAAGACTTCATGAAACCCCAGTCGTTCAAGCTGCGTACCATTATGGAGGAGGGGGCGGCTGCACGTGGGGCGGCAAACTTCGGCAATGGTGCCGTTGAAATGCGTATTAGGATGGATGATGAGTTAGAGGGCGGGATGCCAGGCGAAGACTGGGCGTACCCCATCCCAAGTGACCGACCCGATTTCGATGCGTTGATGATATTCGGCACTCGTTTTTTTATGCACGGTATTATTGGCAAGGGGACGGCGAGAGCATTCAATGCGTCGACGGCTCAGTTTGACAGTGAGACCAATAACCAAAGTTTCGTCTATAAAATTAAAGTCAAGGCCGGAACCACTGGGGATTTAGCGATACCGTCATTTGAAGCGACGGTGGGCAATAGGAAGGTACGTTTCTCCGGATATAAAATACCGATTTACATAGATGCGAATAATCTGCTCACCATGACGCTTTTTTATACCTTGGACGGTTCACCCTATTTCAGAGTGGGTATGGGTGGCAAAGGATTTATGCGGGAAATGACATGTACCGTAGATGATCTGTCGTCAACGATTATGATGGGCGTTGGGTTGAACGGAAATTTTCAGTTTTCGCTTGATGAGGCTTCGCGTCGGCTTAAGGTCGAAGTTGCCGAATATCAGGCACCTATCGAAGTCGGTAATTTGTCAAGTTTGCCTTCTGATGTTCAGACATATATGACGTTGCCTGTGTTCCGGAGTTTAGTGGGTGATAATATTTCCAACGCGGCCATGACCTTGTTTAACGGTCTCGATGCGATCGATATATTCGTCCTGAACACGCTTTTTTTCAACAGCGAAGATGCCGTAGAACTCAAGTCCCTGCACCTCACCGGAGAAATGGCTATTTTCGGTTCTATCAATCCTCGTTTGACTACGTTTGCCATCGACCCCATGGAAATCATGCTGACTTACGACCAGAACCACACATTCAAGACGGTGCCGCCGACAGTAGGGGGGGTCAAGTGGAGTGTCGAGGATCTTGACGGTAGTACAGTGGGTGCCGGGCGAATCAATGAAACGACAGGTGTTTATACGGCGCCTTCGTTGACCGAGATCGAAGGAACTTACAAACGGGTCAAAGTAACTGCGACCGGACCCGGCAATGATCCTCATATCAGCAGGGCTTTAGTCACGGTAGTGGCCAGGGCTATTACACTCAATCCTCTGATCGAGATCTGTAACGCTTCCAAGGTAAATGAAGAAACACAGACCCGTCAGCTTAGCGCTCATAGCATGAGCGGTGTCTTGACGTGGAGCGTCATCGGTGATGGCAGTATCGACCCGACAGCCAATGAGTACGGGGAAAATACTTACCGCGCCCCGCTGACAAAAATGCCTGGAGCCCCCACGTTCACCATAGACGAAGTAGTTGTGGAAAACACAACGACTGGCCAACAACAGAAATCTTTTATGGTGGTCAAGCACTTCTCACAAGTGCTGTCTGTAACACTGGAATACCAGGGGCTTCCACCAAAACAGGCTAAATTAATTGCCAAAAGGAACGGCACGCCTATTACAGCGGGACTGTCATGGTCCTGTATGCCTGAAGATGCGGGATCAATTGATTCTATTACGGGGATCTTCACCGCGAGTGAAACAACCAATAGTCAGTTTGTTTTAATAAAGGCTCGGCAGCATGTGCCTGACTATGCAATTGACGACGACGGATTTTCTATTCAGCCGTTACCGCTCGCTCCCTTGCCGCCGAAACCTCAACAGGAAGACCCGCAAACGTCTGCTATCGATGAGCTAAAAAACCTATTGAGCGACGCCGCTGGAAAACTGGAAGAGCTCTATCTGGACTCCACTGCCCGTGAAAAGGCCAAGGAGCTTTTGGACAACGTCGCGTCACTTGTCGAGGACAATCAAAATGACCAGTAATTCTCTTGCCGATATCGTTGAAAAAATGAAAGCAGGCTCGATTACCCGTGGCTGGGGCGCCGTGTGTGCTTTCAATCGTGAGCGGCTTAATAGGGTACTCCAGCAACAATGGTTGGAAAAGTACGATGGCGCCAGCTATTTGCCGGTATTTTCCGGCAGGATGGACCTTAATGACTCAGGCACCGAATATGGCGTGATGACGCAAGTCATGCTGGGTAAACCCTTACTGTCGTTCGAGCCCGCACGGCTAGACACTTCCCGAGCAAAGTTGACGTTAAGTATTTTGGGCGGGAACTTTAGTGTTCATGAAAGAAGCCGTGGCTTGTTGTACGAATTCGATATTACCGAGGCTCATGGCTATACACTGACCGTAGAGCTGGATCTTTCGTTGGTGGTGGGCGTGGTCGACCGCCTGGGCAGGGTGACACTGGACTTGTCCAAAGGGGCCCGATTCTCTTGCAATCTCGCGGGGCCGGCGACAAGCCAGACCAAAATTGGCGCGTACTTCGATGAGCGTTTCAAGGCACTGCCACCTGAACGGCAGGTTTATGTGCTAGGTATTCTCGACCTCAAAGGGCGCAGTGATTTGACCCCGACGAATTTTATTGTGCTGACCCAGCGGGCACCCGGGGCGGAAGTGGCGGGAGCGAAAAACGCGGCCGATGGCGCCGTGGTCGTCATGATAAAGCTCAGGGGGAGCGAATACGGAGGAGAAATTCCGCCTCTGACCTTTCCGTATCTGATTCCCGATGACGGTGACTATTCGGCAACCATGGTGCTGGCCGAAGAGTACGTCTCGAGATCCGACGATGACAAACTGGCGCTTATCCAGAGCCTGCTGTTTCCCGGCGAAAAAAACGTGTTCGTGGAGCATTCCCGTCATGTTCCCAAGGACTTGGTGATATTCGGCAGTCTGGATCCCTCCAGGACGTCGTTGACCATCGAGCCCGGGGTTCATGTCATGAAGGCCGGTAGCGTGCCGTTTGAATACAAGGCTTATCTTAACGGCACCGCGAAAAGCGTTACATGGAGCGTCAGGAGCCTTAATTCGAATACGTCGGCGGGTACGATCAATGCGACCACCGGTTTTTACCAGCCCGTTTCCGCTGCCGAGCTAGGCCGGGATCTGGTGCGCAATATCGTTACGGCCTCCTACATAGATCCTCAGACGCAAATCGAGCACGAGGTTCAGGCCTTGTTGCTGGTCTCTACCCGATCGATGACTATTTCCCCAGGGGTCGTGTCACGCATAGAGGGGCAGACAACAAGTACCGTGACCTTCGTCGCGACAGCGCTGAGGGGGGCGACACTGACCTGGAAAGAACCCCTGTATGGAACGCTCTCCGTGTCGGGTCATACCGCCACTTATACACCTCCATCGGCCGCCCAGTTGCTGGCGTTGCCCGAGTTCACCGTTGTCGACACCATTACCGTCGAGGATGACACCGGTGAGACGGTTGAGGCTTCGGTGGTGCTGACGCGGGTTGCGCCCACGCTGGATATAGAGCCGCGGTTTAGCGCGAGAGTGGGGCGCTCTGCGAGCGTGACGTTAACGGAAATGTCGGGTGCTCCAGACACTTTTACGCGCACTTGGCAAGTGATTGGAGAGGGGACGGTCAGCGACGATGGCACCTATACCGCCCCGACGACACCTCATCGACCCTACGATATCGTTAGGTGTGAGATCTCTCATCCAGATTTCGGACTCTTGTTTGCGGGCTACAGCACCATAAAACTGGCCGCCCATATCGAGGAGCCTGGTTGGTCGGCCCTTACGCGTTTTGATTTGGATACATTGCGTTCGGATCAAGCGTTCGCCAATGGCTTTCAACAAATACCGCTCCAGATAAGCATTGAAACTAATGGCGCCCGGCTGACCCCGGACGAAGAAGATTCGTTGAAGATGGTCTATGTCCGTTCAAACCAATACGTCCCCGAGCTGCCGGCTCTGCAGGAAGGCATTGCAGAGGATGCGCCGGGCAATGATAAAGAATGGGCGCAAACGAGGATTGGCAACCGTTTCAAGCCCTTTCCGAGCTCGAGTTCCAGCGCAACACCGCCGCGAACCGATGAGCCTGCAGCGTTACCCAACAGAATCGATCTTTTCATGCAGACTCGCGCCGCTCAACCGACCCAGTTTTACGCGGTATTTGATGACGAACTGGGAAATCCCTGGAGCTCGGACGTTTACCCAGGGGATGAGAATGGAATCATTCTTCTTAAGCCTGTTCCCGCGCCATCCCCTAACATCGATAACTATAAATTGACGCGTCAGCGTGTGGCGGGCGGCGGAGGGAGCGATCCGGACAGTGATCATGACTTCGACTGGTTTTTGAAGACAACGGACTACTGGGCATTGACTTATCTGCGTGAAAATCAAGTCGGTGTCGATTTCCTGACGGCCGAAGTACGAGGGTTTCAATCTATCGTGCAATGGGAGAGCCCGGCCCCCAACGAAACCATGTTCAGTTACACCGGCTATGGTTATGGCGATCCGAAAAAACCGAATGAAGCGAGTGTCATGCACTACGATTCGCTATTGGTCGAAAATCTTGGTCTGCCAGTCAAAAACGACATGGAGCCCGGGCATTCCCTGGCCGCAGGTAAGTTCAGGGTTGGTTTGTTTCGCCTAGAGCATTCTGATGGTATTCGGCAGGATCGGCGGGTCAAGTTGCATCCGCTAAGGTCTGCGAAGTTAAAGGTTTATTTAACCGATGACGAAGGTAATCACCACAAAATCGCTATTGGTTTTCCTAGTGCGGACCGCAATCGGTTATATGTGGACTTCATCGGGCCTGAGGAAAAGGTATAGGTCGTCGGGTAGGCCCGCCAGGAACTACGCATTGCATTTCGGTATATGCAGTGCGGTGTCGGTCGTATTGCCGGTATTTATTCGCATGACTAGTTCGTGAGGTTGACCATGACTGTATCCACCGCTGTGCATTCCAATGCCTTTAATTTTTTGAGTTTCATCCAGACGGGGGTAGATCCACGAACCGGTTTTTATACCGTGTCGTTATCGTTGCCGGAACTTTTCAGTAATAATCTGCGGGGCCCGTCTGTGCCGTTGGTGCTCAATTACAATCCGTTGAATACTCGTGATACCGGCTTTGGCAAGGGCTGGAACCTTGCGCTAAGCCAGTACACCCCAAGCAATCAAGTTGTTTCGGTGTATTTGGGGCAAACGTTCAAAGTTACCGGGCCATACGAAGGTGTTGCCAATCGTATGAAAATGAAAGAGCAAAAGATCGAGGATTTTCAGTTTTACCAACTGCCTGGCGACCAGTTCAAGATCGTTCATAAATCGGGGCTTGTCGAAGTGCTGGCACTCAAGGGACCCAGCCCGCAGGTGGCCGTACCGGTAAAAATGTATTCTGCGCAAGGGCACGAAATTACCTTGGAATACGTAACGGTCGGTGATGCGCCGATGCTCAGCGCCATTCGCGACAGGCATGGGCTGCTGTTCCAGATCACCCGCAATCTTATTACCCAAGCCGTCACGCTGGGTTTTACGCCCGTCAATGGTACGCCATTGGCCGCGGTTGTCTTGAGCATGAAGAGCGGTCGTGTCGACAGGATCACCCTACCAACCACGGAAAATGCCGGTTGGCGCTTTGAATACCACCTGGAAAAAAATCTCGACTGCATCAGCGAGGTCTGGACGCCCCTGGGTGCCCATGAAACCGTTCAGTACAACGATGGAGGCCATGGTTTTCCTGATAAAGACAACCCGCAACGTAAGTTGCCCAGGGTGACCGATCATATTACCGACCCTGGCGGTGATCAGAGACCCATCACGGTGAAGTACACCTATGGCGCCGATGGGCATAATTTCCTCGGCTATCCGAATGTGGCCCATGTGGAGAACGATGGCCTGGACAACCTGTATAAAGTCCTCGATCGCTACGAGTATGAGTCCACTGAAAAACTGATGGTCGGGAACGACGAGGTGCGCAGCGTGACACGCCGCTTCAACCGCTTCCACTTGCTGGTTTCGGAAACGACCTTGCAGGGCACGCATCAACAGACACAAACGACCCGTTACTACGCGGACGATGACGATACCTTGTCTTTCGATGCCCAGCCACGCCAGTGTCAGTTGCCGAAAGAGGCGATTACCCGCTGGGAATTGACGGACGATGCGCGTGAATGGCGTATAGACGTCGAAAGAAGCGAATATGACATCCATGGCAACCAGACCTTGAGCGTTCAGCCCAGTGGTGTTACGGAAGCGACGTCCTACTATCCAGCCGGCGGCGTCGTCGGCAAATGCCCAGAGGACCCCTATGGGTTTGTCAGGCATGTCGAGCACACCACGGTCACGCCGACGGCGGATCCGGAGCTGGTGCCTGACTTGCAAGCGGGGGCGCCGACCTTGCGGACGCGGTACAGCTATGTCGAACTACCGGCGCTGCACGGCAGTGACATCAACAAACCTTGGGTGGTCATGTCCGAGGAAAGCTTGCATCAATTGGTCGGCCAGACCGAAGTGTCGTTGGAGAGCACGGATCTTGAGTACTTCAACACGATCGATGATCCGTTGGGGCACGGGCTGGAGAAACTGAAGACAGTCACGGTGATCGGTAAAGAGCGTAATTACGTCTCTACAACAGGCTCCGCGTACCGCATCAAGACGGACGAGGAAAAAGCTGCGAGCAATAAAACCGGCCAGGCCACGGAAGTGCTTCTTGGCGAAACGGTGTTCGAAACGACCGAGACCTTTACCGGTCATGACGGCCTGGTCAAGCTTGTCAGCGCCGAGCGCTCGCTGCTCAACGGCGAACCCTTGTTGACCCAGGACAAGGACATCAAGATTCGCAACACCTATGACGCCCTGATGCGGGTATTGACGGAAACTGTCGCGCCCGACGATCCCGACTACGCTGCGACGCGAACCTATACCTACAGGCTCGTCCGTCCTACAGACAATGGAACCGCAGCCGGACAGGCCTTCCAGGAGGTTGAAAACGTCAAGCAGGTCAAGACCCGTACCTGGTTCGATGGCTTGAACAGAGCGATCCGGGAGGAGCAACAAGATGCCGACTTTTCCAATGGCACCTATCGAGATATCTATCGGGCGACCTATAACGCGTTGGGCCAATTGACCCAAGAGCAGGAAATCGACTGGTTGGAACGCCAGCCCCTTTCATTGACAACCACCTACGCGTTCGATGACTGGGGGCAACAATCCAGCAGCACCGACCCGGCCGGTGTCACGCAACACACCGTGGAAGATCCTATCGCCTTTACCACCACGCAATGGACGGAAGGCATGGGCAAGACCGTCACCACCAATAACCGCCTTGAGAAACCGGTGAGCGTCCAGCGTTTCGATCTTATGGAAAGCTCCATCAGCCTGCATAGCTATCTCTATGACGGTCTGGGCCGCACGGTAAAAGAGACAAATGCAGCTGGCTATGAGACGTCCTACACCTACGATGTGTTCGATCGCATGCTGGAAACCACATTACCGACAAGGGATAAGGTGGTTCGTGAATACGCAGGCCACAGTCGCAGCGATTTGCCGACGTTAATCAAGGTGGGCGCAACAGCGATGGGCACACAGGCCTTCGACAGCCTGGAACGCCTTACTCAGTCAACGACCGGAGGGCGAGTCACCCAGCATGAATACGACACCACCTACAGCAAGGCCAATCGCGTCATCCAGCCCAGCGGCGATGTGATTCATTATGAATATGCCTATGAACTGACGGATGAGCCGCTCACCCGCAACGCTGTCGCGGGGGAAGCAACCATCGGCCGTTTGAAAGAAGTACCGACGCCGATCAAGGCCATTTATGAGTACGACCCTCAGAATGCAAGGCTCACCAGTTCATCGGAGATCGATATCGAACTGGCACGGACTTATGACGTGCAGGGCGAGATAAAGTCTGAAGTACGCACGGTGGCGAATGTCGCGGATCCGTATGAGATGGTTTATGTCCATAGTCGGCTCGGGCGGCTGATTCGTTACCATGACGTGACGGGGCAGGTTCAGTTGTTTGAATACGATCAGACCAATGGCCGGTTGAACTATACCCAACTGGGCGTCGAGGGCTGCGAAAGTTATATCAGGAGTGACTTCACCTATAACGCCCAGGGACTGACGGAGCGTATCGCGACGGTAGACGGTGCGAGCGACAGCGTGGTTATCGACATCGAGTACGATGCGCTGGGACGGGAAACGCTGCGCACGTTCAATCTCAATGGCAGCACGTCATGGTTGAAACAGAGCTGGAATAGCCTGGACCAGATCGAACAGCGCGAATTGAGTGAAGGTGCGAATCAGGGCGACACTTTGCTTCGTAACGAGACCTATCGCTACGAGCTTCGTGGGCGACTCGAAGAATACCGCTGTGAAGGACCACAGGCGCCAGTGGACCCTTTTGGCTACCCGATGACGCGGCAGCTGTTCTTCTTCGATGCGCTGGATAATCACGAGGAGGTGCGCACGACGTTCATCAAGGGCCAGGCCACCGAAAGCAATATCGCGCGTTTCGAATACAACAACCAGGACCCGGCCCAACTGACGCGCGTCACCAACTCCCATGCCGACTACCCGGATATCGAACTTGAGTACGATGCCAACGGCAACCTGATCAAGGACGAGGAAGGGCGGACCTTGTCCTATGACTTGCTGTCCCGTTTGGTTGAGGTGAGTGGGCCTGGTTCCGACGGCGGTCGATTCTATGGCTATGACGGCGGCGATCAATTGTCGGCCAGCGGCAGCGATGGCGACCGGGAGCAACAGTTTTACCGCAATGGCACCCCGGTTAATTCGGTTGGCGCTACGCAGAGCCGGACTTATGTGTCGGCTGACGGCGTGACGCTTGCGGAGCGCCAGGAAGGTGCGCGCCCAAAGTCTTTACTGCTGGCGGGTGACTACAGCGGCAGTGTGCTGAGAGAGGTTGACGGGGGAGAGGTGAGTGAAATCGCCTACAGCGCCTATGGCTATCGCGATGCGGCACAGTCGGTTGCTTCTCGTCCGGGCTACAACGGGGAGGTCAGGGATGAGACGGGATGGTATTTGCTGGGTAATGGTTATCGGGCGTTTAATCCGCGCTTGATGAGGTTTCATAGCCCGGACAGTTGGAGTCCGTTTGGGGAGGGGGGGGTGAATGCGTATGCGTATTGCCTGGGGGATCCGATTGGTTTTACGGATCCGACGGGGCATGGTGTTTTAAGTTCTCTAAGAAAGCTTTTTAGATTTAAATCAAAGTCTTCAGTTGCTAAGAGAGCAGATGTGGTCTTTGATGATCCTGGGTTGAGAAGTGTTATGCCGGATGCAACGAATGTAAAAAAAATAAACCCCCTATATGAGGAAGTCGTAGAACTGGTTACCGAGATCAATGCCGCTCCTCCGCCCGCGCGTAGCGAAATAACTCATCTACAGGGTATCAATAAATCGGGGCGAAGGGCGACGCGACCATCTAATCGAGTGCGAGTGCGAGTGCGATTAGAGCCAGATCAGAAAGCCGCACCCAAACAAGCTCCACCAACGCCCTCGATCTCTCCTCGCGCTCAGCGGCGAATAAAAGAGTTACAGACGAAACTTTATAATGATTACCATCAACGCCATGAATATTCGCAAGTAAGAATCGACAAACGACTGAAATGGCAGGCAGAAATAATTGAGCTAGGTGGTGAACTCATCTAGATAACCCACTCACCCGAGCAAACTCCACCAACCCACCGTCATGGCCAAGTCCCAACTTGTCCATGGCGGTGCGTTTTTGTCGGCTGATGGTTTTTTCACTGCGATTGAGCTGGGCCGCAATCTGCCTGCCCGACATCCCGCGCACAAACAACCTCACCACCTCCAACTCCCGCTCGGAAAGGCTCACCCCGCTGACGTCCGAGCCGGTGGTGGCCAAGGATTGCCCTTGTAGAAGATCGAGGAACGCCGGGCATGTATACCGCCGCCCTTGGGTGACACCGAGAATGGCCTGTCTCAGTTCCGTCAAAGGACTGCGTTTATCGAACAAGCCGTTCACGCCGGCATTGAGCAAGGCCTGCAACACGGACGGATTGCGCAGCATGGTGATCACGATCAGGGGACAGGCGCGGTAGTGGCGTTTTAAATAACCCATCAGGGCCAGGCCGTCCGGGAACTGCCCATCCGGCATCGAATAGTCGCTGATGACCAGGTCGCAGGGGGTGCGCTCTAAGTGCTGGAGCAGCTCATCGGCGTTGCGAGCCTTGGCAACCACTGAAAACCCAGCCCCCGCCAGGACCATTTCGATGCCCGTCAGCACAACGGGGTGATCGTCGGCAAGGATGATGCGTATGGGGTTATCCGAAGGACGCCTGTGCGACACTCGCGTATCGTCACAGGTGCGGAGGCCATGAATATCGCGGTGTCCAGGCGTGTGGTTCAGATTCATTGCTGCCTCTACAGGGTCCAAGCACCTCCCGACCGCTGCACAGAGGCCAGCGGAGCGCTCAGATCAAGCCGCGTTCGCGCGCGATTTTCCCCGCGAGATGACGCGAACTGACGCCGAATTTTCGGCGGATATTGTTGAAGTGATAATTGACGTTGGCTTCGCTGCAATCGACGATCATGGAAATCTCCCAGGAAGATTTGCCAGCCTCGCTCCATTGCAGGAATTCCTTTTCACGTTTGGTGAGTCGAATCGCTTGGGGTTGGTTGCTCTCCGTAGAGGGGAAATGGCCTTGATATGGCGACGAGTGTCCAGAAATCGCGGTGCTGTGGTACATGATTGAAACTCCCATTCATCATCAGTGATGGCGTGGGGGCGGCGGAATCTTCCTACTTCTTGATGGCATGGTTCACACGACCCGTCTTCAAGCCCAGAGGCAGGGCTGGACGCACGGTTCCGTTTATAGCTTGATTCAAATCAGCTGAAACCTGTCAGACATTACAGGTGGTGGACTCTAATGAGGAATGATCGAAAAGGCTGTCAGCCAAAGCGTTTGATATTGTGGGATTTTTTCCCATTCGGAGGGTGGTACCGCTTGTCCTGATGGGCCAAAAACCAGGAGGCCGTGAGGCTGGGGTGGGCTATGACGCGAATGTATCCTCCATTTAAATTTGCATTCCGCCAACCCCGGGTATATACACGCACCATGCTTCCTTCCCAATGTCTGTGCATCAACCTGCGTCGTGCCGCCCGTGGCGTCAGCAGGTATTACGACGGCGCCCTCGACGGCTTCGGGATCAATGTCGCCCAGTATTCTTTGCTGAACAACCTGGCGCGCCTGGACCAGCCGAGTATTTCTTCCCTGGCCGAGGCCATGGGCCTGGACCGCAGCACCCTGGGGCGTAACCTGCGGGTGCTGGAAGGCGAAGGGCTGGTGGCGCTGGCCGAGGGTGACGACCTGCGTAACCGCATTGTCGTGCTCACTGAAACGGGGCAGGCCCGGCTGGCGGCAGCGTTGCCGGCCTGGGAAGCGGCGCAGCAGAAACTGATCGATAAGCTGGGCGCGGAAAAGCGCGCGACCTTGCTGGCCTTGCTGGATGAACTGGCGTGAAGCCGGTTCGTTCGATGATAAGTGGGTATATACCCGCGACTGGAGAACAAGCATGACATCGATGTGGCGTACCTGTGGTTGGGTCCTGGTGGGCAGTGCGCTGATCCTGGCGTTGTCCCTGGGCGTGCGGCATGGCTTCGGCCTGTTCCTGGCGCCCATGAGTAGCGAGTTCGGCTGGGGCCGCGAGGTGTTCGCCTTTGCCATTGCCTTGCAGAACCTGATCTGGGGCCTGGCGCAGCCGTTCACCGGTGCGCTGGCCGACCGCTTCGGTGCGGCAAAGGTGGTGTTGATCGGCGGTGTTCTCTATGCGGTCGGCTTGGTGTTCATGGGCATGGCCGACTCGCCATGGTCGCTGTCATTGAGTGCGGGCCTTTTGATTGGTATCGGTCTGTCGGGCACGTCGTTCTCGGTGATCCTGGGCGTGGTTGGACGGGCCGTGCCGCCGGAAAAGCGCAGCATGGGCATGGGCATCGCCAGTGCTGCCGGTTCTTTCGGCCAGTTCGCCATGTTGCCGGGTACGCTGGGGCTGATCGGCTGGCTTGGTTGGTCGGCGGCGCTGTTGGCCCTGGGGCTGCTGGTGGCGTTGATCGTGCCGCTGGTGAGCATGCTCAAGGACGCACCGTTGCCAGTTGCCGGCCATGAACAAACCCTGGGCGAAGCCTTGCGCGAAGCGTGCAGCCATTCCGGGTTCTGGCTGCTGGCGGTGGGCTTTTTTGTCTGCGGTTTCCAGGTGGTGTTCATCGGTGTGCATTTGCCGGCGTACCTGGTGGACCAGCACCTGCCCGCCAGCGTCGGCACGACGGTGCTGGCCCTGGTCGGTTTGTTCAATATTTTCGGCACTTACACCGCCGGCTGGCTGGGTGGGCGCATGTCCAAGCCGCGCCTGTTGACCGGGTTGTACCTGGCGCGGGCGGTGGTGATCGGTCTGTTCCTGTGGCTGCCGGTGACGACCACGACGGCGTACTTGTTCGGCATGGCGATGGGCTTGCTGTGGCTGTCGACGGTGCCGTTGACCAATGGCACGGTAGCGACCCTGTTTGGTGTACGAAATCTGTCGATGTTGGGTGGGATCGTGTTCCTGTTCCACCAGTTGGGTTCGTTCCTCGGTGGTTGGTTGGGCGGGGTGGTGTACGACCGCACCGGCAGCTACGACTTGATCTGGCAGGTGTCGATCCTGCTCAGCCTGTTGGCGGCGGCGTTGAACTGGCCGGTGCGTGAACGGCCGGTAGCGCGCCTGCAAGTGCAGGTCGGTGCGACATGAGTCGCGTCGGCCCGTGGTTGATCGCTGTCGGTGCCAGCCTGCTGCTGGCGTTAGCCTGGTGGGGTTGGCATCAGGGCGGTTTGGCATTGATGCAACTGGGCATGGGGGCGTGTTGAGCAATGGACGGCATCGGACGCTGCGAGTAACGTCTTGGTCTGACGTGCTTTTAAGGAAAAACGACATGTTGATGCGCTGGTTTGCTGTTCCCGCCCTGTTGCTGGCTGTGACTGGGCAAGTCTGGGCCGCCGATTGCCCGTTGTTGCTGGAGGGTTCGTTGCCCAAGCTGCGGGTCAAGGAAACCATCGATCTGTGCCAGCGCTTCGCCGGCAAGCCACTGGTGGTGGTCAACACTGCCAGCTTCTGTGGGTTCGCCCCGCAGTTCAAAGGTCTTGAGGCGCTCAACCAGCGCTACAAGGGCCAAGGCTTGCAAGTGCTGGGTGTGCCGTCCAATGACTTCAAGCAGGAGTCCAAGGATGGTGCTGAAACCGCCAAGGTCTGCTACGTCAATTACGGCGTGACCTTCACCATGACCGAACCACAGCCGGTGCGTGGTGCGGATGCGATACCGCTGTTCAAACACCTGGCTGAACAATCCGCCGCGCCGAAGTGGAATTTCTACAAGTACGTGGTGGACCGCCAGGGTAAAGTCGTTGGCAGTTTTTCCAGTCGGATCAAGCCTGACGATCCTGATTTCATCAAGGCGGTAGAAGCGGCCATTGCTTCCAAGCCCTGATTGCAGACCACGAAAAAGCCCCGCCTCTTTGCAGAGTGCGGGGCTTTTTTCGCTTCAGGTGGCGAGTGGTTCAGGTTCGCCGTGAAACATCAGAAGCGGTAGGTTGCACCGACGCCGAAACCGTTGGCGCTGTTTTCGTATTCAGCGTTGTAGGATTGGCCGAGCGCATTGCTGCCGCCGACTTTGACTTTTTCTTCCTTGAGGTAGGAATAAGCCACGTCGATGGTCAGGTCTTCTGTCGGGCTCCAGCCGGCACCGAGGCTGAAGATGGTCCGGTCGCCGGTCGGAATGCGTGGCGAGCGGTCCTGGTTGTTGGTCGGCGACTGGTCGAAGGTCAGGCCGGTACGCAGTACCCACTGCTTGTTCAACTGGTAGGAAGTACCGATGGCGTAGGCCCAGGTGTCGTGCCAGTTTTGCTCTTCGGTGATGGTACCGAAGAGGGGCGGGTTCAGGGCACCACCACTCGTTACGTCGTTGTTTACGGTAATTTCTTTCAGGCGGCTCCAGCGAGTCCAGGTGCTGCCGGCGTAGACGGTCCAGGCATCATTGATTTGCTGGGTGACCGAAAAGTCCACCGATTCAGGCGTGGTGATGTCCAGCGAAGCGTCGTAGCGACCATTGCTGAGCAGGAAGGCCGGTGTGCCGGCGCCCGGGCTCACTTCAGTGTGGCCTTCAAGCTTGTACTTGACCTTGGAATGGTAGGTCAGGCCGACACGAGTGGTGTCGGTTGCCTGGACCAGCACGCCAATGTTGTAGCCGTAGCCAATGTCGTCACCCTTGATCTCCACGCCCGCCTCGGGCAGGCCTGGTACGCCCAGTTTCGATTCCAGGGAGCCGGAAATACGGTTGATGGTTGGGCCGAAACCGATCGATACCTTGTCGTTGAAGGCATAGCTGACGGTTGGCTGGAACGTGACGACTTTCACTTCGCTCTTGCTGCCGAAGCTCCGGCCCTGGAAGCCATTTTCGTAATCGGTGATCAAGCCGAACGGTGCGTAGACACCCAGGCCGAACGCCCACTGATCATCGATAGGCTTGACGTAATAACCCATCGGAACGCCGGTAAGCGGGACCATGTCGCCCTTGTTGGTGCCGGACTGGGTGCCGCTGGCATCGTCGATATCGGTGGAGGCATCGATGGCGGCGAAGCCACCGGTGACTTGCTGGCGCTTGAGGCGCGACATGCCGGCAGGGTTGCCAAACACGGTGCTGGCGTCATCGGCAGCGGAAGAACGACCTGCGAAACCAGTGCCCATGCCACTGATGCTTTGTTCGTTCAAGGCAAAGCCACTGGCGAAAAGTTGAGTGGATGCCAAGGTAACGGCAAGGCCAAGGGTGGTTTTGAGCATCATTTTTTTCATTGTTAGAACTCCTGGTGATCACCGGGGCGAAAATTACCAACATTTTCGGCCAAGCGCTATAGCCTTTATCGCTTGATTTAGAGTGCTTTTGTAGGACAATCAGACCAAATTCGCGACCATTGTAGGAAGTTTCCAAATTTCCCGTCAGCAAGCGACTTGGTTCAGTGGCGAGACGTAGCTTCGCCAGGCACAGGTGAAATCTCGCAGGCGTCCTTGGGGGTGAAAGGTCTGTCGCCAGATGCGGGCCATGCCCAGCAGGTCATCGGCTTCGGGAAGCGGGGTGTTCCGTTCCTCCACCAGCAGCCAGGCAATGGCGGTGGCGTAGCGCAGGTTGACGGTCAACTCCAGGTGCGGGCCGCTGAGAAAGGCGTGCTGGCTGGCCAGGCCGCGTACCAGGCTGGCACGCTCCGGGTCCAGCGCCAGGTAATGATCCCAGAGTGCCTGGTGTCGGGGTTCGGTAATGCGATACAGGCCGTGCCCGCGGCGATCATGCAGGGCCGAACCGAGGGCGGACTGGCTGGCGGCAATGCCCAGCAACAAGGATTCCGCGGTTGCGCTATGACGCTCAAGGTAGAGGAGCGTCGGGCGGATCACATATCGACACAGTTCGCTGGCAGCGATACCCATAAAACCCTCGAAGTGTGAATGGGCGGGGCCTGAAGAGTGTGGGCTTGGCAGCGGTGGATCGGTCCAGGCCCCGCCGGAAGCGGATCATGCCGCTTGACTTGAAGTGTAGTGTCATATTTGCGCTGTAAAGGACTGTTTTTAAAACATCTTCAGCGAACGGTTATAACTGTTATATCCCTTGGTACTTACGCCGTTTCGCTTGATCGAGACATTCCAGGCAATAAAAAGCCCCGCTTTCTGGGCGGGGCCTTTGGGGTTTCAGCCTTTCTGTCGTCTCAGGCAACCAGTGCCTGGCGGGTACGCTCGATCACGGCCTGCAGCGGTTCGGCGCTGGAGTACTGATCGGGGTACAGGCGTTCGCTGTGACGGGCGATGCCGTGTTCGTTGACCAGGGTGAAGCTGAAGCAGCCTTTGCGAGCGGCCATGATCAGGCAGTTCATCGGGGCAAAAGCGTTGGTTAGGGTGCGGATAGCATCCTGTGCGTGGATTTGAGTAGACATGTTATGGGTGTTCCTACAAATGACACGGTTAAGAACCGTGCAACGTTAAAACGTTCCAGTAACGTCGACCACCATTGGTCGAACGAAGAACCCGACTGGAACAAAGCAGCCAGTTTGAGCGCTATATAAAGTGCGCACTTGGGCTGGCAGGTAGGTACTTAGGAGGGCAGGCAACACATCAAGGGCAAAGGTTCTGGGCCCGGGGTGAAGATCCTGATCAATTTTGCAGGTTGGTTCGGTCAGAATAATGAGCCTGGCAACACCCTTCGCATTCGATCAAAGGCAGTGTTGGCGCAAGGTTTACCTGGAAACCATCGAGGGGGCCGGTCTCTTTTTTTCGGTGAGGCGTCCTTTGAAGGATGGCTGACCGTAGAGATGTGTTCGACCCTGAATTGACTTTCAGCTTGGTACTAACGCCGCGGATACTAACGGATCGAACTCGTGAAGGGAAGGGCGCTGGTTAAAAAATATTCAAGTAGGACCATGGGCCGATGTTGGAATCGGACTCGTAGCACAGGATCCAACTGTATTCGGGTGTGTTCATGCTACCCACGCTGCGCGCAAGAACCGAGGTTTATCCCCAGCTTTTACCGCCAGATGCGCCAAAAAAGCGCAGCGTTATAACCCATTCGGCGGTTACTTGTGCACACTCGCTGCACCACCTGTCACTGTACTGTCAGGTCGAAACAATCCGGGGTGGGTGCCTGTATCCAAAATTTAAGTCAATGAAAAACATCGCTTTTTTTTGCTGGTGAAAAAATCGTCAGTTTGAGTGCAGGCCCCGTTCCACAGGGCTTTGCGCGAGTTCAGGGGGGGTTGTCCACTGAGTTATCCACAGCTTCTGTGGATTGTCCCAAGCGCTTGCTCTAGCACGGGCGTGCTGGTTTTTTTTCGGCTTTACCCGTACGAAAAAAGGAGTAGAGTGGCGCGCCTTCCGATCTATCCCACAGTGTTTTATGAAGTTTCGCTCCGTATCAAATCCTGTTACCTCCACCCCCCCTGGTGTTACTCCACCCAAGCGTATTTCGATGCGGGTGGCTGAGTGGCTGCTCGACAGCCCGCGACTGGGGGATAGCCCCAGCGTCAAGCACTTGGCCGGCCGTTTACTCAAGCAACCGGCCCGTGAAGGCGTGGTGGCAGCGCAAAGTCGTCTCGGACAGTTGATGTGCCGTGAATGCGGCAACGCCCGGGATCGCCGCATCGGTCAGGACCTGCTGCGCCAGGCCGCACGGGCCGGCGATGATCAAGCCCGCCGGGTCCTCGGTGAAATCGAAGGCTGAAAACGAAGACCGAGCTGGGCAACCCCCGGCCGCTTGGTTAACCTTCGGGCTTTATTTGATCGGCAGGAATTGTCATGGCTATGGATTTGACCAGCCTGTTGTTTGGCTTGGCGGGTGCTGCGGTACCGTTGCTGGCACTGGCCTGGCACCTGCAACGCCAGGCCGGCGCTGCGCAGACCGAACAGGCCCTGCTGGAAGAACGCCTGGCCACCGCGCACATGGCCCACGACGGCCTCAACGCCCAACTCGATGCCTGCCGTGACGAGATCAGCGACCTCAGCCAGGCCAACGCCGCCAAGCAAGCCGAGCTTGCGGCAGTCAGTCGTGAAGTCGAGTTGTTGCAAATCGAGCGCGACAACGCCCGGGATGCGGCCCATGCCTGGAGCCTCGAGCGCGCCAACAAGGAAGCGGAACTGCGGCGGCTCGATGCCCAGGCGGCGTCGTTGCATGCTGAACTGCGCGAGCAACAGGAAAGCCATCAGCAACGCCTGGATGATCTGCAAGGTTCGCGAGACGAGTTGCGGGCACAGTTCGCCGAGCTCGCCGGAAAAATCTTCGATGAGCGTGAGCAGCGTTTCGCCGAGACCAGCCAACAGCGCCTGGGCCAGTTGCTCGATCCGCTGAAGGAGCGCATCCAGTCCTTCGAAAAACGCGTCGAAGAAAGTTATCAGGCCGAGGCCCGGGAACGTTTCTCCCTGGGCAAGGAACTGGAGCGTTTGCAACAGCTGAACCTGCGCTTGAGCGACGAGGCCACCAACCTCACTCGGGCACTCAAGGGGCAGAAGACCCAGGGCAACTGGGGCGAGCTGATTCTGGAGCGGGTGCTCGAGCATGCCGGCCTGGAGAAGGGCCGCGAGTATCAGACTCAAGTCAGTCTCAAGGGCCCGGACGGCGAGCGTTTTCAGCCAGACGTGTTGATTTATCTGCCGGGCGACAAGCAAGTGGTGGTCGATTCCAAGGTCAGCCTCACGGCTTATCAGCAGTACGTGGCCGCTGAAGATGACGCCATCGGCCAGCTTGCCCTCAAGCAACATGTGGTGTCGTTGCGCGCCCACGTCAAAGGCTTGGCCGGCAAGGACTACAAACGCCTGGACGGTTTGCACAGCCTGGATTTCGTGTTGTTGTTCGTGCCGATCGAAGCCGCGTTTTCCGCTGCCCTGCAAGCCGAGCCGAACCTGTTCCAGGAAGCCTTCGACCGCAACATCG
Organism: Pseudomonas sp. RL_5y_Pfl2_73; assembly: GCF_963970515.1. Taxonomy (NCBI): domain Bacteria; kingdom Pseudomonadati; phylum Pseudomonadota; class Gammaproteobacteria; order Pseudomonadales; family Pseudomonadaceae; genus Pseudomonas; species Pseudomonas sp. RL_5y_Pfl2_73. The sequence continues at coordinate 23,891 of NZ_CAXAPD010000001.1, read as the reverse complement.
TGATCGTCAGCCCGACCACATTGCTGGCGACCCTACGGGTGATCGACAGCTTGTGGAAGCAGGAACGCCAGAGCCAGAACGCCCGGGAAATCGCCGAGCGGGCCGGGTGGCTGTATGACAAGTTCGTCTTGTTCATCCAGGACCTGGACGAGATTGGCAGTCGCTTGCAGCAGCTGGACAAAGCCTACAGCGCGGCGCGCAACAAGCTGACGGAAGGGCGCGGCAACCTGGTCAGCCGCAGTGAACAGCTCAAACTGCTCGGCGCCCGGGCCAGCAAGAGCTTGCCCAGCGAATTGCTCGAGCGGGCGATGACCGATGCGGATGGGCTGCCTGAGCTGCCGGAAGAGGCCCGCGAGAAAACCCAGGGCTGAAACACAAGCCCAAGGCTGAAGCGCAAACTTGTGGCGAGGTCATCGTGTGGGAGCAAAACTTGCTCGCGATGGCATCCTGAGACCGCTATCGCGGCAAGCCTTGCTCCCACAAGATTTTCCATCACCACAGGGGAGCAGCGTGTTCCGCTGCCCATTACAACGGCAAATGCCGACTCAACAACGCCCGCAATGCCGCCGGCTTCACCGGCTTGGCCAGGTAATCCAGGCCAGCGGCATGCACCTGGGCCACCGTCTCGGGGCGGCCATCGGCGCTGATCACCACCCCCGGCACCGGTTCCCCCATACGCTTGCGCAACCAGGCCATCAGCTCGGTACCGGTCTCGCCGTCGTCCAGATGAAAATCCACCAGCGCCAGTTGCGGTCGCCCGCCTTGGGCCAGCCAACGCTCGCATTCCTCGCGGTTGCGCGCTGTCCATACCTGGCAACCCCAGCGTGTCAGCAGGCTGTTCATGCCGATCAGGATGCTGTCTTCATTATCGACGCACAGCACCTGAGCACCGCTTGGCAGATGGCCGTTGGGTTCGGCCGCGGGGCTCGGTGCGACAACCTGTGTAGGGGCCAAGGGGACGCTGACGCTGAACACGCTGCCGCGCCCCGGCCAGGAGCGCACGCGCAAGGTATGGCCGAGCACGCGGCATAGCCCGTCGGCGATGGCCAGGCCCAGGCCCAGGCCTTTTTCGGCGCGGGTCTGGTGGCTGTCCAGGCGCTTGAACTCTTCGAAAATGACCTGCAGCTTATCCTCAGCGATGCCCGGCCCGCGATCCCAGACTTCCAGGCACAGCTCGCGGTTGTGTCGACGTACCCCCAATAGCACCGGGCCCTTGGCATAGCGGAAGGCGTTGGTGAGGAAGTTCTGCAGAACCCGCCGCAACAACTTGATGTCGCTGTCGACCCGCAGCCGCGAGCCCCGCACCCGGAATTTCAGGCCTTGTTCCTGGGCCAATGCCGTGAATTCGGCGCCCAAGGTGTCGAACAGTTCGTTGAGGGCGAACGGCTTGCGCTCGGGGTTGATCTTGCCGTTTTCCAGGCGGGAGATGTCCAGCAGGTCGGTGATCAGGTCTTCAGCCGAGCGCAGCGAACTGTCCAAGTGTTGCACCAATTGTCGGGCCTCGCCCGGCAAGCCGTCGTGCTGGTGGGACAGCGCGGCGGAGAACAGGCGCGCGGCGTTGAGCGGTTGCATCAGGTCGTGGCTGACCGCCGCCAGGAACCGGGTCTTGGATTGATAGGCCGCTTCGGCGGTGCTCTTGGCTTCGGTCAGGGCCAGGTTCAGTTGGGACAATTCCCGGGTGCGCTCGGCCACCCGTTGCTCCAGCCCCTCGTTGGCTTCGGTCAGTGCCTGTGCGGCCTCACGGAACGCGGTGATGTCGGTGAAACTCATGACGAAACCGCCACCGGGCATCGGGTTGCCGATCAGCTCGATCACCCGGCCGTTGGGGAACAGGCGCTCAGAGGTATGGGCGCGGCCCTGGCGCATCCAGTGCAGGCGTCGGGCGACGTGGACTTCCGCTTCGCCCGGGCCGCAGAGACCACGCTCGGCGTTGTAGCGGATGATGTCGGCAATGGGCCGGCCGACACTGATCAAGCCGTCCGGATACTTGAACAGCTCCAGGTAGCGACGGTTCCAGGCCACGAGCCTGAGGGACTGGTCGACCACGCTGATGCCCTGACTGATGTTCTCGATGGCACCTTGCAGCAGGGCTCGGTTGAACTGCAGCACTTCCGACGCTTCGTCTGCGATCCGCACGACGTCCTCGAGCTGCATCTCCCGACCTTCAATGGCGGCTTTTACGACAGCCCTTGTCGAAGAGGCCCCAAGCACACCGGCCAGCAGGCGTTCGGTATGGGCGATCCATTCACTGTCGGCGTTCTGGCTCGGGTTGAAGCCTTTGCCCTGGCGGTAGGCAAAACGAATGAAACTCTGCCGCGCCCGCTCCTCGCCGACGAAACGTGCGGCCAGTTGCAACAGGTCTTCGATGTGCACCGCCAGCATTGAACGGGGGTTGGGGCGGGCACTGATTTCCTGGCCGATGAAGCGTCCGGCCTGCCAGTGTTCCGAGACGCGTGTACGCGACAGTACGGATATCCAGGCGAACAGTGTGAAGTTACCGGCCAGGGACAGGACCACCCCTTGGGTCAGTGGCGTAATCGGCAGGTTCAATGGGTTGCCGTGCAGCCAGGCCAGACCGGGGAAGCTGCTGAGCGACCAGCCCAGGCTGTGGGCCGTGATCGGCAACACCAAGGTGTAGAACCACAGGAAAATCCCCATGGCGAGGCCGGCGAACACGCCGCGGCGATTGGCCTGTTTCCAGTACAGCGCGCCGAGCATGGCGGGGGCCAGTTGGGTCACGGCGGCGAAGGCTATCTGGCCGATGGTCGCCAGGCTCGCTGTCGAACCCAGCAGGCGGTAGCTGACGTAGGCCAGGAACAGGATCACGACGATGCTCACCCGACGCACCGATAGCATCCACTGGCGGAACACTTCGAAGGGCCGTTCGGCGTTGTTGCGGCGCAGCAGCCACGGTAACAACATGTCGTTGGAGACCATGGTAGACAGCGCCACACTTGCGACGATCACCATGCCGGTGGCCGCCGAGGCGCCGCCAATGAACGCCAGCAACGCCAGGGCTGGATGGGCCTGGGCCAGCGGCAGGCTGATGACGAACGAATCCGGTAGTACCGAGCTGGGCAGCAGCATCTGCCCGGCGAGGGCGATGGGCACCACGAACAGCGCGGCCAGGGCCAGGTAGGCGGGGAATACCCATTTGGCCAGGCGCAGGTCCTGAGGCTCGATGTTTTCCACCACGGTCACGTGGAACTGCCGCGGCAAGCAGATGATCGCCATCATCGCCACCCCGGTCTGCACCACCATGGACGGCCAGTTGATGGTTTCTTTCCAGTATTGCTCCAGGCGTGGGGCGAGCATGGCCTGGTTGAACAGGTCGTCGAAGCCGTCGTAAAGGCCGAACGTCACGAACGCACCGACCGCCAGGAAGGCGAACAGCTTGACCAGGGATTCGAAGGCAATCGCCAGCACCATGCCACGGTGGTGTTCGGTGGCGTCCAGGTTGCGAGTACCGAACACGATGGTGAACAACGCCAGGATCAGCGAAACGATCAGCGCGGTGTCCTGGGCACGGGTGCCCATGGCATCGGCGCCGGCACCGATCAACAAGTTCACCCCGAGCACGATGCCCTTGAGCTGCAACGCAATGTACGGCAGCACGCCGACCAGACAGATCAGTGCGACCACCACCGCCAGGGATTGGGACTTACCGTAGCGGGCGGCGATGAAGTCGGCGATGGAGGTGATGTTCTCCTGTTTGCTGATCATCACCATTTTCTGCAGGACCCACGGCGCCAGCACCAGCAGCAGGATGGGCCCGAGGTAGATCGGCAGGAATGACCAGAGCTGTTCGGCCGCCTGGCCGACGGCACCAAAGAACGTCCAGCTGGTGCAATACACCGCCAGCGACAGGCTGTAGACCCAGGCCCGCACCCGTGGCGGCAGCGGTGTGCTGCGCCGGTCGCCGTAGAAGGCGATGGCGAACATGATGGCCATATAGGCCAGGGCGACAACGGCGATCAGCCCGCTGGACAACGACATGGAAACTCCCGGACAAAGACACCGGGACTTGAGCCCGGCAGGACAGTCTCGCATGCCCGCTCGGGTTCGTCAGTGTCGACCAAGGTCGAGGCGTGGTGGGGTGTCGCAGGCGGGGGAAATGCTCAGATTATTTGGTGTTCTTTCGGGCCTCTTCGCGGTCTTACTGAGCCAACGCAATATCCACCAACCGATACAACTCCCCAACTTCCAATGGCGCGGTGGCAAAGAGGATACGAAACACCGTCGGCGCCACCACCACATTGATCAGCCGTTCGACGCCTGGATTGGGCTCATCGGGGTAGCGGTCCAGGATGATTTGCAACTGACGGCTGATGATCCCCACGCAATACCCCGGGGTGGCGCAGGCCTGGATGTCGCGCATCATATTGCGCCCGGGCTCGGAACTCATCTCGTCCAGGTACTGCTCGGCCCAGGCGAGTAGGTCGCCGCGCAGGCTACCGGTGTTGACGGGTTCACTGTCGGGGTGCAAACGGGCGATAGCGACGTCGGCCAGCAGCGCCGGCAGATCCCCCCAGCGCCGGTAAATGGTGGACGGCGTGACCCCGGCGCGCGCAGCGATTTGCGGTACGGTCAGGGTTGCGCGGTCCTGCTCTTGCAGCAGGTCGCGGACCGCCGAATGAATCGACTCTTGGACCCGGGCGCTTCGACCGCCGGGGCGTAAACCTTCTTTAATCGCCATGCGTCAGACCTTAACACAAAGAATTTGCTTTAAGCGCACGCCGGTAGCACACTCCGCAAAAGCAAAAAATTAGCTTTTGTGGATATTTTGTGGAGCGTGCCCATGTCCCGTCCAGCTTCGACCCGTGCCAGCCTGATCTTCCTGGCGCTCACCTTGCTCGGTTTTCTCGCCGCGTCCAGCGCGCCGACGCCGTTGTACCACCTTTACCAGGAACAATTGCATTTTTCCCCGGCCGTCCTGACGCTGATTTTCGGTGTGTACGCGTTCAGTCTGTTGGCGGCCTTGTTGATCGTGGGTTCGCTGTCGGATTACCTGGGCCGCAAACCAGTGATTTTCGTGGCGTTGTTGCTCAACATGCTGGCGATGCTGCTGTTTATCAGCGCCGACAGCGTTGTCTGGTTGATCAGTGCACGGTTGATCCAGGGATTTGCCACCGGCATGGCCACCAGCGTGCTGGGGGCTGCCTTGCTGGATTTCGACCGTCGTCAAGGCCCGCTGATCACCAGTGTCGCGCCGCTGTTGGGCATGGCATGCGGGGCGCTGGGCGGTGGCCTGCTGGCTGAATTCGCGCCGCTGCCCTTGCAACTGACGTACTGGCTTTTGTTGGGCTTGTTCCTGGCCCAGGCCGTTTACCTCTGGCGCCTGGCGGAAAGCGTCAGCCCGCAACCCGGTGCCTGGCAGTCCCTGCGGCCAACCCTGCATGTGCCGCTCCAGGCGCGGCAAGCCTTGTGGCGGGTCCTGCCACTGAACCTGGCGGCCTGGGCCGTGGGCGGGTTCTACCTGTCACTGGCACCGTCCCTGGTACGGACGGCAACCGGATCGACCTCCAACCTGATCGGCGGCGCGTTGGTGGCGGTGTTGACCCTCAGCGGCGCGTTATCCATCTACCTGTTGCGCAACCAGGAGGCCGACAAAATGTTGCGCTCCTCCGCGAGTCTGCTGGTGATCGGTCTTGCATGGGTGCTGGTGGCGGTGCATGGCGCTAGCGTGCCATTGTTCTTCATGGGCACGCTGGTCACTGGCGGCGGCTTTGGCGCAGGATTTCTGGGCGCGCTGCGCAGCATCATGCCGCTGGCATTGCCCCACGAACGAGCCGGTTTGATGTCGGCGTTCTATGTCCTCAGTTACCTGGCCTTCAGCCTGCCGTCGCTGCTGGCGGGGAACCTGACGCGGGTGTTCGGATTGATCCCGACCACCGATGGTTATGGCGCGGTGTTGATTGTGCTGTGTGTCGTTGCGTTGTTGGGGATACGTCAATCCATGAGATCGGTCAGCGATGGCGCGCGGCCTTGAAACCATGCATGCAGGCGCCGCTGGCAGTGGGTTAGTCTTGGCGCCTCAGTCTTTTTCCGGACGATCTCTTGAAAATCATTCGTAGCAAATCCTTCACCGGGGACCGCGCCTGGGCGGCGCTGGATATCGCCAACATGAACGGCATCACCACGCGTCTGCACTGGACCGATCAGCCCTACAAATGGCACGTCAATGACGGCGAGGAAGTTTTCGTGGTGCTCGATGGGCAAGTGCGGATGTGCTATCGGGAAGAGGGTGTCGAAAAGGAGACCTTGCTGGAGGCCGGGGATATTTTCTACGCCTCGGTGGGCACCGAGCATGTGGCCAGGCCCGTGGGCGCAGCGAGAATCCTGGTGGTCGAGAGCGAAGGCAGCGTCTGATGGTTATCTGTTAAACCGATAACATATAGAGAAATTACCCGTTATATAGATATTTGATCCGGCTCTAGCATGGCTCCACCTCATCCGAGGACAGGAGTTCGCCATGACATGCTGCGCTGCAAAAAATCGCTTGCGTCCATTGAGTCATTTGCCCAGGCCGCTGGAGGCCATTCGCCAATTCACGCCTAACTGGTTTGCCGTGGTCATGGGCACCGGTGTGCTGGCGCTGGCCTTGGCGCAATGGCCTGGGAATGTACCGGGCCTGCGCCTCCTGAGCGAAGGCTTGTGGTTGTTCAACACGCTGTTGTTCGTGGTGTTCGCCCTCATGTACACGGCCCGTTGGGTGCTGTTCTTCAACGAAGCGCGACGGATTTTCGGCCATTCAACAGTCTCGATGTTTTTCGGCACCATTCCCATGGGGCTGGCGACCATCATCAACGGCTTTTTGGTATTTGGACTGGCGCGCTGGGGGAGCGGTGTGGTGGCGGTGGCTGAGGTGTTATGGTGGATCGACGTGGCCATGTCGCTGGCCTGTGGTGTGCTGATTCCATTCTTGATGTTCACCCGCCAGGAACACCGCATCGATCAAATGACCGCCGTATGGCTCCTGCCGGTGGTGGCCGCCGAAGTCGCGGCAGCCAGTGGCGGGCTGTTGGCGCCGCATCTGGCCGACGCTCATGGGCAACTGGTCATGCTGGTGACCAGCTACGTGCTCTGGGCCTTTTCTCTGCCGGTGGCGTTCAGCATCCTGACGATTTTGCTGTTGCGCATGGCGCTGCACAAACTGCCTCACGAAAACATGGCCGCCTCGAGCTGGCTGGCCCTCGGTCCGATCGGCACCGGTGCCCTGGGCATGTTGCTGCTGGGCAACGATGCCCCGCTGATTTTTGCCGCCAATGAGCTGTCCGGCGTGGGCGAAATCGCCGCCGGGTTGGGCCTGGTGGCCGGCATCACGCTGTGGGGGTTGGGGTTGTGGTGGATGTTGATGGCGCTGCTGATTACCGCGCGTTACCTGCGCGCAGGCATTCCCTTCAACCTCGGCTGGTGGGGGTTTACCTTCCCCTTGGGCGTGTACGCGTTGACCACGTTGAAGCTCTCGGAGCTGCTGGGTCTGGCTTTTTTCAGCGTGTTCGGCGCTGTGCTGGTGGCGATGCTGGTGGTGATGTGGCTGATCGTCGGGCGGCGTACGGTCCTCGGTGCCTGGCACGGTGAGTTGTTTGTGTCGCCCTGCATTGCAGGGCTGGCGAAATAATCGCTAAAGACAGGTAATGTGTGGCCTGGATCGAAAAGCGTTCATTCCAATAAGCGTCCACGCCACTCAGGAACATGGAAGATGAGTCACCCTTCGCAGTTCACCTTGCTTCGCACGCGGCGTTTCTTGCCGTTCTTCATCACGCAGTCCTTGGGCGCGTTCAACGACAACATTTTCAAGCAGTCGCTGATCCTCGCCATCCTCTACAAATTGACCATCGAGGGGGACCGCTCGATCTGGGTCAACCTTTGCGCGCTGCTGTTTATCCTGCCGTTTTTTCTGTTCTCGGCGCTGGCAGGGCAGTTCGGGGAAAAGTTCGCCAAGGACGCGCTGATTCGTCTGATCAAGCTCGGCGAAATCGCCATCATGGCAGTCGGCGCAGTAGGGGTTCTGTTCGATCACTTGTCGCTGATGCTGGTGGCCCTGTTTGCCATGGGCACGCAATCGGCGTTGTTCGGCCCGGTGAAGTACTCGATCCTGCCGCAGGCCTTGCACGAGGAAGAGTTGGTCGGCGGCAATGGGCTGGTGGAGATGGGCACCTTCCTGGCGATCCTGGCCGGTACCATTGGCGCCGGGATCATGATGTCCTCGGCGCATTACGCACCCGTGGTGTCCACCGTGATCATCGGCGTTGCCGTGCTCGGTTACCTGGCCAGCCGCAGCATTCCGCGCGCGGCCGCGGCCTCGCCGCAGATGCGCTTGAACTGGAACATCTTCAGCCAATCCTGGGCCACCCTGAAACTGGGGTTGGGGCAAACCCCGGCAGTGTCCCGGTCGATTGTCGGCAACTCCTGGTTCTGGTTCGTCGGTGCGATCTACCTGACGCAGATCCCCGCCTATGCCAAGGAGTGGATGCACGGTGACGAAACCGTGGTGACCTTGATCCTGACGGTGTTCTCGGTGGGGATCGCCTTGGGTTCGATGCTCTGTGAAAGGCTTTCCGGGCGCAAAGTCGAGATCGGCCTGGTGCCGTTCGGCTCGTTCGGGCTCACCGTATTCGGTCTGTTGCTGTGGTGGCATTCCGGTGGAATCCCCGACAGCGTCGAGGGTCACGGTTGGCTTGAAGTGCTCGGTTTCGGTCACGCCTGGCTGGTGTTGATCGACATCCTGGGCCTGGGTGTCTTCGGTGGTTTCTACATCGTGCCGCTGTACGCCTTGATCCAGTCGCGCACGGTGGAGAACGAGCGGGCGCGGGTGATTGCCGCCAACAATATTCTCAACGCGCTGTTCATGGTGGTCTCGGCCATCGTTTCCATCGTGTTGCTGAGCCTGGTCAAACTGTCGATCCCGCAGTTGTTCCTGGTGGTCTCGCTGCTCAACATCGGCGTCAACGCCTACATCTTCAAAATCGTCCCCGAGTTCAGCATGCGTTTCATGATCTGGCTGCTGAGCCATTCCATGTACCGCGTGGAGCATCGCAACCTGGAGGCGATCCCGGATGAAGGCGCCGCGCTGTTGGTTTGCAACCACGTGTCCTTCGTCGATGCCTTGCTGATTGGCGGCGCGGTGCGTCGACCGATTCGCTTCGTGATGTACTACAAGATCTACAACCTGCCGGTGCTGAATTTCATCTTCCGTACCGCCGGGACGATCCCGATTGCCGGGCGCCAGGAAGACATTCACATCTACGAAAAAGCCTTCAAACGAATCGCCCAATACCTGAAGGACGGTGAGTTGGTGTGCATCTTCCCTGAAGGAAAATTGACCGGTGACGGTGAGATCAATGAGTTCAAGAGCGGACTGACACGCATCCTCCAAGAGACCCCAGTGCCGGTGATTCCCTTGGCGTTGCAGGGTTTGTGGGGCAGCTTTTTCAGTCGCGACCCGGCCAAAGGGCTGTTTCGCCGGTTCTGGTCGCGGGTGACACTGGTGGCGGGTTCGGCGGTCGCTGTGGAAGTGGCTGAGCCGGCGAAGTTGCAGGCGTTGGTGGGGGAGTTGCGCGGCACAGTCAGGTAAGACGAAGAGCCTGTGGGAGCAAGCTTTGTTCCCACAGGTTTCGCTCCTTGGAGAACTCAGGTGCTGACCTTAAGCCCGATCAACCCCGCAACGATCAACGCTACGCTGAGCAAGCGCACCAGTGCCATCGACTCACCAAACAAAATGATTCCGGCGATCACCGTGCCCACGGCACCGACCCCGGTCCAGATCGCATAGGCTGTACCCAGCGGCAGTTCCTTCATTGCAAGGCCGAGCAGGCCGAGGCTGATCGCCATGGCGGCGATGGTCAGTGCAGTGGGGAGAGGGCGGCTGAAACCGTCGGTGTATTTCAGGCCGACAGCCCAACCGACTTCGAACAGGCCGGCAAGAAACAGAATGATCCAGGACATCACACACCTCATCAATGGATGGGGCCGTCCCCGGATAACGATCGCTCGAGCGTTGCGGGGTCGTCCCCGCATTGGGTGCAACAGTGCCCAATGCTGACGATTTGGTCAAGATTCTCCTTCAGTCCACCGCTTGGCGGGCCTGTAGCTCACGGTCCTGTTTTTCGCTCATGCGCCGCAAGTACGTCGAGAGCAGGGCCCCGGAAATGTTGTGCCAGACGCTGAACAGCGCGCTGGGTACCGCCGCCAGTGGCGAAAAGTGTGCACTCGCCAATGCCGCGCCCAGGCCGGAGTTCTGCATGCCCACTTCCAATGACAGGGTTTTGCGCTGGGCCAACGGCAAGCCGAACAAACGCCCGGTGAAGTACCCCAGCAGATAACCGAAGCTGTTGTGCAGCATCACGATGGCCATGATCAGCAGGCCGGATTCGGCAATTTTCGCCTGACTGGCTGCGACCACCGCCGCGACGATGATCACGATGCTCACTACCGATATCAGCGGCAGCACTTCTACGGCATGACGAACCCGGGCACCCAACAGACGTTGGGCAACGATGCCCAGTGCGATCGGCAACAGGACAATTTGCAGGATCGACCAGAACAGCGCCGAGAACGACACCGGCAACCAGGCCGAGGCCAGCAGCCAGATCAGTGCCGGGGTCAGCAGAGGGGCGAGCAGGGTCGTGATGGCGGAAATCGCTACGGCCAGGGCCAGGTCACCGCGAGCCAGCCAGGTCATGACATTGGACGATGTGCCGCTTGGGCAACAGCCCACCAGGATCACGCCGACGGCGATCTCCGGCGGTAGGCTGAACACTTGGCAAAGCAGCCACGCCATGCCAGGCATGATCACGAATTGAGCAATCACCCCCAGGGCTACCCGCCCAGGATGGCGGGCCACTTCGGCGAAGTCTTCCAGCTTGAGTGCCAGGCCCATGCCGAACATCACCAGGCCCAGCAGCGGCACGATGGCGATTCTCAGGCCGACGAACCACTGCGGTTGCAGGAAGGCCAGCACTGCGAAAATCAGTACCCAGTAAGCAAAGGTGTTGCCGACAAAGCGACTCAATGCAGCCAGTGCGCGCATGACCTGATCCTTATTATTGATAACACCACAAGACCCAATGTGGGAGCGGGCTTGCTCGCGAAAGCGGAGTGTCAGTCAACATCATCGTTGAATGTCAGTCAGTCTTCGCGAGCAAGCCCGCTCCCACACTAGAGATCAACAGCCTTTAGATCCCCTGCGGAATCTCTTCCCCACCTAACGCTTCAACCAGCGCCGGCAGGAACTCGCCGAACGTCAACATCATCAGCGTGAAGCTGGCGTCCAGTTGGCCGAGGGCCTCGTCGCCACCGTCCTGCTCTGCCTGGTCCTGCAGCAGGTCTTCGAACTTCAGGCGCTTGACCACCATCTTGTCGTCGAGCACGAAGGACAGCTTGTCCTGCCACGCCAGGGCCAATTGCGTCACCACCTTGCCGGTGTTCAGGTGCAGCTGGATTTCGTCGCTGGTCAGGTCCTGGCGCTTGCAGCGCACGATGCCGCCGTCTTCGTGGGTGTCGCGCAGTTCGCATTCATCGAGTACGAAGAAATCGTCCGCGGCTTTCTGGGTCTTGACCCAGTCGGTCATGGTGGCGGTCGGGGCCATTTTTACCGTCAGTGGCCGTACCGGCAGCGAGCCGATGACTTCGCGCAGGGTAGACAGCAGGTCTTCGGCGCGTTTCGGGCTGGCCGAGTTCACCAGGATCAGGCCCTGTTTCGGCGCGATGGCGGCGAAGGTGGACGAACGACGGATGAACGCACGCGGCAGGAACGCCTGGATGATTTCATCCTTGAGCTGGTCCCGTTCCTTTTTATAGACCTTGCGCATTTGCTCGGCTTCGATCTCTTCGACCTTTTCCTTCAGCGCATCGCGTACGACGCTGCCCGGCAAGATACGTTCTTCCTTGCGCGCGGCGATCAGCAGGAAGTCCTGGCTGACGTGCACCAGTGGTGCGTCTTCACCTTTGCCAAACGGCGCGACGAAACCGTAAGTGGTCAACTCCTGGCTTGCACATGGACGCGCCAGTTTGCTGGCCAGTGCAGTTTCCAACGCCTCGGCATCAAAAGGCAGATCTTGGGTCAGGCGATAGATAAGCAGGTTTTTGAACCACATGGGGTGAGTCTCTCCTTTATACAAAGGGGGGCATTATTCTCTTCGCGGCGCCATAGGCCAACCCTTCGCTAAGCCTTTGGAAGGCCTGAAAAAATTATTTTAAAAAGTGCTTGCCAGCTTAAAGACTGCTCCGTAGAATGCGCGCCACACCGAAAGCGAAGGGTGATTAGCTCAGCTGGGAGAGCGTCTGCCTTACAAGCAGAATGTCGGCGGTTCGATCCCGTCATCACCCACCATTCGTTCAACGTGTTACGCGCAGCGGTAGTTCAGTCGGTTAGAATACCGGCCTGTCACGCCGGGGGTCGCGGGTTCGAGTCCCGTCCGCTGCGCCATATTCGGTTACCTGGAACGCTGAACGCCAGGTCACCACACAAAGCCCGCTAACGCGGGCTTTTTGTTGTTTGAAGTTCCTGTGGTGTGTGTTGCTCATATTTTTTTGCTGAATTTGCTAATTAAATCAGCACGTTACAAAAAACTGTGAGAGAATGCGCCCCGCATCGAAAGTGAAGGGTGATTAGCTCAGCTGGGAGAGCGTCTGCCTTACAAGCAGAATGTCGGCGGTTCGATCCCGTCATCACCCACCAAACTTTCAGTGTTACGCGCAGCGGTAGTTCAGTCGGTTAGAATACCGGCCTGTCACGCCGGGGGTCGCGGGTTCGAGTCCCGTCCGCTGCGCCATATTCGGTTATCTGGAATGCTGAACGCCAGGTGACTACTAGAAACGACGCTTTTCCTTTACGAGGGAAGAGCGTCGTTTTTTTTTGTTTTCTTTTTTGTGTGTATATCCGTTGCTGCGGTTACGGCCACTTAGGTTCCGCCCTGACGGCGGGTCACTTTCGAAAAGCGCGAAAGTAACCAAAGCGCTTCAGCCCCACCACTCGGTGCCTCGCCTAGGCTCGGCATGCCCGAACGAAGGCATTGCTCCGTGGGCCCGCCGCGAAGCAATGCCGGAGTGAGGGCACACCGAGCCTAGGCGAGGTGCCAAGTGGTGGGGCAAAGCGTTTTTGGTTACTTTTGGCGCTCTTCCAAAAGTGACCCGCCGTCAGGGCGGAACCTAAGTGGCCGTTACCGAAGAAACGGATATACACCCAAAACCCATCGTCTACTGCTCAGCATTCCGCCGATGACGATAATCGCTGACCGCCTCATACACCGCCTTACGCAAGCGATTGATCCCACCAATAGGCCGATGCGCCTCAATCCCAAACCAAGGATTGAACGACTGATTATCACAAGCCAGATTCAGCTTGGGCGTATCAAAATCCTGAGCCGGCACCTTAATGCGTGCCACAGTCTCGAACGGTGCATCACTTTCCTGCCATTCAATACTGGTGTCTTCGATCGGCATGTACTTGCTCGGATCCTGACGCTGGATCTGCAAGACAAAACACGCCGGCACCCGGTCGGTGGATAACTGCTGGTTCAATGCGCTACGCAAGAAATTCGGCAGGTCCTGGTTCTGCGGAAGCAAGGTGTAGCTTGGGCAACTGTCCGGGTCCGGTGCGACGCGAAACTTGGCGTTGGCCTCACCGAACTTGTAAGGCGATACCGAGAAGTAAGTGGTCTGGGTCGGGCTGGCCGGAGCCGGCGAGAGGGTCGCCAGGGCGATGAACAAATGACGGATCTGCCAGCTGCGTGGGTCCAGGCTTGGAAAGAAAGCCATCGCCTTCTTCCCGTCAGCCTGAGCGGCCACATTCTGACGGTACTCGGCGACATCACTGACGAAGAAGTTCGGATGATTGAACATCACGAAATCCTGCTCACCCTGTGATTGCCGGTCAGCGAGCAGTTGCTTGCCCGGTACGTTCATCAGCTTGATCGCCATCCCGCGGGCATCGCGCAGGCTGTCGAACTGCGGATAGGCGTTGCCGTTGGACAGGCGAATCGTCGCCTGCCAGACCTTCCCCGGCTCGGCGAATACCCCTTGGCGCAACGCTGCCGGCAGGTCGCTCGGCACCTGGACTTCGGCCATGACGCACCCGTGCGCCTTGGCATGAGCGTCGCGCAGGTAGCGCGTGCTTTCGCGGTGCTGATCGACGATACGGATCGCGGTCTGGATGATGTCCTGGGTCATGGCGGCTTCGCCGGGCGCCACCTGTTCCTTGTCCGGGACCGGTCCCTTGTGTTGCCAGGCAAACCAGGCCGTGGACAGTGCCCAGCCGAGCAACCCGATGCCCAGCAGCCACAGGAGCGTCTTGCCCAAAAAGGCACCGAGGCGCAGCCAGAGCGCGATCAACATTGAAACTTCCTTTTACTTGTGGGATTCATCATTGCAGTTGCGCCTCCAGTGGCCCACCCAGCACCTTTAAATACTCCAGCAAGGCCCAGCGTTCCTGCGGTTGCAGCAAGCGGCCAATGACACCATTGCCTCGCTCGCCAGCGCGGAATTCATGGCCGCTGTTGTGGTTGCCGGTAAGGCGGGTATCGAAGAGAAAACCGTTGGTAAAGGCTTCGGTGCGATAGCCCAGGTGGCGCGGGTCGTATTCGAAGTTGCCTTTATAGAACGTGGTCGCGCGCTCGTCCTGTGGGGAAAGCAGTTGATAGATCGTCGGCACCGAGCCGTTGTGCAGGAACGGTGGCGTGGCCCAGACGCCCGCCAGGGGCCGGGCCTTGTAGGCGCGTAATTCACGTACGCCGATGGGCAGGCCGAAACCATCCAGGGCCGGGCGCTCGGCGGGAGTGACGCCGGCGTCGCGGTAAGCACGGTTTTCGACGAATGCCGTGACGTAGGCCAGACCTTTGGCGACCGAGAGTTGGCTCAGGTCCAGCGGCTCCGTCGGGGTCGGGTGCAGTTGCACTTCCAGCTTCGCCAGCTCGGCCGGATCCCACTGCAGGCTGGTCAGGTCGTAGCGGTGGTCGGCGATGTTATTAGCGGTGCCCGGGTCGGTGCCGATCACCTGCACGGGCAGCATGTGCAGTTGTTGGACCGGCCTGTCAGGCCCCTGGACCACTTTGGGCACATGGCAGCCGGCGCAGTTTTCGCTGAACAGGGCTCGGCCCTTGGCCGCCAGCGGTTTATCGATCGAGCCCAGCAGCGCTTCCGGCCACACGGGCGGCTTGAGCAGTTGCAGGGTCTCTTCGATCTTGTTCAGGTCGCGAACGCGCACGCTGGAGGGGTAGCGCGCATCGCCTTGCAGCGGTTTGCCTTGGGCATCGAAGAAATTCAGCGTGGCGCCGACCCCCAGCGCCTCACCGACGTTGCGGGCCATCGGTTGCTGGGCCGATCCGTTCCACTGCACCCAGTCGAACGTCCATATGTCCCACAACTGCGGGTAATCCACGGGGGCGTTGGCCACCCGGTAGTTTTTCGGCGAAATGGCGTCGCCGAAGCTGGCATTGGCGATGCGACCGAAGGCGTCGGTACGGCCAGGGCCTTCTTCGGTGGGGTACAGGCCGCGATGGGTGTCGTTCCAGGCCACCCGCAGGAACGTGTCCAGAGAGACCTTGAAGGCCTTGCGCAATGCCTCGTGGCGGGCGTCGTAGTCCTGGCCCAGCACTTGTCGGGCGAAGCGCTCGAATTTCCAAGGGTTGTAGTAGGTAGACGCCAGACTGGCGACCAATGCCTGTCCGAAACTGCCACCGCGTAATGTAGGAACACTGGAAGGCAGGACGTGTTGAGCCGAGCCACCATCGATTCGTATCGCCTGTCCCTTGAAGTGCAATTCGCCGGTATGACACGCGGCACAGGTGATATCCAGGAATTCGGCGTTGCTGCCCGGGTTCTGGTGACGAGCGAAACCTACCGGCAAGTTGCCGGGATTGTCTGGCGTGGCTTTCTGCGCTGGGTCGACCAGGAAGCCAAAGCGCGCCAGATACTCAGGCGACGCGAAGCGTTGTTGCGAAAATGGTAATTCGAGGGCAGTGAACCAGTCGTAGCGCAGGCCTTTGACCTGGGTGCCCTGGGGGGTGAAGTAATACGTCTGGCGCTCGGCGGCGCTCCATTGATCCAGGTAATACACCTGTTCGACGGGCGTGTAGAACGGCAAGCGAGGATTGGCGACGTAATAAAGCACCACCGCCACGACGATGATCAGCAACGCGAGGAGCAGCAAGAGAATGCGAGAGAGAAGGCGCACGGTAACGTCCTTGTTTTTTTTGATGTGTCCTTATGCCTCAGTGCCGCGCGGCGGGCAAGTGGCCATTACCCTGGTCCTTGGAGAGCGGCCATTTGTCCCTGTACGTAACAGATGACAGATGCTTCATTCGTCCAGGCTTAAAAAGCGTTTGCGGACCTGAACTTATCATTACTTTGTGGCTCACATGCCGGTAGCCATTGGTCGTGGCCGCCTGATAAGCTCGCGGCTTTATTCGATTGCCCTTTAGGCGCATGAACAAGGAAATAGCATGAAACAGCATCGGTTGGCGGCGGCGGTGGCCCTGGTTGGCCTGGTACTCGCGGGTTGCGACTCGCAGACCAGCGTAGAGCTGAAAACCCCGGCGCAGAAAGCTTCCTACGGTATTGGCCTGAACATGGGCAAGAGCCTGGCTCAGGAAGGCATGGATGACCTGGACTCCAAAGCGGTCGCCCAGGGCATCGAAGATGCCGTTGGCAAGAAAGAACAGAAGCTGAAAGACGAAGAACTGGTCGAAGCCTTTGCCGCGCTGCAAAAGCGTGCCGAAGAGCGTATGGCCAAGATGAGCGAAGAGTCGGCAGCCGCCGGCAAGAAATTCCTCGAAGAAAACGGCAAGAAAGCCGGTGTCACCACCACCGCTTCCGGCCTGCAGTACGAAGTGGTCAAGAAAGCCGACGGCCCACAGCCTAAGGCGACCGATGTCGTGACTGTCCACTACACCGGCAAGCTGACCAACGGCACCGTGTTCGACAGCTCCGTTGAGCGTGGCAGCCCGATCGACCTGCCGGTCAGCGGCGTGATCCCGGGTTGGGTCGAAGGCCTGCAACTGATGCACGTCGGCGAGAAGTACAAGCTGTACATCCCGAGCGACCTGGCCTACGGCGCCCAGAGCCCGAGCCCGGCCATCCCGGCCAACTCGGTCCTGGTGTTCGACCTGGAACTGCTGGCGATCAAGGATCCGGCAAAAGAAGACGCAGTCAAGTAATCGCGACTGCTATGAACGACAACGCCTCGCTTATGCGGGGCGTTGTCGCATCTGGGCTGCTGCAAAATGGCAAAAAAACCGAACGCATGATGCAGGGTATAGTCATAGGCAATACAGGCGCTGCGCTAGACGCAGTCAGCCGGTCAAGTCAATGAAAAATTGGGTTTTTTTATGTGAGTAAAAAACGCCCGATCTAAGCCGGGCCCTTATGAAACGGGGGCTTCAGCGATGAAATGCAGCTCTGTTCACAAGGTTATCCACAATTTGTGTGGATAACATTTCAGTGGGAGAAAAAATGAAGGCCCCGTGGAATTTTGCGCGATTTCTGCCCTTGGCAGGCCGCCTGCTGGCCCGCGGTCGATTGCCAACATTGCTATTCGCTGTTGCCAGCAAAGGCGCCCGGGAGGGCGGACGGTTGGGCAAGCTCAAGGAGGACCTGCGTCTGTTGCAGGCCTTGTGCCTGGCCTACTGGCGAGGGGAATACCGCGCTGTCAGCGCCCAGTCGATGTTGTCGGTGGTGGCAGGGCTCATGTATTTCCTCAGCCCGCTGGATGCGATTCCAGACATCTTGCCAATGTTTGGCATGTTCGACGATATCGCCGTGCTGGCCTGGGTCATGAAAACCCTCGACGTTGAGCTTGAGGCTTTCCGCGCCTGGCGTTATCGACAGTCACCCGAGAAGCTTGCCCGGGTCGAAAGGCTTCCCGATACCCCGGAACAACTCCAACTCCAAGGCCAGAAAAAAACCTGATTCGGTAGCATTTGCCCCTGAGAATGCATCGCCCCGCGACCTTAGCCGGTATTTAGGATTACACTTCTAAGAAAAAAGGCTGACTCGCTAAGTGTTGTTGTCCTACGGGGTAGACATGGATATTCAAATAATCACACGTGACGGAGAACCCGAATACGCGGTTTTGTCGTGGGATCAGTACCAGTCGTTGTTGAAGGCAGCAGGCATCGATCAAGCTCCGCCGCGCGAAGCGACAGTCCGTCACGCGGCGGCACCGGGTCAGGTTCTCCCTGGCCTGGATCAATTACGCAGTTTACGCGAAGGGAAGGGCATCGCCATTGAGGCGTTGGCCCGCACGGTAGGTATCAGCCCGTCTTATCTGGCCTTGATCGAGAGCGGCGAGCGTCAGCCCGATGCCGCGATTCGGCGCAGTCTGGCCTGGGAGTTGACGGTGCCGGGTTGGAGGGAAGAATCGTGAGTGTACGCATCAGTCGGCAGCATTGGGATGGGTTGTTGGGGGAGTTGGACCAGGCACGCCGCCAGCGCCATTTATTGACCTACCGCGCCTTGCTGGAGCGTCTGCAACTGCCCAGCCCGGCCATGCAGACCTTGACCGCGGCTCTTGAGCACTTGGCGGCGCTGGACGCCCGGGCGGAACAGCCGCTGCGCAGTTCATTGGTGATCAGCCAGGGCGCCAGTCGGTTGCCGCGTACGGGGTTCTTCGAATGTGTTGAACGCCTGGGTCGCTTTTCCGGGCCTTCCGATGGCGTGGCCGCTGCTTCCTGGCACGCTTCAGAAGTGGTTCGGGTATTTGAATACGAGTACCCCGAGTCGGCGGAGGCCTGAGTGCTCTGGCGACTCAAGGCGCTGGCCGGTTACTGGTTGGCGCGTCGGTTGTTTCATTGGTCCTGGTTCGTCCGCCAGCCGCGTGGCTGGGCCTGGCTCGAGGGGCAGTTCTCGCGCATGGCGAACTTGGGCGACGTCGGTGCACAGAGCTTCTATGGGCACATCCTCACGTTTCGCGGCCAAGGGCTGGGGGCCCGTGAAGAAGGGATTCGCCTGCTGCGGCTGGCTGCATTGGCCGGTGATGGCAAGGCCGCCTACCAGGTTGGCGTGATCAGCCTGGCCGGCACAACCAGCAAGGCGCCGGACCCGGTGGAAGCGGCACGTTGGTGGACCTTGGCGGCGAAAGCCGGGCACCCGCTGGCCGAGACCAAGCTCAAATCACTTGAAACTCGCGATCTCTAGGGGTGTTCACAGGCGATTCGTTGTGCAAGCCAGACGAATTTAGCGAATCGCCCTACGCACTCTGTCTCCTCCCCCTGACTTAATTCCCCTGCCATCCCCGGCAAAGTCTCGCGCTCCCTGAGCGCTGCGAGACGTCTGCCCATGTTCGACCGTTTTTTCCTGCCGGCCCGTGAGAGAGCCCTGTCCTGATGGATCAGGTAAGCCGTATCGAGCAGGAACTCGACAGCTTCAAAGACACCCTGTCGATCTACCGCGAGCACCTCGAGCGCTGGTACAGCAGAGCAGCGGACCGGGCCAGTCATGCGGCAGACCTGCCGTCACTGATGGGCATGGAGCGGGTGATCCGCTTCGGCGACAGCACCACCACTGTCAGCACCGGTGACGATGATTTTCTCTCCACAGTCGTCCAGTGCCCCAAGGGTGGGCCGTTGACGATCGAAAGCAAGTTCGAGTCGGTGTACGACATCCCGCTGGGCGATATCGTGGTGGATGTGGTGGATGTGGCCAGCGGCGAGGTCACGCCGGTCACCCTGGATGCCCAAGGCCTGGGGACCTTCACGGGGGAGGCGGGCAAGTCCTATCGGGCTCACGTTCAGGGCGAGGTGTCCGCCAAGCAAATCGCGAATCTGTTTTCTTCCTACGATGGCCTGAGCACCGATCTGACGGACTGGCTGCGCGGCGAGTGGCAGGGCTTCAAGCCGCGATGGGCGCAGCAGTCCTTGGCGACGTCGGCAACTGCGGTGGGCAACGGCTTGCTCGCCGGTAGTTGGGCGGCGATTGAAAGTGTGTGGGACAGCATCGGCTTGCTCTCAGACATCCTCAAGGACCCTGGTCAGTTTGTTGAGCGGTTGGGTGAAAGCGCCACGCAGCTGGAGGACCTGGCGGAAAAAACACCGCAGGTGATGGCCAAGCTGCAACTGCTGGCCAGCGACGAAGCGGCACTGTGCCTGTTGGTGCGCACCGCCAGTCTCTGGCTGGAGATGTTGCCGCCCAGTGAAGTCGCTGGCGAAACGGCCAAAGGGCTCTCGACTGTCGCGGTGCAACTGGTGATCGACTTACTGATCGGCGTGGTCTTGACCTTTGCCGGGGCGGGGGCCGGGATTGCCTACCTGTCGATGCGGTTGGCCAGGCACGGCGCAACCCTGCTGAACGCCATGCAGCGTTTCATCCGTGCGATCTTCGCAGTGGTCAACGGCTTCATGAGCTACGTGGACCGCTACAAAACCGTGGCGGCACGCGGTATCGCGGCCGGGGTGAAAAAGGGCCGGATGCAACTGCACTGGGGTGCGCAGCGCAACGCCATGCTGAAAAAACACGAACATCACGACGACGCCCCCGCCCAATCGAAAAACCCCAACGGCGACCCCGCCGACACCGCGGCCCAAACCCAGGCAGTCGGCTGCCCGGTGTCGATGGTCACCGGCGAAGAACTGCTGACCCTCGACGACGGCACCCTCGATGGCCGCTTGCCGTTCGTCTTCACCCGTTTGTACCGCACCAGCGCCGCCGACCTGGACGTCGGCCTCGGGCGCGGCTGGAGCCATGCCCTGACCCATCGCTTGGAGCTCGACGGCGAGCAGGTCACCTGGGTCGACCAGGAAAACCGCCGCACGACCTTTCCACTGCCCAACGCCCAGCGTCCGGCGATCCACAACAGCCTGGCCCGGGCGGCGATCTACCTGGGCACTGAGCCGGACGAACTGATCGTCGCCCAGCCTGGCGAAAACGCAGCGTTCCTACATTTTCGCGACGGCCACCTGAGTGGCCTCAGCGACCGCTATGACAACCGCCTGACCCTCCAGCGCAACATCCACGGCGACATCTGCCGTTTGGACAACGGTGGCGGGCGTTCCTTGCGCCTGCGGTACGAGCAGCGCCACCTGATCGCCGTCGACTACCAGAGCTTCCATCCCGCCATCACCCTCGACGAAGCCTGGCGGACCGAACAGACGCTGGTGTCCTACCGCTACGACGGACGTTTCCGACTGATCGAAGCGACCAATGCCGCCGGGGAAAGCGAGCGCTACGACTACGACGACCAGCACGTCATCCTCCAGCGACAACTGGCCGGCGGGGCGAGTTTCTACTGGGAGTGGCAAGGCGCCGGGCCGGCGTCCCGCTGCGTACGGCATTGGGCTTCGTTTGCGCAGATGGATAGCCGCTATACCTGGGGCGAAGACGGCAGCGTCACGGCCCGGCATCTGGATGGCAGCCAGGAAGTGTATGTCCACGACGAGCGGGCGCGGCTGGTGCGCAAGGTCGAGCCCGACGGCGGCGAGCACCTCAAGGCCTACGACGAACAGGGCCGGCTGATCGCTGAACAGGACCCATTGGGGAGCGTTAGCGAATACCGCTACGACGACGTCGGACGGCTGGTGGCGCTGATTCCTCCGGACGAGGCGCCGACGTCCTACGAATACCGCAACGGTTTCCTGCACACCCGTGCGCGCGGCAAGGCCGTGTGCACTTACTGGCGCAATGCCCTGGGTGACGTGATCGTCTTCATCGATCCGGACGACCGGCGCACGGAATATGCCTACGACGCCCACGGGCAATTGCTGGCGACGTATGACCCGGACGGTGGCGAACATCGCTTCACCTGGAGTCGCCTGGGCCAACTGACCGAAGCGATCCTGCCCGACGGCGGTCGCCGGTGTTTTTCCTACGACGCCCTGGGGCGTTTGCTGACTCGCCAGGACGAACACGGCGCCGTCACTCATTACCAATGGGATGCCGTGGGGCGCTTGCTTCAGACCACCTTGCCCACCGGCGCGACCCGTGCCTGGAGCTACAACGCCTACGGCAAGGTCACCGCCGAGCGCGATGAGCAGGGCCGGCTGACCCGCTACGAATATGCCGACGACCTGCACCTGGTCAGCCGTCGCCTGAGCCCCGACGGTAGCGAGCTGAAGTACCGCTACGACTCGGCGCGGCTGTTGCTGACCGAAATCGAAAACGAATCCGGCGAAAAATATCAGCTGGACTACACGCCCAACGGCTTGATCCGACAACAAGTCGGCTTCGACGGCCAACGCACCGCCTACGCCTACGACCTCAACAGCCACCTGCTGGAAAAAACCGAGTACGGCGAGGACGGTTCGCAACGGCTCACCCAGTACCAGCGTGACGCGGCCGGGCGGCTGCGGCTCAAGATCTTGCCCGACGGCCAGGCCATCGACTACCGCTACGACGAGCTGGGCCGATTGGTCCACGTCAACGACGGCAGCGATCATCCCCTGGCCTTCGAATACGACGCCCAGGACCGGCTGGTCTGCGAGCACCAGGGCTGGGGCACCCTGCGTTATCGCTACGACGCCTGTGGGCGCCTCAACCACCTGCGCCTGCCGGACGACAGCCAGCTCGACTACCACCATGCCCCAGGTGGCGCACTGACCGCCATCGACCTCAACGGCTCACGCCTGACCGAACACCGGTTTGACGGCGGTCGCGAGCGGCAACGTCGGCAGGGGCGGCTGCTCAGTGACTACGACTACGACGAACAGGGCCGCCTCAAGGCCCAGACCGTGTGGCAGAGCCAACAGCAGCAACTGTTCTGGCGCGATTATGCCTACAGCCCCCGGGGCAACCTGCAAACCCTTTCCGACAACCGAAGCCGTCGCAGCTACCAATACGACCCGCTGGATCGCCTGACCCGCATCGACTTTTCCCACAGCGAACCGCCGGAACACTTCTGCCACGACCCGGCCGGCAACCTGATGATGCAGGACCGGCCCGGCCCGATCACCCTCAAGGGCAACCGCCTGCTGAAGGAGGGCGACCGCCACTACGACTACGACGCCTTCGGCAACCAGATCCGCGAACGCCTCGGCCAGGCCCTGGTCAGCGCCTACCACTACGACAGTCAACACCGCCTGATCGGCATCACCGGCGCCGACGGCCGCGAAACCTCCTACCGCTACGACGCCTTTGGCCGACGCATCAGCAAGACCGTGGACGGCCTGACCACGGAGTTTTTCTGGCAGGGCGACCAGGTCGTCGCCGAAAACAGCCCGCGCCACCACCGCAGCTACGTCTACGAACCCGGCACCTTCCGCCCACTGGCAATGCTTGATGGCGAAGGCCCGGAAAAAGCCACGCCGTTCTACTACCACCTCGACCACTTGGGCACGCCCCAGGAACTGACCAGCTACAGCGGCCAGATCGTCTGGTCGGCGCGCTACAACGGCTACGGCCAACTCACCGAACTGCAGCACGGCGGCGGCGAACAACTTGAGCAACCGCTGCGCTTCCAGGGCCAATACTTCGACCCCGAAAGCGGCCTGCACTACAACCGCCACCGCTACTACAATCCCGAAACCGGCCGCTACCTGACGCCTGACCCGAGCAAATTGGCGGGAGGGCTCAATGGGTATCGGTACACCCTGAACCCGACGGGGTGGGTGGATCCGTTGGGGTTGGTGGATTGTCCGGGAAGCGACGGGTGTACAAAACCGGCGGTTGGGCAGCAGGATCCGGCGGCGAAGGCTGGGATGGATGAGGGGGAGCCGGCGCTGCCGATGACGGCGGAGCATCGGCGCAGATCACGTTTTCCTCGCCATGCAGCAGTTTGTCGACCTGCGTGACGTCGGCCACATTGGCCGCCGTGACCACCACGCTGTGCACCAGGCCCGACTCATCGTCGACACCGATGTGGGCTTTGGCACCGAAGTAGTATTGGTTGCCTTTCTTGGTCTGATGCATCTCAGGATCGCGCTTTCCATCTTTGTTCTTGGTAGAACTGGGCGCATGAATCAGCG